>CADEEJ010000394.1 GCA_902826315.1 uncultured Steroidobacter sp.
GCCGAGGCGCGCGGATCATAACAAAGCGGGTTGAAGGCATGAGTGACGCCGTCCCCGGGCGTTTACGCGCCCCGACAGCCGTGTCGTCGATCCAGGGGGCCTGGCTCGTTGGACTGCTGGCCACCGTGCTGGTTCTGGTCGCGCTCACCGGGGACGCGGGGCGGGAGCTGCTGCGGTATGAGCGCTTGGCAGTCCTGCACGGTGAGTTTTGGCGCCTGGTCACGGGTCACTTCGTCCATGGCTCCGGCCAGCACCTGTTGCTGAATGCAGTCGGTCTGGGCCTGATCGCCGCACTGTTTCCGCGCGAATACTCCCTGCGCGGCTGGCTGCTCATCCTGGCGAGCGGTATCGCGACGATCGATCTGGGATTTGTGTTCTTGGAGCCACAGCTGGAGTGGTACGTCGGGCTTTCAGGCGTCCTGCACGGCGCCCTCGCCGCCGGTGCCATCGGCTGGTGGAAGCATGAATCCAGGCCCCTCGCACTGGCCCTGACGGCCGTCCTGCTCGGCAAACTCGCCTGGGAGCAATGGCACGGCGCCCTGCCGCTTTCCGGCGACATGCCGGTCGTTGTAGACGCGCATCTCTACGGTGCGATTGGCGGCGCGCTGGCCGGCGCCCTGCTGGCTATGCATAATCGCGCGCCTTCTGGCAGGTAACCGTCTCTATAAATGAGTTTCGCTTTCGTTTTTCCGGGTCAGGGCTCGCAGTCCGTCGGCATGCTTGCGCCGCTTGCGGCTACCGAGCCGCTCGTTCAGGAAACGTTCGCGGAGGCTTCCGAGGTACTCGGCTACGACCTCTGGAAGCTGTGCCAGGGCGGGCCCGAAGAGGAACTCGGTAAGACGGAGCGCACACAGCCCGCGATGCTCGCGGCCGGCGTGGCGACGTGGCGCGTCTGGCGCAAACACGGCGGCGGCCTGCCGGCGTCCATGGCTGGCCACAGCCTGGGCGAGTATTCAGCGCTCGTGTGCTCCGGTGCCCTCGATTTCCGGACGGCCGTCGGACTCGTGCAGTTTCGCGGTCAGGCGATGCAGGCAGCAGTGCCGGCGGGGCAGGGCGCGATGGCTGCGATCCTCGGCATCGACGACGCGGAAGTCGAAGCCGCCTGCCGCGAAGCCGCGCAGGGTGAAGTCGTACAGGCCGCGAATTTCAATTCTCCGGGACAGATCGTCATCGCGGGCACTGCCGCGGCAGTCGATCGCGCGATCGAAGTCGCGAAGGCGAAAGGCGCGAAGCGCGCAATCAAGTTGCCGGTGAGCGTGCCCTCGCACAGCCCGCTGATGCAGCCCGCTGCCGAACAGTTGGGCGCGAGGCTGCAGCAAGTGAAATTCGCAGCGCGCGAGGTGCGTGACATCTATACGGTCGACGTCCGCAAGCACGGCGACGAAGCGAGCATTCGCAAAGCGCTCGTCGAGCAGCTCGTGAAGCCGGTGCGCTGGACGGCAACGATTCAGGCGATGCTCGCGGACGGCGTGCGCGTGATCGTCGAGTGCGGACCGAAAGGCGTGCTCACGGGTCTGAACCGCAGAATCGAGCGCAACAAGGACATCGCGATGCTCTCGATCGAAGATGGCGAGTCGCTGCAGCAGGCGCTGCAGGCTTGCAGGAGCAACGCATGACCGAGCAGACGCTCGCACAGGAAATCGCGCTCGTGACCGGCGCATCGCGCGGCATCGGCCGCGCCATCGCTGCCGAGCTCGCACGTCGCGGAGCTACTGTCGTCGGCACGGCAACGAGCGAAGCAGGCGCGCAGGGAATCACGCAGCAGCTTGCGGAAGCGGGCAAGGTGCGCGGCATCGTGTTGAACGTCGCGGATCCGCAGTCGATCGAAGCAGCGCTGAAGGACGTCGAAGCGCATGAAGGCGCGCCGACCGTGCTCGTGAACAATGCAGGAATTACACGCGACAATCTGCTGATGAGAATGAAGGACGAGGAGTGGAACGACATCCTCGCAACGAATCTCGGCTCGGTGTTTCGCCTCTCGAAGGGCGTGGTGCGCGGCATGATGAAAGCGCGCCGCGGGCGGATCATCAGCATCGCGTCGGTCGTCGGCGTGATGGGCAACGCCGGGCAGACGAATTACGCGGCGGCGAAGGCAGGCATCATCGGCTTCTCGAAGTCGCTGGCTCGCGAAGTCGGCTCACGCGGCATCACCGTGAACGTCGTGGCGCCCGGATTCATCGCCACGGACATGACAGCGAAGCTGCCGGCTGAGCAGCAGGCGGCGCTCACGGCGCAGATTGCGCTCGGTCGGCTCGGTGCGGCCGAGGACATCGCGGCGGCAGTCGCGTTTCTTGCGTCGCCACAAGCGGGCTACATCACCGGCGAGACATTGCACGTCAACGGCGGCATGTACATGGTCTGAAACGCTGTCAAGTGTCTTTGCCAACTATGTTTTTTCGATTGTGTTGCAAATGTTGGACCCGCGGGGGTCTTAACTTAGAATACGCCTCCCATGCGACCCGCCCAACGAACTAAACAGGGTCGGTTTTGAGAAGGGTTTAAAGGCCTCATAGAGGACTCGTACACCAATGAGCAGTATCGAACAGCAAGTTAAAGCCATCGTCGCCGAGCAATTGGGCGTGAAAGAGGAAGAAGTCACCAACGACGCTTCCTTCGTCGACGACCTCGGCGCCGACTCGCTCGACACGGTCGAGCTGGTGATGGCGCTGGAGGAGGAATTCGAGACCGAGATCCCGGACGAAGACGCCGAGAAGATCACGACCGTTCAGCAGGCGATCGATTACATCACCGAGCGCCGCAACCAGGCCTGACATTTCGCCCGCAGGCGCCCCTCGTAGCTGTGACGCCTGCGCACCAGCGAGTCCCCGGCCAGGGAAGGCGGGTCGACCGCAGTCGCAACTCCCGAACCCTGATCTGCATGAAGAGGTAATCGCTTGTCGAAGCGGCGCGTCGTCATCACCGGTCTCGGCATCGTCTCGCCCGTCGGCAGCACCGTCGACACGGCATGGGGCAACGTGCTCGAAGGCAAGAGCGGCATCGGGCCGATCGCCCGCTTCGACGTCAGCGCATTCCCGGTGCGCTTTCATGGCCCGGTCGCGGGCTTCGAAGCGGAGAAGTACCTCTCGGCGAAAGAGCTGCGCAAGATGGACCCGTTCATGCACTACGGGTACGGCGCAGCCGCGGACGCCATCAAGGACTCGGGCATCGAAGTCACGCCGGCGAACGCGCATCGCATCGGCATCACCATGGGTGCCGGCATCGGCGGTCTCGACACCATCGAAGAGAACTACCGCAAGTACGCCGAGACACAGAGCCCGAAGCGCATCTCGCCGTTCTTCGTGCCCGGCAGCATCATCAACATGATCTCGGGGCACATCTCGATCCAGTTCAAGCTCACCGGCCCGAACCTGGCGACGGTCACGGCGTGCACGACTTCGACGCATGCCATCGGGCTGGCGATGCGCCTCATTCAATACGGCGACGCGGACATGATGATCGCGGGCGGCGCCGAAATGGCGACGACGCCGCTCGGGCTCGGCAGCTTTTGCCAGGCACGGGCGCTGTCGACGCGCAATGACGATCCGCAGCGTGCGAGCCGGCCCTGGGATCGCGATCGCGACGGCTTCGTGCTCTCGGACGGCGCCGGCGCACTGATGCTCGAAGAGTACGAGCACGCGAAGAAGCGCGGCGCGAAGATCTACGCGGAGATCGTCGGCTTCGGCATGAGCGGCGATGCGCATCACATCACCGCGCCGCCGGAAGACGGCGAGGGTGCTCGTCTCGCGATGTCGAACGCTCTGCAGGATGCCAAACTGAATCCAAGTGACGTGCAGTACGTGAACGCGCACGCCACCTCCACCGAGCTCGGCGATCGGGCCGAGACGATTGCGTTGAAGCGCTGCTTCGGCGCGCATGCGCCCAAGCTCGCAGTGAGCTCGACGAAGTCGATGACCGGGCACTTGCTCGGTGCGGCCGGCGCGGTCGAGGCGATCTTCTCGATCCTTGCGCTGCGCGACCAGGTCGCACCGCCGACGATCAACCTCGACAACCCGGGCGAAGGCTGCGACCTCGATTACGTGCCGAAGGTGGCGCGGCGCATGCCGATCCGCGTCGCGCTGTCGAACTCGTTCGGTTTCGGCGGCACGAACGGCTCGGTGATCTTCCGCGCCCTCGAATGATCGTGTATTGAGCGTGCAGCTCGTACCGGTCGAGGTCGATCCTTCGGCGCTGCTCGCTCTCCACGCCGCTTCGCCCGACCTGTATCCCGCACTCTT
>CADEEJ010000395.1 GCA_902826315.1 uncultured Steroidobacter sp.
TGTTCGCGACGCGGATCGACGAGAACGCAGGCAGATCGAAGTCGATGGTTGACATGGCGGTGGATTCTAGTGGGCTCCTGTTACCGCGTCGAAAATATCCGACCCGCCGCGGTGACGCCACCCTGCGACAGGATGGGGCAGGAACCCGTCGCCGCTCGGACGTGGCGCCTAGAACTTCACCAGCGCGTTCACCTGCAATCGGCCCATGTGGCTGGCGCTGCCCGCCGGACTCGGTTCGATCAGGCTCATCGAAAAGTAAGTGAATCCAACCAGCGAGTGATCGGTCACGGCGTAATTGCCGGCGAAGATGTGGCCGCGCACGTTCGTGCCGCCACCGTAGCCGACGGCGCCGCCGGGCGGCGCCACGGCGTAGAACGCGCCCGAATCCGAGTCGATCAGCTCCTCGTACCACGCGTCGCTCTCGGCAACGCGATAGCGATAGCTCAGCTCCCAGGTGTGCCGTGCGCCCGCCTTGCCGACGAAAACGCCGGCGTAGTACGCATGGTTGGCGGTATCGGCGCCAGGGTTTTCCAGGTAGTCAGCGGCGAGCCGCACCGGAATTCCCCGCAGCAGCTGCGTGACCGACGCGTCCACGATCCAGGGGCGATAGTCATTGATCAGCTCACCTGCCGCGGTGCGCGTGTTGCCCCGGTGCACGTCCGGCACCGCGCTGTTCGTCAGCTTCGAGGCGTGCGACAGGTCCAGGCTCGCGATGCCGAACGACGTGCTCGTGCGTGGCGTCCACGCTGCATCCCAGCGCAGCTGCCGTGCATACAACATGGCATCGGCCCTGCTGGCGCTCAGCTCGTCGATCACGAAGGCTGCGGTGTTGGCGCGCAGCACGTGAGTCGTCCCGAGATTGCGGCTGTACTGGACCGCCAGTCCTTCCGGCGTGTAGTCGCTGTCGAAGAGCAAATCGGAGGAGGCGAATGGACTCGTCATCTTGCCGAGCGTCAGTGCCAGGGTGTCGGTGCTCGTCTTGAGCGTCGTCCATTTCAGGTAGGCCAAGTCGACCGCGAGTGCTTTCTTGCTCGCATTGTCCTGCCAGGTGAAGTTGTTGCCGGTCGGCTCACCTTCGGAAACTCCGGTCGTCAGCCGCAGGCCTGCTTCGAAGTTGCTGGCGATCGCGGCAGTGGCGCCGACACGCAGACGGCCGCGGAAGCGATTGCGCTCGACGAATGCCGTGTTGTCGCTCGCGAAATTCTCGTAACGCATGCGCAACTCGCCGCCGAGCTTGAGAGCCGTCGGTGCGGCTGCTGGCGCAGCAGTCGGCTGATCGGCCTTGGATTCCAGCGCGCCGAGATGCCTGCGCAGCTCCTCGTTATCCTTACGCAGCGCATCCAGCTCCGCGCTCAATGCCTGCAAACGCTGCTCGATGGACGCTGCTGCCGCCACCGCGCGGTCTTCGGCGCCGAAGGCAAAGGCCGGCAGATGACAAAGCAACAGTGTAGTCGCATGACGCAGAGTGCGTGACTGCATGGGAGATTCTTGATCGTAAGACGAGGCTGCACAGCGTGCCTGCGGTCGGCTTCGCGGCCCATCGCACGGATACCGCATCGCACGTGAGCCCCGACCCGCGGGCGCAGTAAGGCGCTTGCTGATTGCGCGCCACCGGCTTCAGGAGCAGCGCGACTGTGCCGAAGCAGGAACCGTAGCGACGCGTTCGCGCGCCGCTCGCATGTGTGACGTACGTCACGATCGAACGCGCGTATGACCCTCAACGACACAAGAATATCCGCACGGCTGATGCTCGGCTTCGGCGTGCTGATGGCCCTCATCGTCCTCATGGGCGCAATCGCGCTCGTGAAGATCGGCGTCGTCGAAGCGTCGTTTCGCACGGTGATTGCCGAGCGTTATCCGACGGTGGTCGCGGCGCACGAGATCCAGAACGATCTCAATGTCGTCGCGAGCAGCATGCGCAACTCGCTCATCCTGGTAGAGCCGGCCAGAGTGCAGCACGAGCTCGACGGCGCGAGAGAGGCGCAGGAGCGCATCGCGCGCTCTTGCCGCGATCTCGAGGGACAACTGCAGTCGGACTCCGGCAGGGCCGTGTTCGCTGCTTTCGTCGCAGTGCACGAGCGCTTCGACCCGCTGCAAGCGCAATTCGCGCAGCAGGTTCTCGCCGGCCAGACCGAGGAAGCGTTGACATTGCTCATGGGCTCGCTGGAATCCGCGCAGCGGGACTATTTCGCTGCGATCGAAAGCGTCATCGAGCTGCAGGCCGGCATGATGAGCGAGGCGGCCGCACAAACCAGCGGTGCCGTCATCAGCGTGCGTGCGGTCACTTGGTCGGTCGGCCTGATGGCGCTGTTGCTGGCGACCTTGGTAGGTGCCTGGATCATCCGTTCCATCACGCGACCGATCAATCAGGCCGTGGCAATCGCCCGGGCCGTGAGCGCCGGAGATCTGAGCATCGAGTTCGCGGCCGCCGGCTCCAACGAGACGGCGCAGCTGCTGCTGGCGCTCAAGGAAATGCAGCGCAATCTCGCCAGCGTCGTCAGCAACGTGCGCCTGAACTCCGACAGCGTGGCGCTGGCGAGCACACAGATTGCACAGGGCAACAGCGATCTCTCTCAGCGCACCGAGGAGCAGGCCGTGGCGTTGCAGCGCACGACTCTGTCGATGGAAGAGCTCGGCGACACGGTCAGAAAGAACGCCGAGCATGCGCAACAGGCACACCAGCTGGCCGCCAATGCGAGCGTCACGGCTACCGCAGGCGGCAATGTCGTGCAACAGATGATCGAGACCATGCAGGGCATCGACGGCAGCTCCAGGCGCGTCGTCGACATCATCGCAGTCATCAACGAGATCTCTTTCCAGACCAACCTGCTCGCGCTGAACGCTGCTGTCGAGGCTGCGCGCGCGGGAGATCAGGGCCGCGGCTTCGCGGTGGTGGCCGCGGAAGTGCGCGGCCTGGCGCAGCGATCGGCCAATGCGGCCAAGGAGATCAGGGATCTCATCACCGAGAACGTCGATCGCGTATCGCAGGGCACGGCGCTGGTAGCGCAGGCCGGGCGGACCATGACCGAAGTTGTCGAGGCGATCCAGCGCATGACGACGCTGATGAGCGAGATCAGCGCAGCCAGCGCCGAGCAGAGCTCCGGCGTCGCGCAGATCGGCGAAGCGATCGGTCACCTGGATGCTACGACTCAGCAGAACGCCTCGCTCGTGCAAGAGAGCGCCGCAGCCGCCGAGAGCCTGCAGTCGCAAGCGCATGAGCTCGTCCAGAGCGTCGCAGTCTTCAAGCTCGGCGCTGCGCGCCAGACCTCAGCACCTGAATTCCCTCACCCGGTATCGTCGAAGTGGAGCCCTGCCGATGAAAAGCACTCTCGTCCAGACACTGCTCGCGTGCATGAGCATCGTCGCCTTGCCGGCGTCGGCTGAGGTCGTACGGTTGCATGGCGCGACGACCGTCATGAACGTCGTCGTCAACCCGCACCGCGAAGCAGTCGAGAAAGCCACCGGGCATACGCTCGAAATCGTGGGCAACGCGACCGGCAAGGGGCTCGTCGACCTCGCCGCCGGCACTGCGGATGCTGCAATGGTCTCCGAGCCGCTCGAGATCGCAGTCGAAGCCGCCGCCGTGGCCGGCAAGCAACTCGACATCAAGACGCTGCAGATGCACGAGGTTCGCAAGGACGAGGTCGTGTTCGTCGTGCATCCGTCCAATCCGGTCACGAGCCTCAGCTGGGAGCAGATTCGCGACGTCCACCTCGGCAAGATCACGAACTGGAAGCAGCTGGGCGGTGACGATCGCCCGATTACGGTGTACTCCGATGCGACCACTGGCGGCACGCGCGCGCTGGTGCGGCACTTGGTGCTGGGGGGTCAGGAATACGGCAGCGCAGTGAAGCCGCAGCTCAACGTGAAGCGCGTTGCTGAAGTGGTCGCAGTGGACCAGAGCGGCTTCGGCGGTGTCGGCCGCGGGTTCGCCGAGGCAGCATCGGTCAAGACTGTGAAGACGAAAAAGCTCGAGCGTCCGCTCGGCTTCGTGACGATCGGAGCGCCGAAACCCGGTGTGGCGACCGTGATCGCGGCGTTTCGAGCGGCCAAGTAAGCGCGGACGTTGCGCGGGTGGCTGGCGCACGGCAAGATCGTGCGCCTTGCCCGTAGGCGCACCGCTCGTGAATATTCGACCCTATCGCAACATCGTTCCCGTGCTGGGCGCGCGCGTCTATGTCGATCCGGCTGCGACCGTCATCGGCAGTGTGCGGATCGGCGACGACTCCTCGA
>CADEEJ010000396.1 GCA_902826315.1 uncultured Steroidobacter sp.
GCTGCGCACCGTGAGCTCGAGCTCGTCCACCGGACGCAGCAGGATCGGATCGAACTGCTGCTCGGCAGCCTTCGACGCGCCCTCGTCCTGACCCTGCAGGTCGACGAACACCGAGAGCTGATCCTTCAGGATCGCGCCGGCGCGGCGGATCGCTTCTTCAGCGTCGATCGTGCCGTTGGTCTCGATGTCGAGGATCAGCTTGTCCAGGTTCGTGCGCTGCTCGACGCGCGCGCTCTCGACGGTGTACGTGACGCGGCGGATCGGGCTGAACGACGCATCGAGCTGCAAGCGACCGATCGGGCCGCTCGACTCTTCGAAGTTCGCGCGCTGCACTGCCGGGCGATAGCCGCGGCCGCGCTCGACCTTGAGCGTCATGTTGAGCTCGCCGGCCTTCGTCAGGTTCGCGATCACGAGATCGCCGTTCAGCACTTCCACGTCGTGGTCGAGCTGAATGTCGCCGGCGGTGACCGGGCCCGGGCCCTTCTTGTGGAGACGCAGCTGCGTCTCTTCGCGCGCGTTCAGACGGATCGCGACCTGCTTCAGGTTCAGCAGAATGTCGACGACGTCTTCTTGCACGCCTTCGATGCTCGTGTACTCGTGGAGCACGCCATCGATCTCAGCCTCGGTGATTGCGCAACCGGGCATGGACGACAACAACACGCGCCGCAGCGCGTTGCCGAGCGTGTGGCCGAAGCCACGCTCGAACGGCTCGATAACGACCTTCGCCTGCTTGGCGGTGGTCGGGGTTACTTTGACGACACGCGGCTTCAGGAATTCGCCAACGGATGCCTGCATGGAGGAAACACCTGCTTGTGTAGCGGTTGAGAACTGCGCGTGCCCGCCTCGTTACAGCGGTAACACCGCAGAGCCAAAAAAACGACTACTTCGAATACAGCTCGACGACGAGGTTCTCGTTGATGTCGGGCAGAATCTCTTCGCGGTCGGGCAGCTGCTTGAACGTGCCGGTAAATTTCTTCTCGTCGACCTCGACCCACGCCGGAAACCCGACCTGGGACTTGATCTGCAGGGCCGTCTGAATGCGCAACTGCTTCTGCGCCTTCTCGCGTACCGCGACTACATCGCCTGCCTTGCACTGATAGGAAGCGATGGTCACCTTGTCACCGTTCACCGTGATCGCCGCGTGGCTGACCAGCTGGCGCGCTTCATTGCGCGTGGCTGCGAAACCCATGCGATAGACCACGTTATCGAGCCGGCCTTCCAGCAGCTGCAGGAGCGTTGCGCCTGTAGCGCCGGGGCGACCGGAAGCCTTTATGTAGTAGTTGCGGAACTGTCTTTCAAGTACCCCGTACATGCGGCGCAGCTTCTGCTTCTCGCGCAGCTGCACGCCGTAGTCGGAAAGACGACCGCGACGCTCGCCCTTGACGCCGCCCGGCGGCACTTCGAGCTTGCACTTCGACTCGAGGGGCTTCACGCCGCTCTTCAGGAACAGGTCTGTTCCTTCACGCCGCGACAGCTTGCATTTCGGACCGAGATAACGAGCCATGAATCTTCCTCTACACCCGCCGCTTCTTGGGCGGGCGGCAGCCGTTGTGCGGGATCGGCGTGACGTCGGAAATATTGGTGATCTTCAGACCGCAGGCGTTCAGCGCGCGCACCGCGGACTCGCGGCCAGGGCCCGGGCCCTTGACGCGCACTTCGACCATCTTCACGCCGTGTTCCTGCGCGATGTTGCCGGCCTTCTCGGCGGCGACCTGCGCGGCGAACGGCGTGCTCTTGCGCGAGCCGCGGAAACCGCAGCCGCCCGACGTCGCCCACGAGAGCGTGTTGCCCTGGCGATCGGTGATCGTGACGATCGTGTTGTTGAACGAAGCGTGCACGTGCGCGATCGCGTCCGTGACGTGCTTCTTGACCTTCTTGCGGCCGGGCTTCTGGGTGCCACCACCGGCCTGGCCCTGCTGCTGTTGCTTCTGATCAGCCATAGTTCCTCTGCAAACCTTTATGCCTTACCGGCCGGCGAGTTCATCTTGATCGCCGCCTTGCGCGGACCCTTGCGCGTGCGCGCGTTGGTGCGCGTGCGCTGACCACGCAGCGGCAACCCGCGGCGGTGACGGATACCGCGATAGCAGCCGAGATCCATCAGGCGCTTGATGTTCATCGAGACTTCGCGGCGCAGATCGCCTTCGACCGTGAGCTTGCCGATCTGCGAGCGCAGCGCTGCGACTTCGCTCTCGGTGAGGTCCTTGACGATCGTGTTCGGCTTGATGCCGGCGCCTGCACAAGCCTTCAGAGCCTGCGTGCGACCGACGCCGAAGATCGACGTGAGGCCGACCCACACGTGCTTGTTCATCGGAATGTTGATGCCGGCAATACGAGCCATTGTCTTGAGCTCTCTTGTGCGCGAAGAAAAGCGCGGAAATTTAAACTAAAAGCCTTAATTACTCAATGCCTTAACGGCATCAACCCACTTCTACCCTTGGCGCTGCTTGTGGCGGGCATCCGAAGTGCAGATGACATAGATGACCCGCTTGCGGCGGACGATCTTGCAGTTCTTGCAGATCTTTTTGACGGAAGCTCGGACTTTCATGACAAATCAACCCCTTAAGTCTGACCTGGGCGGCCGTAGCCACGCAGGTTGGCCTTCTTCATCAGGCCTTCGTACTGGTGCGACATCAGGTGCGCCGCGACCTGCGCCTGGAAGTCCATGATCACGACGACCATGATCAGCAGCGAAGTGCCGCCGAAATAGAACGGCACCGAGAACCGCGACATCAGCACTTCCGGCAGCAGACACACCACGGTGACGTACAGGGCGCCCCACACGGTCAGGCGAGTCAGTACCTTGTCGATGTACTCGCCCGTCTGCTGGCCCGGGCGGATGCCCGGGATGAAGGCGCCGGACTTCTTCAGGTTCTCGGCCGTTTCGCGCGAGTTGAAGACCAGCGCGGTGTAGAAGAAGCAGAAGAAGATGATCAGGCCGCCGTACAGCACCATGTGGGCGGGCTGGCCGGGGGTCATGGCGGCTGCGACGTTCTGCAGGAAGCTCAGGTTGCCGCTGGTGCCGGACCAGCTGGCGATCGTCCCCGGGAACAGCAGCAGGCTGGACGCGAAGATCGGCGGGATCACGCCCGACATGTTCAGCTTGAACGGCAGGTGCGTGCTCTGGCCGGCGTACATGCGGCGTCCCTGCTGGCGC
The DNA here is from genome assembly GCA_902826315.1 of uncultured Steroidobacter sp. Classification (GTDB taxonomy): domain Bacteria; phylum Pseudomonadota; class Gammaproteobacteria; order Steroidobacterales; family Steroidobacteraceae; genus Steroidobacter. The sequence continues at coordinate 3,155 of CADEEJ010000396.1, forward strand.
TTCGCGTAGTTGACCTGGATACGGCGCTGGCCGCGCTCGACGAAGACCACAAATGCGGTCACGGCGACGACCATGCCGAACAGGATCAGCGCGAACGCGGGATTCATTTCGCCGGTGCGGACGATTTCCAGCGTGCCGCCGACTGCTGCCGGCAGGCCCGCGACGATGCCCGACAAGATGATCATCGAGATGCCGTTGCCGAGGCCGCGCTCGGTGATCTGCTCGCCGAGCCACATCAGGAACATCGTTCCGGCGACCAAGGTGATGGTCGCGCTGAAGATGAATTGCGGGCCCGGCGCAATCACGACGCCCTGGTTCTGAAATGCGTACGCCGCCGAGGCGCCCTGCACTGCCGCCAGCAGCACCGTGCCGTAGCGCGTGTACTGCGTCAGCTTACGTCGGCCGGATTCGCCTTCTTTCTTGATCGCGGCGAGCTGCGGCACGACCACCGCCATCATCTGCACGATGATCGACGCGGAGATGTACGGCATGACGCCGAGCGCAAAGATCGACAGGCGTTGCAGCGCGCCGCCCGAGAACATGTTGAAGATGTCGAGGATCGTGCCCTGCTGCTGCTGGAAGAAGCGCGCCAGCGCAACCGGATCGATGCCCGGCGCGGGGATGAACGTGCCGATGCGGTAGACGACCAGCGCGCCGAGCAGGAAGAACAGGCGCTGCCGCAGCTCCGCGAAGCGGGTCATCTCGCCGAATGCGGCGAGCGAGGCAGTGCTGGCGGTCTTGCTGCTGGTAGCCACTTGAACTTACTCGATCTTCCCGCCGGCGCCTTCGATGGCGGAGCGTGCGCCCTTCGTGACGTGCACTCCCTTGACGGTCACGGCCCGGGCCACGGTGCCGGACGCGACGATACGCGCGCGCTCGGACTGCTCCGGGATCAGGTTCGCGGCCTTCAGGGCTGCAACGTCGATGAGGTCGCCCTTGATCTTTGCAAGCTCCGACAGGCGCACTTCAGCAACCAGCGGTGCAATTTTCGAGCGGAAACCGACCTTGGGCAGGCGGCGCTGCAACGGCATCTGGCCGCCTTCGAAGCCGACCTTGTG
>CADEEJ010000397.1 GCA_902826315.1 uncultured Steroidobacter sp.
ATAGGCCTTGCCGATCGGCGTGCGCGCCGTGGAAACGATGACTGCTTCACGCATGAGATGCCCCGGTTGGATACGTGTCTATTTCAGATCCTGGAAACGCTTGCCCTCGGCGGCCAGCTGCTCCAGCAACGGTGAGAGGGTGAAGCCCGCGCCGAGCTTCGGCCCATACTCTTTGAGTTTCGCGACGACGTTTTTCAAGCCCACGGTGTCGCCGTAGAACATCGGGCCGCCGCGATACACGGGCCAGCCGTAGCCGTTGATCCAGACGATGTCGATGTCCGACGGGCGGATCGCGATCTTCTCTTCGAGAATCTTCGCGCCCTCGTTGATCATCGGGTACGTGCAGCGCTCCAGGATCTCCTGGTCGGTGATCTTGCGCGCCTGCGCACCGGCCTTCGCCATGAAGTCCTTGATGATCTTCTCGGTCACCGGCGAAGGCTTGGCGTTGCGCTCGGCGTCGTAGTCGTAGAAGCCGGCGCCCGTCTTCTGGCCGCGGCGATCCATCTCGCACAGCACTTCGCGCACGGTGGAGCTCTTCGACTTCTCCTTGCTCCAGCCGATGTCGAGGCCGGCGAGGTCGGACATCGCGAACGGGCCCATAGGCATGCCGAAGTCGTACAGCACTTTGTCGACGTCCCACGGCATCGCGCCTTCCATCAGCATCGCCTGCGCCTGCAGCTGGCGCGCGTACAGGATGCGGTTGCCGACGAAGCCGGGGCACACGCCCACCAGCGCGGCGATCTTGCCGATCTTCTTTGCGAGCTGCATCGAGGTGGCGATGACCGGCTTGGAAGTCTTCTGCGCGCGCACGATCTCCAACAAGCGCATCACGTTCGCGGGCGAGAAGAAGTGCAGGCCGATGACGGCGTCCGGACGCTTGGTGGCGGTCGCGATCTCGTTGACGTCGAGCGCCGAAGTGTTGGTCGCCAGGATCGCGCCTTGCTTCACGATGCTATCGAGCTTGCCGAACACCTCTTTCTTGACGTCCATGTTCTCGAACACGGCTTCGATCACCAGGTCGCAGTCGGCAAGCGACTCGAGCTGCAGCGAGCCGCTGAGCAAGGCCATGCGCTTCTCGACGTCCTCGGGCTTGAGCTTGCCGCGCTTCGCCGTCGACTCGTAGTTCTTGCGGATCACGCCGAAGCCGCGATCGAGCGCGTCCTGCTTGGTCTCGACCAGCGCCACCGGGATGCCGATGTTCGCGAAGTTCATCGCGATGCCGCCGCCCATGGTGCCGGCGCCGATGATGCCGACCTTCTTGACCGCAATCGTCGCGGTGTCGTCCGGCACGTCCGGCACTTTCCACACCTGGCGCTCGGCGAAGAACACGTAGCGCTGCGCGGCCGACTGCGTGCCGGTCATCAGCTCCATGAACAGCTTGCGCTCGGTGGCGATGCCTTGATCGAACGGCAGGTTCACGGCCGCTTCGATGCAGCGGATGTTGTACTCGGGTGCGAGGAAGCCGCGGAACTTGCGCGCGTTGGCCTTGCGGAAGTCCGCGAAGATTTCCGGCTTGCCGCGCGCGGCTGCCACCTTCTCGTTCATGTCGCGCACTTTGCGCAGCGGCCGCTTCTCCGCGATCACTTTCTTCGCGTAGGCAAGCGCGCCGGCGCGCAGCTCACCTTCGGGCACGATCTCATCGAGCAGACCCGCGGCGAGCGAGGTCTTGGCGTCGACGTGCGCGCCGGAGGTCACCATCTGCAATGCCTGTTCCGGACCGACGATGCGCGGCAGTCGCTGCGTACCGCCCGCACCGGGCAGCAAACCGAGATGCACTTCGGGCAGGCCGCACTTCGCCGACGGAACGGCGACGCGGTAGTGACAGCACAACGCAGTTTCCAAACCGCCGCCGAGCGCGGTGCCGTGAATCGCGGCGATGACGGGCTTCGACGAATTCTCGATGGCGTCGCAGACGTCGTGCAGGCTCGGGGACTGCGGCGGCTTGCCGAACTCGGTGATGTCGGCGCCGGCGATGAACGTCCGGCCGTCGCAGATCAGCACGACTGCCTTGACGGCGCTGTCGGCGATCGCCTGCTGCATGCCCTTGACGATGCCGTCGCGCACCTGCTGCGACAGCGCGTTCACGGGCGGCGAATTGACGGTCAGCACGGCGACGTCGCCCTGCGCGGTCAAGTCCGTAACGGCGTTGATGGCCCCCATCGTGAGTCTCCCCTCAAGAAAAATGGTCGAAAAAATTTTCGAAAACGCGGTTTGTCGGCGGGCCGGCATTATAGGCGCAAGTCAGCAGCTTGCGCTGGAGCCCGCAGGGCGGTTCAGGGCTCGCCAGGGTCAATTTTTCTGGGGCGTATTTTTGCCAAGCGGCCGCGCCTTGCAGCCGTAGGTTTTCGGATCCGCCTGGCACGCATCCGGCGGGCCGTATTCCTGCCAGAACGCCGGCAGCCCGGCAGTGCCCACGATCTGCTCGAACCGCGCATGGCGCCGCAGGAACGCGGTCTGCGGCATCCATAGCACCCGCAGCGGGACCGACTCACGCTCGCGCTGCAGGCGCGCCATGCGGTTGAACACGAACTCGGCGCGGCGCAGGGCGGCGCCGCAGAGGATTTCCGTCGTTGCGTCGATGCGCCCGTCGCTCGCGGCGCGCGTAATCGATTGCAGCGCATCGGGTATGCGGGCGCGGTCCGCCGCGGCCTGCAATAGCGGTTCGGCCCACTCGCGAAAATCTTCGTCGTTCGAGGAGACGCGCAACACGCGGCGCGCAGTCTCGACGTCGCCTGCAAGAATCGCGGCGAGCGCCTGGACGCGCGCGACCGGTGCCGGCGGCTTATCGTCTTTCGCACCGACCTTGCTCGCGCCAGCGTCGAGATATGCGAGGCATGCGCGCGCACCGACATTGCGTGACTGCAACTCGAGGGCGTGTTCGAGCAGCGGTCGCGCCGCAGCGTATTGACCCGCGTCCACGAGCAGGCAACCCGATCCTTCGAGTGCCGCGGCACTGTTCGCATCGAGCGTGCGTGCGCGATCGAACTGCTCGCGTGCCGCGGTCCAATCGCCGCGCCGCATGTTGACCAGGCCAAGCGCGGCGTGCGCTTCTGCAATCTCATCGTCCGCTGCCAACGCACGCTCGGCTCCGGTCTTCGCGAGTTGTGCGAGCGACGACTGATCCTGTCCGCCGAGGCTGAGATACGCGATCGCCAGCGCTGCGCGCGCGCGTGTGAAGCGCGGTTGCTGGCGCACGAGCGTTTCGAGTCGCTCGACGATGCGTGCGCTGTGCGGCGAGCCGGCACTCGTAATGCCCATTCCGCCGGGGCCGAGCAGCTCCAATGCATCGGCGAGATATGCGTCATACGCACTCGCGTTGTCGGTCCCGAGCAGCGCCGCCCAGTTCGACGCGCCGGCTTGCGCGCCGAGAAACTGCGGCAGGCGCTGCGCGAGTGCACCGATCACCGCGAGGCGCTGCTCACTGGGTAGCTGCAGCTTCTCCTCTCTCTCGACGACGCCGTCTGGTGCAACGAGCGCCAGAGTCGCGCCCTTCGCATCGGCGTCGAGCGCGACACGCAGCGTAAAGGTGTCGCTGACGTCGCCGATAGCAGCCACACGCATGCGGCCGCGGATCAACAGTTGTCGCAGCTCGTAGTCGAGCCACACAGTTTCGGCGGGCGGTCGCGACGCCGCGACTTCGATGCGCAGCGGCTTGGAGCTATGGAAGACCTCACGGGCCGCCGGTTGCGGCGGCGGCGCAGGCGGCGGCGCAGGTCGCAGCCACCAGGCCAGCAGCGACGCCGCCAGCAGCGCGAGCACGATGAGCCCGACTATGCGCCACCGGTTCATGGGCGAAGGTTGCCCAGCGCGCCGCGCCCGCGCAAGCTTTGCGACCCCTGCCATCGCTCGCGAGCTCCATTCATGAACCGACCGAACCTGTATCTATTGCGTGCCGCCGACGTCGCTGCGCGCTCGCAGACTTTCTCCCATCCGTGGAGCGCGAACTCAGAGATCAGCGGCTACCAGATGGGTAAGGCGACCGGGTTGCGCCGCACCGGCGTCAACCTGGCGCGCCTCGCGCCGGGCAAGGAGGCGTTTCCTTATCACTCGCACTGGCAGGAAGAGGAGTGGATCTACATCCTCGAAGGCCGCGGTCTCGCACGTATCGACGATGCCGAGTACGAAGTCGCCGCCGGAGATTTCATGGCGTTCCCGACGCCCGGCGTCGCGCACTCGTTGCGCAACCCGTTCGAGAGCGAG
>CADEEJ010000398.1 GCA_902826315.1 uncultured Steroidobacter sp.
TGAGGATTTCCTGGTAGCCGGTCATGGCGGTGTTGAACACCACCTCGCCCGTCGTGTTGCCCTTCGCACCAATGGAGCGGCCCTGAAAGACAGTGCCGTCTTCGAGTGCGAGTACAGCGGTGTCTGCCTGGGTCACTTCTTAAGGCTCCGTCGTCAGTCGTTTCAGACGCGCATGCTGACGGCGAGATTGGCTTTCAGGCCGATCCCGCAAACAAGAATTTCGCCGCGTGCTGAGGGAGGGGAGTCTACAGATGGAAGTCACTGGTGACTAGTGATCTCCCCCGGGATTTCCCGCGACCACTGGTCGCTCGGTCATCGGGCCGAAGACCCGACTACACAAGTCCCAGGACATCCTGCATCGAGTAGAGGCCGGGCGGACGGCCGGCGAGCCAGCGCGCCGCCTGGACAGCGCCGCGCGCGAACGCTATCCGGTCGCTCGCGCGGTGCGTCAGCTCGATGCGTTCGCCGGCGCCAGCGAAGGTCACGGTGTGGTCGCCGACCACGTCGCCGCCGCGAAACACGGAAAATCCGATCGCGCCAGGCTTTCTCGCCGTGCCGGCACCTGGTCGCGCGTGTTCGGCGACGTCGCTCAGCTTCACGCCCCGACCCGCGGCAGCCGCGGACCCGAGTGCGAGCGCTGTGCCCGAAGGCGCGTCCTTCTTGTTGCGGTGATGGGCCTCGAAGACCTCGATGTCGTAGCTGGCGTCGAGCTTTCCTGCAGTCAACTCAACGAGCTTCAGCAACAGGTTCACGCCGAGGCTCATGTTCGGCGCCATGACGATCGCGATCTCGCGCGCGGCCGCGGCGATCCGGGCGCGTTGCGCTTCGTCGTGCCCGGTCGTGCCGATGACGATCGGCCGCTTGGCAGCGACGCAGACTGCAAGGTTCGCGGCAGTCGCCTGGGGCAGCGCGAACTCGATGGCGACGTCGGCACCGCGCAGCGCGGCGACAGGGTCGTCGGACGAGGTGGCCGTGCCCTTCACGGCAGTGTCGGGCGATTCCTCGACGGCCGCGATCACAGCGCGCCCCATTCGCCCGGAGGCGCCGAAGATCGCAACCTGCAGCTCGCGCGCGCTCATCAGCTGCGCATCGTTTCGAAGAAGCGTTTCACGCCGTCCAGCCAGGAATGCTGGCGCGGACTGTGGTTACGAGTACTGGCGTGCATGGATTCCTCCAGCTTGCGCAGCAGCGTTTTCTGGTCGTCCGTCAGGTTCACCGGCGTCTCGACCACGACGCGGCAGAACAGGTCGCCCGCCGGGCCGCCGCGCACCGGCTTCACGCCCTTCTCGCGCAGCCGGAACACGCGGCCGGATTGCGTCTCGGTGGGGACTTTCAGCTCGACGTTGCCGCCGAGCGTCGGGACTTCGACCGTGCCGCCGAGCGTCGCAGTCGCAAAGCTCACGGGCACCTCGCACGACAAGTGACTGCCGTCGCGCTCGAAGATCGCGTGCTCGCGCACCCGGATCTCGACGTACAGATCGCCCGGAGGACCGCCATTGCGCCCGGCTTCGCCATCGCCCGCGAGGCGTATGCGGTCGCCGTTGTCGACGCCGGCCGGCACTTTCACGGCGACGCTCTTCTTCTTGCGGATGCGTCCCTGACCGAGGCAGTTGTCGCAGGGCTCGGTGATCACCTGGCCGCGGCCCTTGCAGCGCGGGCAAGTTTGCTGGACCGCGAAGATGCCCTGCTGCATGCGGACCTGGCCGGAGCCGTGGCAGGTCTCGCAGGTCGCGACCTTGGAATCGGGCTCGGCGCCGCTGCCCTTGCACGTCTCGCATTCGCCCAGCGTCGTGAATTCGACGTCGGCGTCGTGGCCGAACACCGCCTGTTCGAGGTCGAGCTCGAGGTCGTAGCGCAGGTCGGCGCCGCGAAAGACCTGGCGTCCGCCACGCCGGCCGCCGCCGAAGATGTCGCCGAACACGTCGCCGAAGATGTCGCTGAAGGCATCGGCAGCGCTGAAGCCGCCGCCGCCGCGCGCGGCAAGCCCTTCATGGCCGTGCTGATCGTAGATCGCGCGCTTCTGCGCGTCGGTCAGCACTTCGTAGGCTTCCTTGCACTCCTTGAATTTCTCTTCGGCCTCGTGATCGTTGGGGTTGCGATCGGGGTGAAATTTCATCGCCAGGCGGCGATACGATTTCTTGATCTCGACTTCGGTCGCCGTTCGCGCGACGTCGAGCACCGTGTAGTAATCCCGCTTGGCCATTTTTTATGTCGGGTCCAGATAGATCTGGACCCACAGGCGCCAGGGCACCTGTGGGTCCATTGCACGCAAGCTTAGCCGTTCTTGCGGTCCTTAACTTCCTCGAACTCCGCATCGACGACGTCGTCCTTGGCGCCGCCGGCATTGGCACCGCCACCGGGCTGACCGCCCGCCGCTCCGCCGCCGCCCTCGCCCGCCGGGCCTGCCTGTGCGTAGGCCTGCTGCGCGATCGTGGCCGCGGCCTGCGCGAGCGCATTCGCCTTGGTCTCGATGACGCTCTTGTCGTCCTCACCGAGCGCGCGCTTCAGGTCCGCCATCGCGGACTCGATGTTGGCGCGATCCGTCGGCGGCACCTTGTCGCCGAGATCCTTGAGCGCCTTCTCGGTCGAGTGCAACAGCGCATCGGCCTTGTTGCGCGACTCGACCAGCTCGCGGAACTTGCGGTCTTCCTCGGCGTGCGCCTCGGCGTCGCGAACCATCCGCTTGATCTCGTCCTCGTTCAGGCCGCTGGAGGCCTTGATGACGATCTTCTGCTCCTTGCCGGTGGCCTTGTCCTTCGCCTGCACGTTCAGGATGCCGTTGGCATCGATGTCGAACGTGACTTCGATCTGCGGCATGCCGCGCGGCGCCGGCGGAATGCCCTCGAGGTTGAACTGGCCGAGCGACTTGTTATCGCCCGCGCGCTGACGCTCGCCCTGCAGGACGTGGATCGTCACCGCGCCCTGGTTGTCGTCCGCCGTCGAGAACGTCTGATTCGCCTTGGTGGGAATCGTCGTGTTCTTCTCGATCAGCTTGGTCATCACGCCGCCGAGCGTCTCGATGCCGAGCGACAGCGGCGTGACGTCGAGCAGCAGCACGTCCTTCACTTCACCGGACAGCACGCCGCCCTGGATCGCGGCGCCGACTGCGACCGCCTCGTCCGGGTTGACGTCCTTGCGCGGCTCCTGGCCGAAGAAGTCCTTGACGGTCTTCTGCACGAGCGGCATGCGCGTCTGGCCGCCTACCAGGATCACTTCGGCGATGTCTTTGGTCGACACGCCGGCGTCCTTGAGCGCGATCCGGCACGGCTCGATCGTCTTCGTCACCAGCTCCTCGACCAGCGACTCGAGCTTGGCGCGCGTGAGCTTGATGTTCAGGTGCTTCGGCCCGGACGCATCGGCCGTGATGTACGGCAGGTTGATGTCGGTCTGCTGGCTCGAAGACAGCTCGATCTTGGCCTTCTCCGCAGCTTCCTTCAGGCGCTGCATGGCGAGCGGATCGCGACGCACGTCGACGCCGCTCTCCTTCTTGAACTCCTCGCCCAGGTAGTCGATGACGCGCTTGTCGAAGTCCTCGCCGCCGAGGAACGTGTCGCCGTTGGTCGCGAGCACTTCGAACTGGCGCTCGCCGTCGACGTCCGCGACTTCGATGATCGAGACGTCGAACGTGCCGCCGCCCAGGTCGTAGACCGCGATCTTGCGATCGCCGCCCTGCTTGTCGAGCCCGTAAGCGAGCGCGGCCGCCGTCGGCTCATTGATGATGCGCTTGACGTTGAGGCCGGCGATGCGCCCGGCATCCTTGGTCGCCTGGCGCTGCGAATCGTTGAAGTACGCGGGCACCGTGATCACGGCCTCGGTCACCGTCGTGCCGAGATAATCCTCCGCGGTCTTCTTCATCTTCATGAGCACGCGCGCCGAGACTTCCGGCGGCGCCATCTTCTTGCCATTGACCTCGACCCAGGCATCGCCGTTGTCGGCCTTGGCAATCTTGTACGGCACCATGCCGACGTCCTTCTGCACGACGTCGTCCTGGAACTTGCGGCCGATGAGCCGCTTGATCGCGAACAGCGTGTTCTGCGGATTGGTGACGGCCTGGCGCTTGGCGGACTGGCCGACCAGCACTTCGTCGTCCTTGGTGAACGCGACGATCGACGGCGTGGTGCG
>CADEEJ010000399.1 GCA_902826315.1 uncultured Steroidobacter sp.
GCGTTCTGCGCAGCGAGATGCGCCTTCGCGCTGAGCCCCGGCGAAAGCGTCGACAACTTCCGCCTGCTCGACCACCAGGGCGGCTCGCGCGAGCTGTATTACCTCTCGGACATGAAAGCCGTCGTGCTGATGGCACAGGGAAATAGCTGCGAAGCGTCGCGCCAGTCCGTGCCGGGCCTGAAGGCGCTGCGCGACCAGTACCGCACGCAGGGCGTCGAAGTCCTGCTCATCGATTCGAATCTGCCCGACACGAGCGCCGCGATCACAAAGGCGGCGGCCGATCAGGGCATCGACATGCCGATCCTCATCGACGACACGCAGCTCATCGGCGAAGCGCTCGACCTGCGGCGTAACGGCGAAGTGCTCGTGATCAATCCGCAGGGTTGGAAGCTCGCGTACCGCGGCCCACTCGCAGCTGGCAGCTCGAACTACGCGGCCGATGCAGTAGCAGCGCTGGTGAATGCACAGCCGGTCAAGACCGCCCAGGTCGAGATGAAAGGCTGCGCGATTGCGATGCCGGAGCGCGACAAGAAGGCAGCGCACGCGAAGATCTCGTACTCGAAGACGATCGCGCCGATGCTGATCGACAACTGCGTCACGTGCCATCGCACGGACGGCATCGGTCCGTGGCAGATGTCGAGCTACGACATGGTCAAGGGCTTCGCGCCGATGATCCGTGAAGTCGTGCGCACGCAGCGCATGCCGCCGTGGCATGCGGATCCGCACTATCAAGCGTTCTCGAACGACCGCTCGTTGTCGAAGGACGAGGTCAAGACGCTCGTGCACTGGATCGAGGCGGGCACTCCGCGCGGCACCGGCGCCGATCCGCTCGCGGAACTGAAGCGCACGTGGCCCGAGTGGTCGCTCGGCCAACCCGACCTGATCGTCGAGATCCCGGCGTTCGACGTCCCCGCAACCGGCACGATTCCATATCAGATGCCGAGCGTCGCGAATCCGTTGGATCACGACGTGTGGGTGCGCGCAGTCGACTTCCTTCCGGGCGATCGCACAGTGCTCCATCACATCATCGCGACGATGGGTGTGGACGGCGCCGGCATTCGCGACGGCGGCAGCCTCGGCGGCTACGTGCCCGGCGCGGGCGCGATGGTGCTGCCGCAGGAGACCGGCGTGCTGATGAAGAAGGGCGCGAAGTTCTTCTTCCAGATGCACTACACCGCGACCGGCAAACAGGCGCGCGACGTGAGCCGCATGGGCTTGTACTTCCGCAAAGACGCCCCGCAGTACCAGTTCCGCAGCGCCGTGATGGCGAAGCCGTCGCTGAAGATTCCGGCGAACACGAAGGCGCACACCGAGTCCGCATCGCGCACGTTCGATCGCGATGTGATCGTGTACAGCCTGCTGCCGCACTCGCACTTCCGCGGCAAGGCGTCGAACTTCATCGCGACGTACCCGGACGGCACGCAGGAAACGCTGCTGTCTGTGCCGGCCTATGACTTCAACTGGCAGACGACGTACGAGCTGACGACGCCGAAGCGGTTGCCGGCCGGCACGAAGGTCACGCACAGCACGACGTGGGACAACTCGACCCAGAACAAGGCGAACCCTGACCCGAACCGCGAAGTGCCGTGGGGCCAGCAGACCTGGGACGAAATGCTGTACGGCGTAGTGCGCTTCCGCTACGTCGACGAAGCCGCCGCGCCGACCGAGACCGTCTCGCGCACGCGCGAATAAGCATCAGCACAGATTCGTGGAGCGACCGGCGCCGGACGAAAGTCCGGCGCTTTTTTTTGCGCGCCGTAGGTCGGCCTTGGCGCGACGCTTAACTCTTGCTGTGGGTCAGGCTTCAGCCTGACACTCCGCCGATGCCTTTTACTCCCTTCCATTTCGGCCCCGGCGCGCTGGTGCACTCCGTGGCACCGAAGCACGTGAGCTTTCTCGCGTTCTGCGGCGCTAACGTGCTCGTCGACGTCGAGCCGCTGTACTTCATGCTCACGCACCAGTATCCGATCCACCGTTTCTTTCACACCTACGTGGGGTCGACGGTCGCGGCGGGGATCTTCGTCGCGGTGTTCGCGCTGGTCCGGCGCGTCGTGCCGCGGTTGCTGGAAACTTTTGGGCTGCGAAGTCTCAGCATCCGCGCAGTGGCGCTCTGCGCGATCCTGGGTACGTGCTCGCATGTCCTGCTCGACAGCCTGATGCATGCGGACGTGGAGCCGTTCGCGCCCTTCAGCGATGCGAATCCGCTGCTAGGGGCAGTCTTTCTCAACACGCTGCACGGGTTCTGTCTGCTCGCAGGTCTCGTGGGTGTCGTCGTGATCGGCGTGCGGCACTTGCGAAAGGCCTGAAATTTCCGCGATTTCTGCATACCTGTGACTATGTACAGGTCAAAACTTTTCTGGCACGATCAGCGCGTGCTGAATCAAGCACGCACGCTCGCTGGAACCTTTCGATCACTTCCAGCGAGTAATTCCTAAGGAGCGGATTTGAAAGAAGCGGCACCCGACAGTGGTGACACACTGCCGAGTGCCTACCACAGCCCTACCTGATTAAGAGGTAAATGACCATGGATAGGCCGCATGATACGTCCAAGCCCCGCGCGAGCCGCAACCACAATGCAGCGGATGCTCCTTCCTCTGCACCGCGCACGCCACAACACGAACGCATCGAAGCACAACGCGCGCAGCTGCTGCAGGCGCACGGCGTGCTCATGTGCCTGTACGAGGTGCTGCTGCACGCGGAGGGCGACGATGCAATCTTCTACGCGGAAGCGGCGCATGTTGCGGCGAATCTCGTCAACAACAGCGTCGAGGAATTGGATAGCGTTCGCCTGAACGCGGCGTAGCGGAGAGTCGGGCTAAAGCCCGACCTACAGCCCAATCCACGGCCTTTCCCTCGCGCAAGCGGGGGGAAGGCTCGAAAAGCCACGGACAGACTGGAGACACACATGGACGGTTCACTCCCTTCCTTCGAAGAACGCATGCTCTACATCCGCTCGACGCACGAGCTCGAGGATCAGATCATCGAGCTGGCCGGGCATCTGAACGCCGGGAACTATCGTTTCCTGTCTCTTCTCGCCGAGTTCGATCGTCGCAAGGGCTGGAACTGTCGCGCGACGCGGGACTGTGCCCATTGGCTCAACTGGAAGTGCGGCATCGACCTGGGTGCGGCGCGCGAGAAGGTGCGCACTGCACGCGCCCTGGAGAAGCTGCCGCAGGTCTCAGCTGCGATGGAGCGCGGTGAGATCAGCTACTCGAACGTGCGCGCAATCACGCGCGTGGCGACACCGGAGAACGAGCACTACTTCCTGCAGATCGCCCGCCACGGCACTGCGCATCACGTCGAGACGCTGGTCCGCGCCTATCGACGCGCGACGGAAGCGGAAGAGCTCTCGCGCGAGCAGCAACAGCAGAAGAATCGCGAAGTGCGTTATCAGTGGGACTACGACGGCTCGCTTGTTCTAAAGGCGCGCTTGCCCGCCAACGTCGGCGCGTTGATCCTGAAGGCGTTGGAGGCCGCGATACCGGAGAGTCCTTCGCCTGCACTTCCGGACCCGAGAGCCGATTTCATCCCACCCGACAGCGTCGACCGCCCGAGCTGGTCGCAGAAGCGCGCCGACGCGCTCGCGGTGATCTTCGAGAGCTTCATGGCACACGGCGCCGAAGCGATGAGCGGCGGCGAGCGCCACCAAGTCGTAGTTCACGTTTCAGCTGAAACGCTGCGAGCGGGAGGAGGGGAGCAGTGCGAGATTGAAGACGGGCCTGCTATCGCCGCTGAAACGGCGCGACGACTGGCTTGCGACGCGAGCGTGGTTGCGATTGTTGAGAACGAGAAGGGCGAGCCGCTGAATGTTGGGCGGAAAACTCGCAGCGTCCCGCCGGCAATCCAACGCGCACTGAGTTCACGCGACAAGGGCTGTCGGTTCCCTGGCTGCACGCACAAGAAGTACACGGACGCGCATCACATCAAGCACTGGGCGCATGGTGGTGAGACGAAGATGTCGAACCTAGTGACGCTGTGTCGCTTTCATCATCGCAAGGTGCATGAAGGGCAAGTCATCGTGCAGGTGCTCGACGATGGCGCGATTCGGTTCGTGCAGCGCAATGGCGAGAGTTTCGATAGCGTGCGGCCCATGGGCGACTGGCAGC
>CADEEJ010000400.1 GCA_902826315.1 uncultured Steroidobacter sp.
GTCGTATTTCGGCCCATACGGCATGCCGCGGCGAGCACCGACGCGCTTGCCCTTGAGCTGCTCGACGCTCGTGTACGGCCCGTCGCCGGCGCGCGAGAACACATAGATCTTCGCGACGTTCAGCGGCTCGCTGTTGATGACTTTCTCGGCGCTCGACCAGAAGCGCGCATCCAGCGGGATGACGCAATCGAGCTTGTGTTGTTTGAAGTCGTCCTCGACTCGACCCGGTGCGAGCACGGCGTAGTCGAGCGACAACCCGGCTTCGCTCGCGACTCTCGCCAGCGCCTTATCGTAGCTGCCGGTCTTGTCGAGCTCGAAGACACCGGGGATCGCGTACGCGCCAAGTTTGGGTGCAGCCTCCACGGTTGCAGCGGCGAACAGACCGATGGCCAGGCAAAAAGTGCGTTTCATCGTTGTCCCCGAGTCTTATCGGAGCTCATCCCGCAGGATGCAGCTTGAAGGTATCCGTGATCGTGAGCAGCGTTTCGGCCTGATCCCGCAGCGACACTGCGGCCGCCGAGCCCTTCTCTACCAATGAATGATTGGAAAGCGTGGTCTGTTCGATCGCACCGATCGTGCGACTGATGTCATTGAGCTGGGTGGCCTGATGTTCGGAGGTACGGCTGATCTCGGCAATCGTGGTTGCTACGCCCCTCGCCGCGTCGACGATCTCCCGCATGGTCTGCCCCGCACGCGCGGCGTGCTCGCAAGCCTGCGCGGTCATCGCAGAGGAGTCGCTGATGAGCGATTTGATCTCCTTGGCCGCAGCGGTGCTGCGCTGCGCGAGCGCTCGGACCTCCGCCGCCACGACGGCGAAACCGCGCCCTTGCTCGCCCGCTCGCGCCGATTCCACCGCCGCGTTGAGTGCCAGGATGTTGGTCTGGAACGCGATCATGTCGATCACTTCGATGATGCCGGCGATCCGACGCGAGCGCTCGCTGATTGCAGCCATCCCGCTGTCGACTTGCGACATGACTGCGCTGCCTTCGCCGACCAGCGACTCGGCCGCACGCGCCATGCGGCTGGCTTCCACGGCACTTGCCGTGCTCCGCTCAACGGTCCGCGAAAGATCCGTAACGGTAGTTACGAGAGTGCGCACGCTGTCTGTCTGCGCGTGAGTACGCTGCGCCAGGTCCTGGATACCCTGGGCTATCTCGCGCGAGCCGGACGCGACGCTGTCGGAGGAGTGCTTTACCTGCCGCACGATTCCATGCAAGCGATCGGTGAAGTCGTTGAAGCCTTGCGTCACCGTGTTGAGCTCGCTGTAGTGTGTGGGAGGCAGGCGTTGAGTGAGATCGACCTCATCGCGCCCGATGTTGCCGATCGCACGGCGTACCAGGCCCAGGGTGGGTCCGAACACCATGCGGGTAAGCGCAAAAGACAGGCACACGACCAGCACGAGAAGAAGTCCTGCTGCACGCAACAGCGTCCATTTGAGGTCCGTAAGCAGTGCCTTGCGCACGCTATCGAGCGTAACGTGCACTGAGAGCGTGGCGGCGTCGACAGTTTTGCCTGCGTCGACGTACTTGACGACGATCGACCGCACTTCTTCGGCAGGCTTGCCAAGGGGCACTGGCTGCAGTTCGCCTGCAGCGTTGCGGCTCACTACGGCAAGTGTCTTGTCACCGTTGGTTACGTCTACAGCCAGCACGAACGGCGCATCCATTTCCGCCGTGATGATCTGCTCGATCTGCGGAGTGTCGAAGTTCCATACTGCGCTGGGCAAGCTCCTGGCGCCGCGATTCAGCGCCGCCGTCACCTGTCGATCGACATTGGCAAGGTGTTGCGCACGTGCACGCAGGTATTCCGAAGCCGCGGACAGGCCCAGCAGGGTTGTGGTGACGGCAATGAGCAGCAGGTTCAGCCGCCAAGTCACCGAACTGGCTCTGACGGGACTCGCCGGCTGCGACGCCGGAAGGGCTTTTGACGGTCTCATATGCGCAGCATCCGCTCGCTGCAACTATCGGCCGAACTGCGGGACACATGAGCGGGCAGCGGGCAGGTTTGAGGAATCCTCCATGACCCGCACGGGTTATCCGCGGTTGGACTGCCGCTCCGTCAGGGTTTGCCGCATGAGTTGCATCAGCTTGCGAACCGAGAGGCCCACCCCCTATTCGCGGGTATCCGACTTGACGCGATACGCCTATGCTCCTGCGGCAGGCTGCGGCTATTTGCAGGCGAGGTCTCTTGGGCACTCAGCTCAATACGGTTTTCATCGTCGAGGACGATGACCTGACGCGCACGTCGCTCGTGCGCCGCATCGCCGACGCGCAGGCGGGGCTGGAGGTCACGACGGCGGTCGGCACGTGTCGCGAGATTCGCGCTGCTCTCGAGCTTTCGCGCCCGAACGTGCTGCTCGTCGATCTAGGACTGCCCGACGGCGACGGTCTCGACATCATCCGCGAAACCGCGCGGCGTTGGCCTGCAGTGCTGATCATGGTCATCACCGTCTTCGGCGACGAGATGAAGGTCGTGTCCTCGATCAAGGCAGGCGCAACGGGTTACTTGCTGAAAGACGACGCTGCTGTCGGCATCGGCGAGGCGATCCGACAGATGCTGGCAGGCGGCTCGCCGATCAGCCCGGCGATCGCGCGTCATCTCATTCGTCATTTCCGTCCCGATACCAGCCAATCCACGCCGCCGTCGACTGTCACGTTGACGCCCCGCGAGATGGAAATCCTCGCGCTCGCCGCCAAGGGATTCAGCTACGCCGAAACCGCTCAGCTGCTCGGCCTGACCTCCAGCACCGTGAGCTCCTACACCAAGAACATTTACGGCAAGCTTGCAGTCAGCTCGCGCAGCGAAGCCGTGTACGAAGCAACGCGCATGGGGTTGATCAACGCCCGATCCTGAGACGGGCGGTCCGCAGCATGCAGGCCATCGAAACGTCCTCCGTCCGCTCGCCGTCAATCGCCTACTGGATCAGCCTGGTCCTCGCGCCGTGCGTCTATCTGGCGTTCATGGCGCTCGTCGATCGCGCGCCGCCGATCGACCCTGAGCTGTTGCGCTCGAAATTCCGCGTCGTCGTCAGCACCGCCGAGCAGCCACCGCCGTTCCGCGAGGATGCCCCGCCGGACGACTTCACCAACGCGGTCGACTGGACGCCGGTGGACGCGAACAACATCGCGAGCGTGTGGTATCAGATCGACGTCGAGACGCGCGCTCCACAGCACGACTTGTGGGCCGTGTACTTCGCGACCACGTTTGGCACGTTCTCGGTTTATGTGAACGGCGAGCTGATCGGCGCGAGCGAGCCGATGCGTGCGCCCTACTCCTACTTTCGCACGCCGCTGTATTTCGAATTTCCCTCGTCTCTGCTGCATCCAGGCGTCAACAAGGTCGAGGTGCGTCTCGTCAGCGTTCGCTACGCGGCATTCATGCTCCCCTTCTACGTCGGTCCCGCGTCGAGCATCGAGCCCGCTTACGCGTACGCGCATTTCCTGCAGGTCACGCTCGTGCACGCGGCGATCGTCGCGATGCTGCTGATCTCTCTGCTGACGCTCGGACTCTTTTGGGTGCGCCCTGCCGAGACCGGTTACTCATGGTTTGCTGCAGCGACGCTGTGCTGGGCCGCGTACAACGCGCTGTTACTCGAACCTCGCGTGCTCATTCCTCCGGCCGGTCTGTGGTTCTCGTTGCCGCCGATTGCGCTGGGGTGGTTCTCGATCTGCTCAGCGCTGTTCATCAATCGCCTGCCGGGTTGCGGCGGTCCGCAGCCGCGGACCGAGCGCGGGCTGCTCGCCTTCGGCGTGATCGTCGCGCTGGCCATCATTGGACATCGCCTGGTTCAGCACGAGGAGACGTGGATTCAGTCCTTCGTCTGGTTTCCGGGCGTGATGCTGATCAATGCTTATATCTCGTGGCGGCTGCTGCTCGCAGTGCGCCGCAGCCCCACGTTCGAGACCAGGCTATGGCTGTTCGCTGCCTTCCTGACGCTGGTCGTGGGCGTGTTCGACTATCTGAGCGACTACGGCTTCTTCTGGCCTGGATCGGTTCACTACCTTTCCTACACCGTGAGCCTCGTGCTCATCGTCTTCGGTCTGACCTTGTTGAGCCGCATCACGCGCGCACTGACCG
>CADEEJ010000401.1 GCA_902826315.1 uncultured Steroidobacter sp.
CGCGAGCAACTGGGGCGGGCGATCGTATTCCCTGACCAGATGCATTGTGCGGAGGCGCGCGGCGCTCGCGGGACTCCACCGGCATGCCGCTTCGTGAATCGCGCGCTCCATGGGATCGAAGGCATCGCGCTCGCTGGCTGCGAGTGCTGTCGCCAGGACTGACCGCGAAGGATCGTCCAATGTGACGTCGGCACGTCGCATGTCGACCCTGTCGTGGTCCGTTTCGATCAGCGCGACGCGCATCCGGTTTTCGGTCAACGTGCCAGTCTTGTCCACTGCGAGCACGGTCGTTGCGCCAATCGATTCGACCGCTGGCATCCGCCGCGTCAGGACGCCGGCGCGCGAGATGCGCCACGCGCCCATTGCAAGAAAGACGGTCAGCACCACAGGAAACTCTTCGGGGAGAATGCCCATCGCAAGGGTTATGCCGGCGAGCACACCGCCTAACCAGTCCGTGCGCGCCGCTGCGTAGATGACTGCGATTGCGGCGCACAGGAGCAACGCGCTCAGCGCGACCCAGCGAACGACACGGCGCACCTCGCGAAACAAGGGCGTCGTTTCGTCGGTGAGCGTCGTGAGAGCGTGCCCGATCCGGCCGATCTCGGAGCGCACGCCGGTTGCTTGCACCTGCGCCGTGCCGAAGCCGCGCACTACCAGACTGCCGGAGAAGACGCGTGCGGCCTCGTCGCTGCCGGCGGTCTTGTCGACCGGCAGAGACTCACCAGTGAGGATGGATTCATCCACGCTCAATGCGGTAGCGCTTAGCAGGACGCCATCGGCGGGGACGCGGTCGCCCTCGCGCAGCAGGACGATGTCGCCCGCGACCACCTCGCGGCCGGCGATGCGCTGCTCGACACCATCCCGGATGACGAGTGCGCGCGGGCTCGACAAGTCGCGCAGGGCCGCAAGCGCGTGTTCCGTGCGGCGCTGCTGCAGCACTGTGATCACGACGACGATGATGATCGATGCGGCGAGCACCAACGCTTCCCGGGCGTTGCCGAGCACGATGTAGATCGCCGCAGCAGCGATCAGCAGCAGGAACATCGGCTCGCTCAGCACTTCGCGGACGATCGCGGGCAGGTTCCGCGGGCGGTGACCGGGCAGCTCGTTGGGCCCGTCCGCCTGCAGGCGGCGCGCCGCTTCGGTTGCGCTCAACCCGGCAGCGCTTGGGGCGAAGAGCATCATGGCACTACTGTCGCTTGCCAGCGGCGCCGGCGCCACCTTTTCCCGGACCTCGGACGAATCGAAATCGGCAATCCCGTGCTGCTTGCGGGGAACTCCGGGTTAGCGCCGGTGTGAACCGAGACTACGATTCCTGACACATTCGGTCACTGACATGCGGGCTCCCTCGACGAGTACGCCATCGCCGCCATGGAGGCTCAACGGATTCCGGTCGACGGATATTGCGTCGGTACGCGACTGGCCGTATCGCAAGACGCGCCATCGCTGGACTGCGCCTACAAGCTGCAGCAGTACGCGGGCCGACTGTGTCGAAAACGTTCGCAATGGAAGGAGACGTGGCCAGGTCCGCGGCAGGTCTATCGTCAGTACGACGCACAGGGCCTCATCTGTCGCGATGTTCTGTGCTGTGAGGACGAGACCTTCGAGGGCCGGGCACTGCTCAGCCAAGTCATGGATGGCGGGCGCAGGATGTCGAATCCGCTGCCGCTGGCCGAGCTGCGTTCCTACTGCGGCGCATGAGCAACCGCGGCGTTCGCCTTCGACAGCCGCAAGCCGCTGCCCGCGACGTGAGCACACATATATATATGTAGGCCGTGAGGCGGTCGTTTCACATAACCGAGGAGATCCTCTTTGCAGTCCCCCATGGAGATGTGAGCGCCCGCCTCTCATCTACCACGTAGGCGTTACGGCCATCTCCGCATGGAGAGCACCAGCCCAAGCGTGAACACTGTGCTTGTGTTTCATCGGAGCCAACATGTCAGGAGATAGCAGATGAATGTCATACGCTGGGAACCTTTCCGGGAAGTCGACGAAATGCTTCGCCAATATTCCCCATTGTTCAACCGGACACTACGCCGCAACGGCGCAGAAGCCGGCGAGTGGACCCCCGTCGCGGACATCAGCGAGACGGACCAGGAGTACGTGATCAAAGCAGTGCTGCCGGAGGTCAAGAAGGAAGACGTGAAGGTCACGCTGGACAACGGCATCATGACGATCGCCGGCGAGCGCAAGTACCAGAAGGAGCAGAACGACGCGAGCGAGATCCGCATCGAAAGCTTCTACGGCACTTTCTCGCGCAGCTTCTCGCTGCCCGAGAACATCGATGCAAAGGGCATCCGCGCCGAGACCAAAGACGGCGTCCTGCGCGTCCAGATACCGAAGATGCAGGCGGCGGCGCCGCAGACCGTTTCGATCGAGGTGAAGTGAGCACGAGCGCTCGCGGGCGGGGCTCGTGCGCCGCCCGTGAGATCTGCAGATTGGAGCAACCATACCTATGAGCGTTCACGAACAGAAATCGCCACGGCGGACGGGCCGCCAGGCTGCGACTGCAGCAAACGGCGCCGTGGCTAACTCCCGCGAGGACGCCGACGTCGCGCAACAGGCTGCGGCGCAGGCCGAGGCCCGTGCTGCGGACCACCAGGTCAAGGTTGCGTTGGCGGCCTACTTCATCGCAGAAGGGCGCGGCTTCGTGCCGGGTCATGAGCTCGAGGATTGGCTGGCGGCAGAAGCGGAAATCGACAAGGTCGAGGCACCGTCCGTGCTGGGGTCCATCCGGATGACCCCACCCGGGAGTGCATCATGAAAATCGGTGAATACTGCAAGCGGGCGGTTGTCGCGATCGCGTCCAAGGCGGACGCTGCCGAGGCCGCGAAGCTGATGCGTGCCGGGCACGTCGGCTTTCTGATCGTGTATCGGGAGGGCGATGAGCTGCAGAAGCCGGTCGGCGTGCTGACCGACCGTGATCTGGTGCTCGGCGTGCTGGCCCGCGATGTCGATCCGCACTCAGTGACGGTCGACGACGTGATGACGCGTCAGCCACTCATCGCCAACGAGAGCGACGAGTTGAGCGACATGCTGCAAGCCATGCGGCTGGCAGGCATTCGCCGCGTACCCGTTGTGGACGTGCGCGGCTCATTGATCGGTATCATGGCCATCGATGATGCGATCGATGTGATCACCGGCCTCATGTGCGACATCGCCGGCTCCATCAAGAGCGAGCAACGACAGGAGTGGCGCGCCAGAGCGGGATAGATGGGTACACGTATTGCGATAGCGGTGTCGGCGCGCCATGCGCACCTGTCTCAAGCAACGCTCGATCGCGTGTTCGGACCTGGCTACGAGCTGCGGCCGCGCACGTGGTTGTCGCAGACCGGGCAATTCGCCGCCCAGGAAACGGTCACGCTCGTCGGACCCGCCGGTCGAATCCAGAATGTGCGCGTCATGGGACCGCCCCGAGCGCGTGATCAGATCGAGCTGTCGCGAACCGACGAGCTCACTCTCGGGATCGAAGCGCCGGTGCGAATCTCCGGCGATCTCGCGGGCACGCCGGGTGTCGTCATCGAAGGACCGGCGGGGCGTGTCTCGCTGTCGAGCGGAGTGATCAGCGCTCGCCGGCATGTGCATATGAGCCCGCAGGATGCCGAGCGGTTGGGCGTGCAGGACGGGCAGACGGTGCAGCTGAAGATCGACAGCAACGACCGCGATCTGGTGTTCGGTGACGTGACTGTGCGAATTGCGGCGGATTTCCGCCTCGAGCTGCATCTCGACACGGATGAAGCCAATGCAGCCGGAATAACGAACGGGGACTGCGGCGAGCTGCTGATCCCGGATCGACCGTAGTGCGAGCCCGTGGGAGGCGAATCAGGCATCCCCGCCCAGCATCAGATGCATCTTCACCAGGTGAGCCACGGAGCGCGCACCCATCTTCTCCATGACATTCGCGCGATGGATCTCGACGGTGCGTTCGCTCAGGCCCAGGTCGATCGCGATGACCTTGTTCGCCTTGCCGTCGACGACCAGGGCCATGACCTCGTGCTCGCGCGGCGTCAGGGAGCCGCAGCGCTGCGTCAGGTCGGCCAGGCGATCCGTGCTCGCGCGGTTTTCGGCATC
>CADEEJ010000402.1 GCA_902826315.1 uncultured Steroidobacter sp.
TCAGGATGATCTTCTCGAGACCCGCGAACGCGCCGCCGCAGATGAACAGGATGTTGGTCGTGTCGACCTGCAGGAACTCCTGCTGCGGATGCTTGCGTCCGCCCTGCGGAGGCACCGATGCGATCGTGCCTTCGATCAGCTTCAACAGCGCCTGCTGCACGCCTTCGCCGGAGACGTCGCGCGTGATCGACGGGTTGTCCGACTTGCGCGAGATCTTGTCGATCTCGTCGATGTAGACGATGCCGGTCTGCGCCTTCTCGACGTCGTAGTCGCACTTCTGCAGCAGCTTCTGAATGATGTTCTCGACGTCTTCGCCGACGTAGCCCGCTTCGGTGAGCGTCGTCGCGTCGGCAATCGTGAACGGAACGTTCAACAAGCGCGCCAGCGTTTCGGCGAGCAACGTCTTGCCGCAACCGGTCGGGCCGATCAGCAGGATGTTGCTCTTCGCGAGCTCGACTTCGTCCTTCGAGCGCTGCTCGCCGGTCTTCGTCTGCAGGCGCTTGTAGTGGTTGTAAACCGCAACCGACAGCACCTTCTTCGCACGCTGCTGCCCGATGACGTACTCATCGAGCACCTTCTTGATCTCGTGCGGCCGCGGCAGTTTGTCGCGGGTGCGCTCGGCGCGCTCTTCCAGCTCTTCGCGAATGATGTCGTTGCAGAGCTCGACACACTCGTCGCAGACGAACACGGACGGGCCGGCGATGAGCTTGCGTACCTCGTGCTGGCTCTTGCCGCAGAACGAGCAGTACAGAAGCTTGCCGTCGTCGTGTTTGCCGCGGGAATCGTCTGACATGGATGATCCTCAACAGGTCAGCGCAAACCAGTCATTTGCAGTGATTGGCAGCGTTGCGGGGGTATATAGCACGCGTTGCCCCAGGGGCGCAAAGACGCTCCGCCCGGCCTGTAACGCAGGCCGACAGCTACGGGAAAACCCGATGCGCCAGAGTTACTTAGCAGGAGTCGCCGTCGCCTCGCCACGTCGCTCCATCACGCGGTCGATGAGACCGTAGGAGACCGCTGTATCGCCGCCCATGAAGTTGTCGCGCTCCGTGTCGCGGGCGATCTTGTCGACGGTCTGGCCGGTGTGTTTCGACAGAATCCGGTTCAGGCGGTCGCGGGTTTCGAGCACTTCGCGCGCGTGGATGTCGATGTCCGACGCCTGGCCCTGAAAGCCCGCGAGCGGCTGGTGAATCATCATGCGCGAGTGCGGCAGGGCATAACGCTTACCTTTCGTGCCGCCCGCCAGCAGGATCGCGCCCATGCTTGCGGCCTGGCCGACGCACATCGTGCTCACGTCCGGCTTGATGAACTGCATCGTGTCGTAGATCGACAGCCCCGCGCTGACCGAGCCGCCGGGCGAGTTGATGTACAGCGCGATGTCCTTGTCCGGATTTTCCGACTCCAGGAACAGCAGCTGCGCCACCACCAGGTTCGCCATGTGATCTTCGACCTGGCCGACGATGAAGATCACCCGCTCCTTGAGCAGGCGCGAGTAGATGTCGTACGCACGTTCGCCGCGAGCAGTCTGCTCGACGACCATCGGAACGAGATTCATCATGGTGGGCATGATTAGGTAATAAGAAGCGGTTGCAGAGATTACGTCACACGCTGAGCTGCGGCCACCCGGTCATCCGGCGACGCAGCCAGCGGCTTCGCGCTACGCGCCGAAATTCATGAGCTCCTTGAACGAGGACTCTTTGTCGGTCACGCGGGCGCGTTCCAGCAGCCAGTCGACCACCTGATCTTCCAGCACGGCTGCTTCCATCTGGCGGCGCATCTGCGGATTGGTCCGATACTGCTCCACGGCCTGCAGCGCATCCGGGTACTGCTGCGCGAGTTCCTGGAAGCGCGCCTGGACCTGCGTCTGGTTGACCTGGATGTTCGCCGTCTTGATGACTTCGCTGACGAGCAGGCTCAGCTGCACGCGGCGGCGTGCTGCGTCCTGGAACGCGTCGGGCGGCGGAATCTGCGAAGCATCGCGCGCGCCCATGCGACGGGCCGCGTCGATCTGCATATCGCGCACCTGCGCATCGACCATCGACTTCGGCAGCTCAATCGGATTCGCCGCGGCGAGACCGTCAAGCGCCTGCTTCTTCAGCCGCGCGCGGATCGCGTCGGCGAGCTCGCGACGCATGTTCTCTTCCACTTCCTTGCGCAGCTGCTCGATGCCGCCCTGCTCGACGCCGTAGGTCTTGCAGAATTCGTCGTCGAGCTGCGGTAGATGACGCTCTTCGACCGACTTCACCGACACGGCGAACTCAGCCTGCTTGCCTGCCAGCGCCGGCGCGCCGTAGTTCTGCGGGAACGTCAGCTTGATCGTGCGCGTCTCGCCGGCCTTCGCGCCGAGCAGACCCGCTTCGAAATCGGCGAGCATGCGACCGGCACCGAGCACGATCGGAATGTTCTCGCCGCTCCCGCCCTCGAACGGCTGGCCGTCGATCGTGCCGTTGAAATCCACGGTGACGCGATCGGTGTCCCAGGCCTCGCGTTCGACGTTCGCGAACGTCGGTTTCTGCTCGCGCAGGTTCTGGATCATCGCGTCGACATCGGCGGTGGAGACCTCCGCGACCGGCTTCTCGACCGGTAGCGTGTCGAGACCCTTGAGCTCGATCTGCGGCACGATCTCGAACACGGCGCGGTACTTGAGATCGCCCTCGCCGACGTTGATCGGCTCGATGCGCGGACCGGCCGCCGGCGTGAGCTTTTCCTGCTCCACGGCCTCGGCAAAGCTCGACTGCATCACATCGCCCAGCACTTCCTGCCGGACCTGCTGGCCGAACTGCTGGCGCACGACTTTGACCGGCACCTTGCCGGGCCGGAAGCCTTTCAGGCGCACCGTACGGCTCAGCCGCTGCAGCCTTTCATCGACCGCCTTATCGATCTCGACGGCGGGCACCTGGACTTCCATCCGGCGCTCCAGCGTGCCGGTCGACTCTACCGAAACCTGCATGGACCGAGATTCCTCTGACTTTATGAATCAGTAATTTATGCGTGCCCGCCCTGTGCGGCTGGTGCGAAAGGAGGGACTCGAACCCTCACGGGGTTACCCACTGGAACCTAAATCCAGCGCGTCTACCAGTTCCGCCACTTTCGCCCGCCAAACCAATTACGTGCGGACGACGGCCCAGCCCACGCGGGGCCGCGGAGTATACCCGACGGCCGGGATCAAGACTCGCCGGGCCGGGCCGATATCGGAGCCGATGAACCCGATCTCATTCCTGGCCCGCACCCTCGTGGTGGCGGCGGCGATCCTGGGACTTGCGAGCTGCATGTCCTACGAGCCGCCGTTGCGCATTGCGCTGATCCGCTGGCCGCCGTTCGAGTTCCTGCACCTGGCGCAGGAGAAGGGCTATTTCGCCGAGGAAGGCGTGGAAGTGCGCCTGATCGAGTTCATCGCCGTGAACGATACGCAGCGCGCCTTCGAGCACGACAAGATCGACGGCGGCACGTTCTCGCTGTTCCAGGTGCTGCAGAACCGCGACCAGCTGACGCGCAAGATGCAGATCCCGCTGGTGATCGACTTCTCCGACGGCGCCGACCTTCTGCTCGCGAAACCCGGCATCGCGGATGTGCGCGCGCTGCGCGGGCGTCGCGTCGGCGTGACCCTCTCGCCGCTGGACATATTCTTCCTCACGCGTGCGCTCGAAATGCACGGCATGACGCTGCAGGACGTTTCGCTCGTCTACGTTCGCACGGCCGACATGGCGGAAGCGCTGCGCGAAGGCAAGGTCGACGCGATCACGGCCTACCCGCCGAACAGCACGGAAGTCGAAAACGCGGGCCTCGCACGTCCGATCTTTTCCAGCAGCCGCATTCCGGGCGAGATCGTCGACGTGCTCGCGCTCGACGAAGCCGTCATCCGCGAGCGTGGCGATGATGTCGCCGCGCTGATCCGCGCGTTCTATCGCGCGGTGAGCTTCGCGCAGGAGCATCCCGAAGAAGCGTGGCAGATCATGTCGGCGCGCGAGCGCGTCACGCCCGAAGAGTTTCGCCAGGCACTGCAGACCGGTATCACGCTCGTGCCGCTCGCGGATCAAGAGAAGTTTCTCGGCAAGAATTC
>CADEEJ010000403.1 GCA_902826315.1 uncultured Steroidobacter sp.
CCAATGCTCATGAAGATCGACTTCGGCGTGCTCTCTCGCGTCAAGGAGCATTGGCGCGGCATTGGTGTCACGCTCTTCATCAACTGGGCCGTGAAGCCATTCTCGATGACCTTGCTCGGTGGGTTGTTCGTCGGCTACGTGTTCCGGCCATACCTGCCCGAAGCGCAGATCAACAGCTACATTGCCGGCCTGATCCTGCTCGCAGCCGCGCCTTGCACGGCAATGGTGTTTGTCTGGAGCAACCTTTCGAAAGGCGAACCCCACTTCACGCTCAGCCAAGTCGCGCTGAATGACCTGATTATGGTGTTCGCGTTCGCACCACTCGTTGGATTGCTGCTGGGACTCTCCGCCATCACGGTACCGTGGCAAACGCTGTTGTTGTCGGTGGCGTTGTACATCGTGGTGCCAGTCGTGATCGCGCAGATCCTGCGGCGACGCGTGCTGGCAACCAGCGGCCATGAAAGTCTGTCGCACTGGCTCCGCACGTTGCAGCCGTTCTCTCTGATGGCCCTGCTCGCTACGCTTGTCCTGCTCTTTGGCTTTCAGGGCGAGCAGATCCTGGCGCAGCCTCTCATCATTGCGCTACTCGCCGTGCCGATCCTGATTCAGGTGTACTTCAATGCCGGGCTCGCCTATCTCTTGAATCGAAGCGCCGGGGAAGCGCACTGCGTCGCAGGTCCCTCAGCGCTCATCGGCGCCAGCAACTTCTTCGAACTCGCAGTCGCTGCCGCGATCAGCCTGTTCGGTTTCGAATCCGGCGCAGCGCTGGCCACTGTTGTGGGTGTGCTGATTGAAGTGCCGGTCATGCTCTCAGTCGTCAAGATCGTGAACGCAAGTCGCGGCTGGTACGAGCGGGGCGCGGCCGTTCAGCGCAGCAGCAGGAGCTTTCTGCGTCAGCCAGCTTCCACTCACGAGTAAAGCGCACGCGGCGATTCGAAGCTCCACGTTACCCAGGAGCTTCCTACAGCTGGAGCGGCCTCACCGACTCAACGCAGCTCGAACGGCTGCGTTCGGATGTGATGGCCGGCAGCGGTGATCCAAATATCGAGCCGGTCAGTGGCACTAGCGGGGGATGCTCAGTGCTGCTTCAACTTGAGCTCGGGCGCACGAAGCGATTCACCCACTGCCCGAAGCCAAGCCGCAGGTCACCCATGTGCTAGGGATCCCCTGAGAGAAGCCTTCAGGTGCCGGCCGTGAACGTCCCCTGCACAGGGCATTCGCGATACTGAGCACCCTGCCGGGAATGCTCCTGGCGATCCACGGAGAGCGGCCATGCGCCCAAACCCTTTTCTGGACGCTCTGTCCATGAGCATTCTGAACTTCTGTGTCGCGTTGATCCTGACGGCGTTGCATCTCGTCAATGCTCTGTACGACTGGCCCAATCCATTCGTCACCGTCACAGCACCACTCGCTGCCGCGATCTTCTTCGTGGTCACCGCATTGTGGTTTCTGAAGCTGACTCGCAGCGTCGGTGCACACCGCGCCGCTGCGACACCGCGAGCGGCCGCAATCGCGCCGTCGCGTCAGCGCGCTCGACTGACCCGACTCCTCCACGGCTTTGCAAGTCGGCGCTGGACACGCAGCGCAGTCGGTTGAGCGGTGATCGGAACTTCAAGCGAACTGACAACCGCTGGCACGGATGAAAGGATCGCCGGTGGCTGCACGCGCGCGCGAATCCGCAGCTCGATACGCGACCGGCCGTTGAACTGATCCTTCACGATGCTGTAAACGAAATGCGCATGATCGCCGGGTGCAACCGGAAGCGGCGCATTGGCCCGGCGTGCTCGAAACCAAACAGCATTCACTTTCGTGTCGCCCTGCTGCAGCTCGAGACGTAGATGGGTTTGATCCCCGATCGTTCGCACGCTGAGGACTCGCAACGCTCCATCAAAGGCCGCAGGTTCAAAGCCCCTGCCGGTTGGCTCTAGGGCATCGAGCTCATCGATCAGATTGGCGCTCGCGAGTCTGAGGTCGAGGTCACCATCGGACGAGCGCACAGGTCCAAGCATCTCGGTCGCAATGGACTCGCGCGCTGCCTCTTCAAACAAGGCTGCAAACGTTGCGAAATCCTTGACTCTGACCTGCGCGCCCGCGGCAGCCGCGTGGCCCCCGAACCGCTGCATGACAGCCGGCGCGCTTCGCTGGACGCGCAGCAGCAGCCTTTTGACGTCAACGCCATCGATCGACCGTGCGCTACCGATCAGCGTTCGCGAGTCGGCCGAGTGCGGTGAGAACAGGAACACCGGTCTCCCGAACGCTTCGACAAGGCGAGAGCTGCAGATCCCCTGCACACCAGGATGCCCATTAGGCAGTAGCAGAGTGATCGCATGAGATCCGCTGCTGACCTGTCGCGCCGCACGCGACAGGACCTCGGCGATCATGGTCTCCTCAATCTGCTTCCGTGCCTGGTTCGCGCTCTCAAGCACCTGCAGCGCCGCAGCAGCGCTCGTCGCATCTGCTGCCAGCAGAAATTGCAATGACGCGAACGGATCATCGAGCCGCGTGCGTGCGTTGATTCTCGGCGCAATGCCATAGGCGATCGACTCCGAGCGAAGCGTGCGCAACTGAAGCAGATCGGCCATGGCTTGCCAGCAGGGTCGGCGCAGGGTGTTCATGCGAGCCAATCCCGCGATGACCACGGCGCGATTGTTGGCGCTCGCCATCGAAACGCAGTCCGCCACAGTTGAGCATGCGACGAAGTCCAGCAGCTCATCCAGGGCCGCCTGCGGAGCCGTGAGGTGTCCCACATTCACAAGCACCTGCCGCACAGCTTTCAGCAGGAGCCACGCCACCATTCCTCCTGCGATTGCCTTGTCGGGATACTGACAATCGGCTCGCTTTGGATTGACGCACGCGTAAGCCGCGACGGGAGGCCCGCCCTCAGGAAGCTCGTGGTGGTCGGTCACGACTACGTCGATCCCAGCCGCCTGCAAGCGCGCGATCGTCGACTCGTCGGTGGAGCCGAAGTCTGCTGTTACGAGCACGGCTGGCCGATGTGGATCCGCGAGCACTCGCTCCGTCAGAGCAGCAGTAAGTCCATAGCCCTCGCTCAGCCGATGCCCGATGTAGCTGCGCACGTACTGTGCTGGCTGTCCGAACACTTGTACCAGCGCGAGACGCAATACCGCATGTGCCCCGAGACCATCCATGTCGTAGTCCGTAGCGATGCCGATGACCTCTCTTGAAAGGATCGCACCCGCTATCCGTTCGGCAGCGAGATCTATGTCGGCCAGCAAGCGCTCGTCATCGAGCGCCTCGAGTCCAGGCGTCAGCTGTCGCACAATCGGACGCAAACTCGTCAGCCCGCGCGCGGCGATCACGCGCGCGGCCACCGGCGAGTAGTTTCCTCGCAGCGCCTCGCGCTCCACATTCGAGTCGACTGTTCGGCAGCGGAGCTTCGGCAAGGATGCTTCTATTTCAGGGGCGGGCATGATGACGCGGACCTCTCAACAGCTCATCGTCGACGCTATCGCACGTCGACGGAACTGCAATACCTGGTCACTTAGCGTTCCATCGAATCGAGCTTCGAGAGACCCAACACCGACGGCGAGCGAAAGACGCCGCTCAGTTGACAGTCGCCATCACGGCGCGTAAACAAGAGCACACACGAGACTCCCGTGCGCGACACACTCTTCGTCGTTGGGTCTCGCGAGCATCCGCTGCTCGGCGCACTCAGACCTCCACGACGATCCCTCGCCACGTGCCGTGCATGCGCCTGTCATCGCGCCGCGCTCACACGATCGTTTGCTGCAGGTCACACTTCACTCGCAGATGTTGCTTGCGACATCTGAGACTGGTTTCTCCACCAGACTCAACGGAGACCGGCATGGTGCTGGGTGAGAACCCTTCACCCTCGTGTTGCCCCCCACGAGCTCGTTTGCCTTGGGCCTATCGCCCATGTTCGGAGAGTTGGGCATCTCCAGGCCGCAAGGCACGCGCGCTCACCCCTGGCGCCGCTGCCAATTGGACTGGACTGCGAGGCGACTCGCAGTCTCCACGGCAAGACACCTCTTGATTCCCTGGACGGTGTCGGGCGCTCTCCTTAACGGGAGGCGTCT
>CADEEJ010000404.1 GCA_902826315.1 uncultured Steroidobacter sp.
TTGCCGAACGGGTCGTACGTGTACGTGCTGCGCGTGGCGAGCACGTTCGGTACGTCTTCGAGCTGTGTCGTCGCGACACGGCCGAACGGCGCATAGCCATACACGCGGCGGACTTTCTTGTCGGTCGCTGCGTTTGCAGCGTCGATCGATTCGATCAGCCGGCCGCGCACATCGTAGGTGCTGCGCTGCTCGTTGAGACGGCTGTCCGTGCGAATGGTGCTCAGACCGTCATAGCGCCACTTGCGCGTGGCAGACGTGCCGTTGACCAGCGGGTCGCTGACCTGCACCAGGCGATCGAGCGCGTCATACGTGTAGTTGGTGGTCTCGTCCTGTGCACCGCCGTCCTGCAGCTTGTACGTCGTCGCCTGGATCATTCGACCGAAGGTGTCGTACGACTGGCGGCGCTCGCGCATCTCGTTGTCGAATCCTTTGAAGCGTTCGCGAATGGTGCGGCCGGCGCGATCAATGAGACGTACGCTCAACGCACCAGTGTCGTCCTTCGACTCGACATGCAACACGCTCTCGCCCACGACCGGCAGGTAGCTGTACGCGAAGCGCTGCTCCACGCCGAATGCCGAAGGTCCGCGAGGCTTCTGCAGGCTCTTGATCTTCACCAGCCGGCCGAGCGTGTCGTAGCTGTAGTCGGTGCCCACGCCATTTGGATCCACGAGCACCTGAAGCTGACCCGTCACCGGGTTGAAGCCGGTGTAGGTCGTGTGGTCTTCGAATCCGTTGCGGACTGCATGCGGGTAACCATGCGGATCGTACGCGAACGTGGTTTCACGCGGCGCCCTTGCAGGATTGCTGCTCGTCGCCGTGATGCGCTTGACGCTGCCATCAGCGACATACTCATACGTGTTCGTCAACGCCTCGAAGCCGGTCGCGATGCGCTTGATGGTCTTCGGCAACATGCCGCTGACTCCGGACGTGCTCGGCATATAGGTGAACACCGTGGCTCGATCCTGCGTGCGCAGCTCCTGCGTAACGCGATCGCGCGTTCTGTCCTGCACGGAGATGAAGGCGGGTCGATGAATCAGCCACGCCGCGACGTCCAATCCGGGCGTCCAATTCGTGGAAGTCATGTCGTCCGGCAGATTCGGGCCGTACTTCGTGGTCTGCTGCGTGACGTTGCCGTACGGGTCGCGCGTGTCCACGGTAGTGATCGTGGAACTCAGCGGCTGTTGTCCGCTCTGCGCCAGCTGCTGGGATACCGTCGAAGGGCTCAAGACCCCGAGGCAATCCGGCACGCCGCCACAACTCAACACGCTCGCCGGCAAGTCGTACTCATCGACGATGGTCTCATCGATCACGTCGAAGTACGTCTGTGGCGACTGCGACTTCGCCCACGTGAATTGCTCGCGCTCCCAGGCAATGCGCTCGGGCTGGCCCGCGGGCTGCACGCGCGTCGCACGCCATTGTTCGGTCAGCGTCGGCGTATGGCCGGCTTCGGTCTGATCGAAGAAGCGTCGCACGATGACTTTGCGCGTCGGTCCGCCCGCGCTCGCGTAGCTGCTGACGCGCTGCTCGGCAAAGCCGACGAATCCACCGTGGAAACGATCGTACCGGCCGGTGGTGTAGAAATAGTCGGAGATGTTCTGCGCGGGGCTTCCGTGCAAACCTGCGTCGGAGCGCACCGTCTTCACGACGTACTTCGCGGCGCCGAATGCGCAGCTGCGCCATTCCAATCGCAGGCAGTTGCCGCGCGAATAGACGCTGGCATCGGTGATCGGCGCGTAGTCGACCTCCACCGTCGGCTTGAACGTGTCGACCGCTGCGAAGCTCTCGCGAACGCTCGTGAGTAACGCTGGACGTGCGCCGGCGTGCTTGTAGAGATAAACGCCTTCAGGCGTCGAGCCGCCGCGCAGGAAGACGAAGATGTCTACCTGACCGTCGCCGTCGACGTCGCCCGTGCGAATGCCCTGCGTGAAGAGCTCGTCGAGGCTGGCGAGCTGCGCATCGAATGTGTCCAGCGGCAGCAGCAAGAAGCTGAGCTGCCCGTCCGTTCCGACCGTGCTCTTCAGGTTATCGAGGCCGACGAGGCGAGTGCCCAGCAGGCGCGGGAAGAGGATTTCATCGCGACCGTCGCCGTTCACGTCGACGACCTGCGCCGAACGGAAAGCGTCCGGATTGATCATGTACATCGGCTGCGGCAGCGTGAAGCCGCGACCGGTGTTGATCCAGTAGCCGAGCTGAGTGGCCGGCCACGACGGGATGCCCTGCGCGATCAGGTCGGTCAAGCCGTCGCCGTTGAGATCGGCCCACAGCTTGTCGAGGCCGAGAATGCTGGCGGGCAGTCCCGTGTTCGTCGCCGCAGGACCCTGGCTGTCGACGATCGTCCACGCCAGGACCTTCGTGACCTGCGCTGGATTCACGATGAGCACTTCGTCGCGTCCATCGCCGTCGGCGTCGACGATCGGCAGCTTGCCCGGCTCCGGATCGGGTCCGCCGACCATGAAGGACATCTCCGGCCCCTGACCGTTGGGCGTGAATGCCAGGCTGTCGCACAGTTCGGTCGTGGAGATGAAGCAAGGCTCGCCGCTCACTGCATCGGGCTCATTGATATCGATGCGATGATCGACGACGCCCTTGCGCATCCGCAGCCAGTAGCGCCAGCCGGTGGCCGGATCGAGGTAGCGCGCTTCCAGGTTGTCCTGCAAACCGTCGCCGTCGAAATCGCCGAACAGCGCACCGCCGGCGTCGGCCAGCTGATTGAGCGGACCGGAGAAGGCAGTGTTTGCAGGTACTGCGCCGAAGCTGCTGTCCGATGCGTGGAGGCCTTTCGAGAGCAGCGGCCGCCAGTTCGGTTCCGCGTTCGGTGCAAACTCGCTCACGCGCGGCATCAGGTCGACCGCGCCGTCGAGGTTGTAGTCGAAAGCATAGACTTTCGTCGAAGTGCCGGAGGCTCCGGTCGGAGCGCCATTCAGCACTGCTGTGAAATGATCGCCGGCCTGCGTCGGAGCGGCCTGGCTGAGCACATAGCGCCAGGGTTGAGCGGTGGTACCGGGATACGCGTAGTCGAGCCGTCCGTCGCCGTTGAAGTCGGCAGTCGTCACCTGCGTCTGCGGTCCTGGGAACGGCAGCACCACGCTTTGCTTCACTTTGCCCTGGAAGCCCGTCGCACCTTGCTGCCAACCGAATCGGGTCGGGCGCTTGCACTCGGTGTTGACGCTGCCGCACTCCGTGATGGAGTCCAGTATCGACACGCCAGTCGCCGTTTCTTGCTTGTAAGCGAGTGAGTAGCTCCGGGCCGTCTGCCAGCTGCCATCGACCAGCTTTTCCATCCAAACGCCGGCGAGACGCTTCGTCTGCTCCCACGGCGCGCCATATCGATAACCATATGAGGCATCCGGCCGAACATCGGTCACGAAGCGCACCTGGCGATCCGGCGTGTTCTGCCGGCCGTAGCGAATCTTCGCGATCCAGCGCTCCAGCTCGCCGCCGGCGGCTGCGCGTGTCGTGTATTCGTAGTGAATTGCGTTGTCGGAATCGTCGCGCGCGTGCGAGATCGGCCAGGCAAGATTCTTGGTAACGCCGCTGCTGACGATCGTAACGACATCGCTGACGCCGGAATACGTGCGTCCGTAGTACTGCTTGATGCCATAGCCCGTGTCGACTACGAAGTAGCTCGGGCCCGTGGTCGCATCGCCGCCGAACGAACGCACGCGCACGCGACGATCGGGTCGTGTGCGGTACTCGGTACCGTCGGCACCGTACGTACCGGAAACCGCAACGAGCTTCGCACCATCGAGGCAGAGGCTGTCCTTGTTGGTGAGGTCGACGCCGTGCACGTAGCCGTCGTCGGCGAAATTCTTACTGCATCGAGCGATCGATGAGAGACCGCCAACAGCGAAGCCCGCTCCCATCGCGCCGTTGCCCGACTCGCTCGAATACTCGAACGAGACGCTCGGGGCGAGACCGCCGGTGCCGGGCACGACTTGCAGCGGCACGCTGTAATGAGCAGCGCCCGAATCGTCGACGGAAAAATTGCCGCGCGTCGCGCCGAGCGC
>CADEEJ010000405.1:0-2459 GCA_902826315.1 uncultured Steroidobacter sp.
TGGCGGCTGACGTGGATGCCGCTCGCGCCGGAATCACAATGACAGCTTCCTCACCTTTCGGCAGCGTCCGACGCTCCGGTCCCGCCGGCCCGCTCAGCGGCGTGCGCGTGATCGACCTGAGCGCGTACATCGCCGGTCCGTACGGATGCACGCTGCTGGCCGACCAGGGCGCGGACGTGATCAAGATCGAGCCGCCCGGCGGCGACAACCTGCGCCAGTATCCATCGACGCTGCAGTCGGAGAATCGCGCGTTCCTCGGCGTCAATCGCAGCAAGCAGGGCGTGGTCCTGGACTTGAAGAGCCCGGAAGGTCTGGAAGTGCTGCTGCGGCTCGCGACCGTCGCGGACGTCCTCGTGCACAACTTCCGTCCGGGCGTGCCCGAGCGCCTCGGCATCGACTACGAGCGGCTGAGCCGCCTGAATCCGCGGCTGATCTATTGTGCGGTCACGGGCTACGGCGAGACGGGTCCGCTGAAGGACAAGGCCGGTTACGACCAGGTGCTGCAAGCGATGAGCGGCATGTGCGTGCTCCAGGGCAAGCCGGATGGCGCGCCCGAAATCGTGCACGGCTCGATGGTCGATTACTACGCCGCCGGATTGGTGGCCGCAGGTGTCGCGTCGGCGCTGTTCGAGCGCGAGCGCAGCGGACAAGGGCAGTTCGTCGGCGTGTCGCTGCTGCGAAGCGCGTTGACGATGCAGTCTGCGCGCATGATCTGGGCGGAAGGCGAGGCGCTCGATATCTGGCGCGACATGCGCTCGGGCGGCATCACCGGTTTGCATCCGACGCGCGAGGGCTATCTGTATCTCTCGGCGAACACACCGCACTTCTGGAAGGCGCTGTGTGCGAAGACCGGTCTCGCAGAGCTTGCTGACGATCCGCGTTACGACACC
Organism: uncultured Steroidobacter sp.; assembly: GCA_902826315.1. Taxonomy (GTDB): domain Bacteria; phylum Pseudomonadota; class Gammaproteobacteria; order Steroidobacterales; family Steroidobacteraceae; genus Steroidobacter. The sequence goes on from CADEEJ010000405.1 coordinate 891, forward strand.
GTACGCAAGCGTGCACAGCACACAGCGGAGATCGTCCCAAAGCTGCGCGCCGCTTTGCTTAAACACAGCGCGATGGAGTGGGAGCAGGTGTTCGGCGACGAAGTGCCCTGTGCGACGGCGCGGCGCATCGAGGACATGTTCGATCATCCTCAAGTGCTCGCTGAAGAGATCGTCACCGCAATCGAGCATCCGACGCTCGGCAGCTATCGCGGCGTCGCGCGGCCGATCAAGTTCGGCCGCACGCCCGGGCCGGCGCCCTTCGCGGCGCCGGCACTCGGTCAGGATACTCAGGCTGTCGTCGCCGCCACAGCGGCGCAGCGGCAGACCAAGCGCATGTAAGCGTCAGTGCAAGTGTGCCGGTGCGCTGCTCCCCGGCGCTGCCTCGACGACCGTGACGCCGCTGTCCAGCGCACCGGTGCCAGTGACGACAGTCCCTTTCGCATAGACGAGATCAGGGCCGGCAGCGAGCGCGTTGACTTTGCTGATGCCCGGGGCAGACCAGTTACTGAGCACGATCGATCCGTCGGCGTTCTTCAGTGCCGCCAAGCCGTCACGCCCCTGCAGCGGGCCGACCGAGGTGAAATAGCCGGCGAAGTACAGGAAGTGATCGAACGAGCTGAACGCGCTGACGGCTTTGTTGACGTGCAGACCCCACACCAGCGGCACGCCGGTCGCGATCATGAAGCCGTCCAGGTGGGACGGCGAACCCGGCAAGCCGTCGCGCCCGGTGAAGTCCCCACCGACGTAAACCACGCCTTTGTGAATGTGCAGGGCAAGTACCTGCTCGTTGAAGCGATGCTCCCAGCCGAGCAGATGATCGCCCGAGGTCGCGTCGAGAGCAGCGAAATGCCGGACGGGTACGACGTTCGGCGCCTTGCCGATGCCGTCGAAGTCCCCGCCTGCGTACACGATGCCATTGGCGGCGGCGAGCGCCCGGACGCTGCCGTCGACTACGTGCGGATCCCAATTCGTCGGTTGTCCCTGCAGGTCGAATGCTGCCAGCCGCCGGCGTGGGAAGGTGCCGCTGCCAACTCCTGCGACCTGGCTGAAAGACCCGCCTGCGTACACTGTGCCATCGGCAACGGCTAGCGCCGAGACGCGTGCGTTGACGAGCGGCTGCCAAGCCGTGAGCTGGCCAGTCGCATCGAACGCGGCCAGGCGGAGGCGGGTCGCATCGCCGACGCTGGTGAAGTCACCGCCGACATAGAGCACTTCTGCATCCAGGGCGAGCGCAATGACCGTGCCGTTCACCGGTGGGTTCCACGGCAGCAACGCGCCGTCGCGGTCCATTGCAGCGAGATTGCTGCGCGACTCTCCGACTACCATCCCTTCCCAGCCGCCGGCGTAGAGCGTGTCTGCGTACAAGGCCAGCGCGTAGATCGTGCCGTTGGTCAGGTTCGATTTCCACGAAGGCAACGGTTCGTCGGTGTCGGTGCTCAATGCCGCCACGCCGGGGTAACTGTCGACATAGATCGTGTCGCCTGAGAGAGCCAGCGCGTTGACTTCGCGCAGGAGCGTCGGCTTCCATCCAGTGGCCTTGCCGGTTGCGTCGATGGCTGCAAGGTAGCG
>CADEEJ010000405.1:2559-3966 GCA_902826315.1 uncultured Steroidobacter sp.
CGTGAAGTAGCCGCCGACGTAGACCTTGCCCGCGACCACCGCGATCGCCGTAACCAGCTCGTTCGGACCTGGGTCGAAGCCCGGGTCGACGGTACCGTCGGCGAGGATGTGTGCGAGGTTGTTGCGCGGCACGCCGCCGACGCTGAAGAACAGGCCGCCGATGTACCAACCGCCCGCGCCGTCGCTCGCGGCGGACCAGACGAGCCCGAAGTTGTCGCCGCTGACGAAGGGAAAGTCCGGCTGAGCGACTCTGCCAGTCTGACGATGGAGCGGCGCCGCTGCGCCGGCTTGAAACCCGATCGCGCTGATGGAACCGCCGAGGTACACCGTGCCGTCGGCAGCGCGAGCCATGGCGTGCGTCGAGCCAATAGTCGTCAGAGTGTCCGGTCGGGCACCGGCTTCATTCGACAACCCGCGAGCGCCGTTGGCATGCAATGTCTCGACGCGGAAGAAATACGGCTGCCCATTCCGCAATTGGCGCACCCTCAGCGGCGAGGTGACGTTAGCGAGCAGGGCACCGTCTGGACACGTGGAGTAGTTCGCTGTGTCGCAGTCGCGCACGGACGAGAGATAGACGTTGAACTGCGTCGAGTCCGCAGGGGCTTGCCACGTCAGCGTCGCATGACGCGGTCCTGCCTCCGCTTGCAGGGTCGCTGTGGCCAGGTCAGCGCACGTCACTAGAACGTTGCTGACGTTGCCATCGATCGTCCCGCTGCCGTTCGCGACCTGGCAATCCTGAGCCGGGAATGACGGCTGAGTGCTGATCGTCACCGCGTAGGAGCTGCCGCTCGTCAGGGCTGTGTCGACGGAGAATGCGCCGTCGGTCGCCAGCTCGATCGCGTTGCCGTCGTTGATGCGCAGTCGGACGGTGCCCTTCAGGCCAGTGACGTTGCCGCCGATGGTCGCGGTCGGTTTGTCGCCGCCTCCGTCACCACCGTTGCCGCCGTCACCACCGTTGCCGCCGTCACCACCGTTGCCGCCGTCACCACCGTTGCCACCGTTGCCACCATTGCCGCCGCCGCCGCCGTCGCCGACATCACCGCCACCGTTTCCGCCGCCGCCGTCCCCACCGCCGCCATTGCCACCATCACCATCACCATTGCCGTTGCCATTTCCACCACCGACGTCGCCGCCGTTGTCGACTGAAGAATGGCCGCCGCCGCCGCAGCCGGCCAGCGTTGCAGCGAGCATCAAAGCGATCGCCAGCTGTTTGAGACGTGCGGGGTGCGTGAACGTTGTCATCTTGATGTCCATGATTGAGATGCAAAGACGACGGCCAACGTACGGGCGCCGACCACACCAAAAGCCCACGCTGAAGTGCGGCTGAAAAATCCACGGCATTGCGTGGCTCGTTCCGCTGTGAAAAACTTCGCCGCCGCTGCGGCTGCAGAAGGCTAGGTGTCGGGT
>CADEEJ010000406.1 GCA_902826315.1 uncultured Steroidobacter sp.
AGCCGCCTTCCGGCGTCGTCCAGTTGATGATCTCGTACGGATCCTTGATGTCGCACGCTTTGCAATGCACGCAGTTGGCGGCATTGATCTGCAGGCGCCGCCCGCCCTGGCCGTCGGCGACCATCTCGTAGACGCCGGCGGGACAGAAGTTCTCGCACGGGTTGCCGTATTCCTGCGTGCAGCGGGTTACGCAGATCGACGTGTCCTGCACTTTCAGATGCACCGGCTGCGATTCGTCGTGCACGTTGCCCGCGAAGAACACCGACGCCAGGCGATCGCGCGGCGGCAGCGAGCGAGCGACCCAGCCGCGGTCCGGCGAGGTGTATTCGTCGAGCTTCTCCGTCGCCGACCAGTCGGCCGAGTTGTGCATCGTCCAGGGCACGTGTCCCTTCAGCAGCGAATCGATGCCGGCGTTGAACATCGCAAAGTACAAGCCGCGCTTGAAGGCCGGCTTGAAGTTGCGAATCGCGCGCAGCTCGCGATGGCCTTCGGATGCACGCCAGCGCGCGTCGTAGCCGGCAGGCTTGCCGGCTTCCGCGAGATGCTCTGCGGCCAGCGCGCCGGAGCGGATCGCCTGGTGAATGCCTTTGATCTTGAAAACGTTCAGCGTCCCGGCGGCATCGCCGATGAGCAGCGCTCCCGGCATTTCCAGCTTCGGCAGCGACTGATAACCGCCGGCTGCAATGGTGCGCGCGCCCGCTGCGAGAATCTCGCCGCCTTCGAGCAGCGGCTTGATGCGCGGATGATGTTTGAACTGTTGGAACGCCTCGAACGGTTTGAAACGCGGATCCTTGTAGTTCAGGCCGACGACGTAGCCGACGTACACGCGATCCTGATCGAGGTGATACAGGAAGCTGCCGCCGTAGGTGCCGGTGTCGAGCGGCCAACCGAACGCGTGCTCGATGCGCCCGGGCTTCACGCGCCCTGGAGGCAACTGCCACAGTTCCTTGAAGCCAAGACCGAACGTCGGCGGATCCTTGCCTTCGCGCAGGTTGAACTTCGCGATCAGCTGCTTCGCCAGCGAGCCGCGCGAGCCTTCCGCAAGTATCGTCGTGCCAGCGTGGATCTCGATGCCAGGTGTGTAGCTCGGGCCTGGCGTGCCGTCCTTGTTGAGGCCCATGTCGCCGATGCGCACGCCCTTGACTGCGCCTTGCTCGTCGAACACCGCTTCAGCGGCCGCGAATCCCGGAAAGATGTCGATGCCGAGCTTCTCCGCCTGCTGCGCGAGCCACGGCGTGAGCTGCCCGAGCGAGACGATGAAGTTGCCGTGGTTGTGCATCGGCGAAAGTTTGATCGCCCAGCCCGGCAGCTTGATCGAGCCGGTCTTCGTCATCAGCCGCACGTCGTCCTCGGCCGCGGGGACTTTCATGCCGGTATATTCGCTGCGCCAGTTCGGCAGCAGCTTTTCCAGCGCCGCGGGCTCGAGCACGGCGCCGGAGAGCGAATGCGCGCCGACGGCCGAAGCCTTTTCGAGCACGCAAATGTTGGTGTCCGGCTTCAGCTGCTTCAAGCGGATGGCGCAAGCGAGACCAGCCGGCCCGGCGCCGACGACGACTACGTCGTACTCCATCACCTCGCGATCGGTCATGCGCGTGCTCTCACTTCGGTGCCATGCGGATCGCGCCGTCGAGGCGGATGCATTCGCCGTTGAGCATCGTGTTCTCGCAGATGTGCGCGACCAGCGCCGCGTATTCGTCCGGGCGGCCGAGACGCGACGGGAACGGCACCTGCTTGCCGAGCGAGTCCTGCACCTCCTGCGACAGCGCGGCCACCATCGGTGTCTTGAAGACGCCGGGGGCGATCGTCATCACGCGGATGCCGTTACCGGCGAGGTCGCGTGCCATCGGCAGCGTCATGCCGACGATGCCGCCCTTGGAAGCGGAGTAGGGGACCTGGCCGATCTGGCCGTCGAACGCGGCGACGGAGGCGGTCATCACGATGACACCGCGCTCGCCTTCGTCGTTCGGCGTGTTATTGACCATGACGCCCGCGGCGGATTTCGAGACCAGCAAAGTGCCGACGAGATTCACCTCGATGACTTTGCGGAAGATCTCACCCGGCAGCGGGCCTTCCTTGTTGACCATGCGGCGCGGCCAGCCGATGCCCGCACAATTGACGGCCGCGTTCAGCCCGCCCATGTCGCTGTGTGCCTGCGCCATCGCCGCGGTCAGAGCGGCTTCGTTCGTGACGTCGACCTTCTGGAAGTGCGCGGCAGCGCCGAGCGATTTCGCGGCAGCCTGGCCTGCGGCTTCCTGCACGTCGATCAGTGTGACCTGTGCGCCCGCGGCGACCAGCCGCTGTGCGACAGCGTTACCCAGCCCGGAGGCACCGCCTGTGATGACGGCACGGACCTGATTCAATTTCATCGTCGCTTTCCCCTCAAATTCTCTGCCCGCCGTCGACCTCGACGACGCGCCCCGAAAAATAGTCGTTCTCTGCAATGAACACCGCCGCGTGTGCCATCTCGGCCGGCTCGGCCATGCGCTTGAGCGGCACTGCGTTGACGGCGCGTTCGATCATCTCGGGCTTCATCGCGTCGAGGATCTCGGTGCGCGTAAAGCCCGGCGCGATCGCGCCGGTGCGGATGCCGAAGCGCGCCAGCTCCTTCGCCCACACGACCGTCATTGCCACGACGCCGGACTTGGTCGCCGAGTAGTTCGACTGCCCCATGTTGCCAGCGCGCGAGATGCTCGAAGTGCTGATGATCACGCCGCCGTTGCCGAGGCCGATCATGCGTTGCGCGGCCTCACGCGCGCCGAGGAACACACCGGTCAGGTTTACGTCGATGACGGCACGCCACTGGTCCAGCGACATCTTGCCGACGACTTTGCCGTCCTGAACTTTGACGAGCAGCGCGTCCTTGGTGATGCCGGCGTTGTTGATCATCACGTCGAGCCGGCCGAAGTCTTTCACGACGGCGTCGAGCGTGCTCGACACTTCTTCTTCGCGCGTGACGTTGCAGAGATAGGTTCGGCAGTTGACCGACTGTTCTTCACACAGCGCGCGCGTGCGGTCGAGATCGGCCTGATTGAGGTCCAGGAGTGCCAGGTTGGCGCGCTTCTGCGCGAAGGCGAGGGCCATTGCCCGGCCGATTCCGCGACCGGCACCGGTGACGACGACGAGCTTCTGATCCAGTTGCATAAGGCGCGGAATCTTATCTCATTTCTCTCCCTGCCAGCCCGGTTTGCGGCGTTCCAGGAACGCCGTCAGCCCTTCGCGACCTTCCGGGCTGACCCGCAAGCGTGCGAGCAGCTGCGCGGTTTCCTCAGCGAGCGCGCCGCGGTCGCCGAGCTGGGCCATGCGGCGCACGAGCTGTTTCGCAGCGCGCAGGGCTTCGGGTCCGCCCCGCAGGAGGTGCTCGATCTGCGCCTCGACCGTCGCGTCGAGCTGCTCTGCAGTTGCCGTGAAATGCAGGAGGCCGATGCTTCGCGCTTCGAGTGCCTCGAACGGAGCGGCAGTCAGGAACAGGCGTCGTGCATGTCGATTGCCGATCGCCGCGACGACGTAGGGCGAGATGACGGCCGGCACGATGCCGAGGCGCACTTCGGTCAGCGCGAACTTTGCACTCTCCACGCCGATGGCGATGTCCGAGCATGCGACGAGGCCGACGCCACCGCCGTAGACGTTGCCATTGACGCGTGCGATGACCGGCTTGTCGAGCTCATCGAGCGTTCGCAAGCAGCGAGCCAGGAGGAGGGCATCGTCGATGTTCTGCTGCTCTGTTGCGCCCATCATCGAACGCATATGACCGATGTCGGCCCCGGCGCAGAAGCTCGCGCCCGCTCCGGTCACGACGACGACGCGTGCACGCGCGTCGTTAGCGAGCGCGTTCAGCGCGGCGTGTAGCTCCTGCACGGTCGCGCCGTCGAGTGCGTTGTGCTTGTCGGGGCGGTTCAGCGTCAGCGTGGCCACGCCGCGCGCATCGATATTGGTAGTGACGAGAGCCATGCAGC
>CADEEJ010000407.1 GCA_902826315.1 uncultured Steroidobacter sp.
CTTCGGATCCAATATCGCTTCCAGCGACTTCATCGTCTCCCTCAACACATACGTCCTTCCATCCGCATGCACGCACATGTAATCACCCGCCGCGTCGATCCAATCGATCCGCGACACATCTAATCTCACCGTTCCGTTGTCATCCCGAATCGGCAGGACCCCCGGATACTCGGGCCCGACTGCTGCGTCGAGCTGCTTCTGAATCTCTTCCGCATCCAACGACCCGCTACCCTTCGTCTGCGCAATCAGCTCCATCAGCTTGTCCCGCTGAGCCATCGCCGACTGCTGTCGCCAAAAACTCCGCACTCTCTCCAACGCCTGCGTGAACCGCGTGTCGTTGATCGGCTTCAGCAAGTAATCCAGCGCCTGCGCCTCGAACGCCTCCAGCGCAAACCGATCGAACGCAGTCACGAACACAATCATCGGCAACGCGTCGTGCGGCAGCCGCGCGAGCACATCGAACCCCGACATGCCCGGCATCTGAATATCCAAAAACATCAGATCGGGCTTCTCGCGCGTGACGGCTTCGATCGCCTCGCGGCCGTTCTCGCAATGCCCGACAATTTCGACATCTGGATGCGCGGCGAGTCGGATCTCGATGCCGCGGCGTGCGAGCTCTTCATCGTCGACGATGATTGCCCGGATCGGCCTGTCGCTCATGCTATCCCCGTTCGACTTCAACCCGGCTCACGCGGCCAGCTGCGCAACGCTCTCCGCCGGAAACGTCAGCGCCACTCGCAGACCCGGCTCGGTATTGTGAACCTGCACGGTCCCACGCTCGCCATACAACACCTGCAGTCGCTCGCACGTGTTCCGGATGCCAACACCACGACCGTTCGTCAGCCGCGGCGCATTCACCATGCCCGGCCCGTCATCCGACACCTCGAGCTGCAACATCCCGCCGGTCACATGGCCACCGATACGAATCTTCCCTCCCTGTTCGCGCGGCGACACTGCGTACTTGATCGCATTCTCGATCAGCGGCTGCAGCAGCAGGCTCGGCATCAGCACCGTGCTCGCCTGCGCGTCGATCGCGAACTCGATCGTCAGCCGATTACCAAAGCGCAGCTTCTCGATCTCGAGGTACAGGTTCAGCGCGTCGACCTCCTGCGCCACCGTCACCTTCTTCATCGGATCCTGGTCGAGCGTGTAGCGCAGGAACTCTGACAGCCCGGTCACTGCGGAGTTCGCCACGGAATTTCGATTGTCGAGAATCAACGTCGAGATCGCGTTCAGCGTATTGAACAGGAAATGCGGATTGAGCTGATACCGCAGCATCTTGAGCTGCGCCTCCTGCGCCAGCGCCGCATGCCGCAGCGTCGCCTCGCGCTGCGCCTGCATCGACTCGTAATAATGAAAGCCGAAGTACAGGCCCATCCAGCACACCATTAGATAGGTAGAGCTCATGGTGCCGCCGAAGTAATCGACCCACCCCACCATGTGCATGCGCTCTTGCGGAAAGAGCGTCACGTACGCGAGGTTCACCGGAATACGCCAGGCCAGCGCCGTGACATAAGCGCCGAGCAACCCGAAGCCGATCATCACCGCCGGCGGCTGCTTCCATAGCTGTCGACACAGCAAACGCAGCCAGGAGCTCAAAATGAAACCTGTGAGCGAGGCGATCAGGATGACCTTCGTGTACGCGATGGCCTTGCCGTACAACAACGCGCCGGCGTACTGCGCTAGGCCATAGGCGCTCCAGCCCATCGCGTGCAGCGCCCAGAACGTCAGATTCCTGTTCTTTTGCAGGTTCATGAAGGTCATGCCGCCACTCTAAGCAAGGGTGGCTGCAAGGTACAACAATTCGTCGCGCACCCGGCACGCCTCGTCGCAATGCTCGCGTTATGTGCTGGCCCGGCGCTTCGTGCGACATCTGTCCGCGGACACATCGTTCGCGAGATCGGCAAGCCGATACCTACGCGCGGTGAAGCGATGGAGCACTGCGCGCGTGTCGTGTTCCAAGAGTGCTGTCCGCTGCAACCTTCTTCGTTGCAGCGGTATCAGTAGTCATGCTCGCAAGAGCTTTCGAAGTTCACGTTCGAGGAGACACGACATGTTGATGCATCAATCGCGATCCGCCCCGTCACGCGTGATCGGTCTGGCGCTGGTGATCGGTATGACTTCGCTGATCGTCGATATCGCGTCCGCGAAGGAAGACGATGGGCGAGTCAGCCTGGTAGTCAATTACAGCGACCTCGATCTCTCGCAGTCGACGGACACGCAGCGTCTGTACGGGCGGCTGAAATACGCGTCGAAGCAGGTCTGCTGGAGCTATGAGAGCCGCAACATGCGCATGCAGCGGCTGCAGGAAGAGTGCTTCGAAGGCGCGCTGAATCGCGCGGTGGAGCGAGTGAACGAGCCGAAGTTGACGGCGCTGCACGCGGCCGAGCCGCGGATTCGGTTGGCCAGAAAGACTTGAGTTACTCGACGCGCTCTGGGGGCGGCTCGGGCTTGCCGAGCCGCGACTCGCGCACTGTGATGTAGATCGTAGAGGCCATGACGATGCCAGCGCCGAGCATCGTCATGGTGTTGGGAATGTCGCTGAACAACGCGTAGCCGAGGATCACGGCGAACACGAGCCGCGTGTAGTCGATCGGCGCCATCGCGGCCGCGTCGCCTTCGGACATGCCCTGGATGTAGCACGCTTGCGTGATCACGCCGAGCACGCCCATCAAGCAGAGCAGCGTGAGGTCGTGGAGGTTGGGCCAGCGCCAGGAGAACAGCGCCGGCGGGATCGCGAGCACGACTCCGAGCGTCGCCGCCCACGCCATCAATGTGCGAGTGGAGTGGTCGCGCGTCATGACTTTCATGCCGGTGACGGTCAGCGCCAACAGCAGTGCGGAGCCGAGCGCCGCGGCGGCGGGCCAACCTGCCTGACCTTGGGCTTGCGGCTGCAGCATCAGCAGCGCACCCAGGAACCCGATGATCGTCGCGGCCACACGCCGCGGCCCGACGCTTTCCTTCAGCACGAACGCCGCGAGCGGCACGAGCCACAGCGTGCGCGTGAACGACAATGCATTCGCATCAGCCAGCGGCAGCTTCTGATAGGCATAGAACCCCAGGATCATCCCGACCGTGCCTGCGCCCGAGCGGAACAACAGGATGCCCGGCCGCGTCGTGCGGAACACTGCGCGCGGATTCGGCAGGATCATCGGCAGCATCACGACCAGTCCCGCGAGCTGACGATAGAACGTCTGCAGAGCCGGCGAATAATCCTCGCCCAGAAATTTGATCAGCATCGTCATCACGGTGAACGTGATGGCCGATGCAAGCATCCACAACGCGCCGCGCGCGTTGCGAGGCAGTCGTTGATAGGCAGCGTGGTAGCGGGCCGGACTCAAAGCCGCAGCGGACCGAACAAGCCAAGCAACCCGATGACGATCAGATAGATCGCGACGATGTAGCTCAGCAGCCGCGGCACGATCAGGATCAGGACGCCGGCGATCAGTGCAATCAGGGGGCCAATGCTCATATTAATGTTCATGATTTGAATTCCGGTTGAAGTGACAGCTGCGCTACGCCGCCTTGCGCTCAAATGTTCCGCGCCAGGCGCGCTTGCAGCCACTTCGAGATGTCGAGCACTTCTTCCATGCAGACCGAGTGCTCCATCGGATAGGCCTGCCATTCGACTTGATAGCCCAAGCCCTGCAGCAGATCGCGCGAGGCCTGGCCGAGCGTCGCCGGCACCATCCCGTCGCGCAGCCCGTGACACATCAGAATCGGCACGTCGCGATTCGCCGGCGCAGCTTCCGCAGCAACTGTGTCCCGCAGCGGTAGATAAGTAGAGAGTGCCATCACTCCAGCAAGGCGCGCCGGATACCGCAGCGCTGCCTGCAACGCGATCGCACCACCCTGCGAGAAACCTGCGATCACGATTCGTTTCGTATCTATGCCGAGCGCGTTCTGCTGCTCGACGTACCCATTCACGACGGCCGCCGACTCGCGAAT
>CADEEJ010000408.1 GCA_902826315.1 uncultured Steroidobacter sp.
CTCGCGCGGTACTCCTCGCATACCACTGGCAGGTGCGGTGTCAGGAGATATGCTGCTGTGACGATCCCCCGAAGCTGACCCGACTCTGCCTCCTGCACGAGTGCATCACGATACGTGTGAATTGAGCTCAAAGCGTCGTTCAGGCCCTCGTCGATACGATACTTTGCGTCGAGCACAATCAGTCTGGCTTCGGGCTCGTTCGTGCCGCCATCCTGCATCACAACAACGTCGGGGGTCATGCCGCGACTGAATGATCCCCGCCGCTCGGGGCCGATCCAGAACTCCTGGTAGTGCTTCTGGAAGCACAGCTTCCATCCTTGGCCCACGGAGACGGTCACTGCACTAGCAGGAATCGTCACGCCCCCGCGAGAATCGGTTGTAAACAGATCTTCGATGTGTGTGCCGGCCGCGCCGAATGCTTCAATACCTGCCCGAACAAGACGCAGGAAGCACCAGAGCTCGTAGAGTTCAAACGTCCTGGCAAGCGGGAGATTGAGAAATTCCCCGAAGACCCCCGCGATGCCAAGGTTGATTTCCTGCCAGAGTCTGTAGAACCGGCGGTATGCAGGGTCCCTGCGGAAGAGGGATGAAATTACAAGCCGGGCTGGCGCGGCAGACGCCTCTGCGAAGGGTGGCAGAAGTGTCATCTGCGAAATGCGTCTTGAGAGCCTCCGACAGCGCGCCGCCCACACAACAGTCCCGTTCGGCGACTCGGCATTGAGTGATCTTTCGCGTTCAATCCATTCAGCCGCGAGCCACAGCCACTCGGCCCAAGAACGCAGGCACGCCGCCATCTGCCTGTGTTCTGGTAAGTCAAGCGAGCTACGCCGGTGACGCAGATGGATACGCTCTGGAAGAAAGCCACGCAGCTGGGAAGGGAGCCGGCCTAGCGTTGCGGTTTCACGAAGAATGCGTCCCGAGCGGAACGAACGGAGAATCTCAGCGGGCGCAGCACGTGAGGCACGGTGGTAGGGCAACACGATGTCATCGCCTGCAAGCGTTCGACGTGGTGCACGCGCGATCAATGTCACGACGGACTCAAGTTCAGCAATGCGCGAGCGTAGGTACTCCAGGCGCGCGACCGGCGGTGCACGTGTCCCCGATCCCCGTGCAATACTTTTGCGGAACCCGCCCAACGAGAAGAGCGCAGACGTATCGCTGAGGATCTCGCTCACCATCGCGTCGAAGTCATCGCGCGTGAGCTTCCGGCGATCCGGATCTGTGATGATCTCAAAGCGTCGCGATGACTGCCCTGGCACGCGCAGCTCAGCCTCGATAGTCCCCGCGTTGAAACCAGGCTGCCAGCGCCAGCGCGCGCGATCTGTTCCGGCGGTGCGCAGCGCTTCAAGGGGAATCTCGTCGATCAGGAACTCGGCGGTATGGCCGTCAACGGCATCACGAAGTTCGAAGAGGTAACTGCCTCCTTCTGCGACGCAGCCAGCCGGGATCGGGCTGCTATTTGGCCATACCTGCCATTCCTCTCCCGTCCGTTCGCTGACCAGCAGCAGTGTGCTCATCGCGGCTGATCATCTGCTCGCCTGGAAGGAACCGAACTCGTCGAGGTCTCCCGTGAGCTGCGAGAGAAATGCGGTAGAGCGCGGCATGTCGCTCAACGATTTCGCAAGCTGCGTAAGAAGCGGACGTTGCCGCTCACTGCCGCGCAGCTTGACAAGTATCTTCTGCACCATGAGCTCATCGGTGACACTCTTCAGGTCAGCATTCCCCTGCGCGAGGCAGAATGCGTGATATCGCAGCACCTCTTCAGCCGTCCTGTAGCCGAACCCCAGCCGGTGCTCAGCCATCATTCCGTGCACGGCAAGCAGCTGTTCGCGACTTCCGGAAAGCGCCACACTGAGCCCGGACTCACGTTTTCCGAGCTGATCAAGGAATCCGGCGAGATTCACGCTCGACATATCAATCACGACCGCGCGATCGAGCACCTTGTCACTAATCGGATTGGTCGTCTCGTCAACATTGATGGTGCCGATCAGGTACAGATTCTCCGGCAACGGCAGTGCGGCCGGAACAGGTACACCCGTCGATCCCTCCAGCGGAATGCCATGAGAATGCAGCCGGACAGGCTCCTGAGTCTCGATGCCGGAGAGAACGTCGGACAGGTAATATTCAACCCTCGCGAGATTCATCTCGTCCAATACAACGAATACGGGCGAGTGGCGATGCGCAGTCGCTAGCAGCACCGCCTCAAGAAACGGCGGCACCATGTAGCGGTTTGATAGAACATCGTAATATCCGGTAAGACCCGTTGGATCAGTCCATTCGGGGCGCACAGGACAAACAATGAGGAAGGGATCTGACTCGGCAGGTCCAACGCCGTGAATCGCGCGGGCATACTTGATAATAAGCTGCGTCTTACCGGTGCCTGAAAGCCCGGAAAGAATCACGAAATGCTTGTGCGGCAGAAAGTTCAAGGCCGCATGCAGCCTGCGAATCTCCGCACCTGGATAGTACCCGCCCATTGCTGCGACACTGGCTTCGATCTGCGCCAGGGGGATACTCGAAGGCATGCGCTGCATTTCTCGCCGTACTGCGCTCGCATCGTCCCAGACACGCAGCTCATGGACCTTCTCGCGTCCCACAATATTGCCGAGATAGCCAACGAATTCCCGAGCGAGCAGGCTGCGGCGCGCCGATGCTGACGGCGGAAACAGCGCGACATTGATCTTGTCGACCGCTATCGACGCGCCGAATGGCGTCAGATCCTCTGGCAGCTCGTCCCAGAACGCACGATTCCGCAAATGCAGATGGCCGTCGGGTCCCAGAACAACAACCACATTGTTGTTGCGCTTGGCGTAGTCGATTTGTCCCCCATCTTCTGAGGGTTCAGCTTCCGAATCTTCGTCATCGTTCGCTGGCCGGGCAGCCCCCAGACGCTTCATCTCCTCCAGACGAGCAACCATCGCAGCAGTGCCCGAGCGAACGTATGCGGTGAAATAGACCTCGTCCTCCGGTGGGAAGACCATCGTGCAGGCGAACGCGAAGCCCTCGACATCCGCAGCAACATTGTCGAGATTCACTACTCCCAGCTGGAGTCCGCGCCCGATGACTTTCGCGCTGTTTGAAACTCCGAACAACCGGTGGAACTTCGTTCGCGGAGTGTTTAGCGGGTCGGACCTTGACGCAGTCTCAAACTGCTGCCGCCGTTCGGACAGGCTCATTCTCTGTTTTCTCCCTTATCGATCCGAGCGCGCGCGCCATGCACGTGGCTATTGCCTTTGCCATCAGCGGTGGAACTGCATTGCCAATCTGGCGGAATGCGGGATTCATAGTTCCGCTGAACACAAAACCATCAGGAAACGACTGCAGGCGTGCTGCCTCTCTTACTGAGATCGTTCGTGCCTGATCACTGTCATAGTGGATATGGCTGTAGCTGTCCTTGCCGAGATGGGCCATCAACGTCCGTGCCGGCTGATCCCGCCACATCTTCCGCCATTTGTTCGGGAACTTCGAAGCATCGTAGGGGGGCACGATCGATGCTTTGAGTGCCCCGTACTCCGCCGACCCCGCACGGATTTTCCTGCCGGCTTTTTTGAGTTTGACCAGCTGCTCTTCAAACATGACGGTGGCGAGCCGGTACGCTTCGGGATACTGATCGCCGGGCAGCATCCGCGCAAACAGCTGATAGTCGCGCGGCAGGTAGCGGATGACATGGTCGCTTAGGCCATTTGCCGGCATCTCGAATCCAGGCCACGACCGCATCAGCTGACCGTACGGTGTCAGTTTGCGGCGGCGATCGAGTGCCAACGGCTGATCAAACCGTCGCGCACCGCGTTTCAACGAGCCCTCAGCGAGCTGCTGCCGGGCATAGATGGGCGGCAGATCTCCCAGTGCCTGCTCTGCGGTCACAGCAGGTGTAAGAGAAGAATCGGCCTTTGGTGGCTCGATGTAGTTGTGAGCGTCGAGCAGGTGACCG
>CADEEJ010000409.1 GCA_902826315.1 uncultured Steroidobacter sp.
GTGTGTGGGGCACGATGTGGTCCCAGACGCCTCTCACGGAGCCAAGCGGATCCACGGTGCGGGAAGACAACGGAATCGTTGCCCCGCTGCTGCAATTAACGTCGGACGGTCACTTCTGGCTGAACGATCTGGCCATGATGGTCCAGTCCTCCTTTCGTGTGGCTCAGCGCCACGGCGTTCTTGACTCGGAATCGCCCTGTCCCCTCTAACTACGCTGAAACGTGCAAGCGTGAGCCGGCATCGGCACTCACATTTTGCGCACTGCCGATGAGCACTACAGCCACACCGTTCACTGCTGAAGGCCTGCGACGGGGAGGCGCCAAAGGCGGCCTCCCCGTCGCTCCCATCTCTACTCGTCGACCTCTTCACCCGTCTCGATATCCTTCGTGCCGGAGTACTCGGTCGTTGATTCCGTGTACCGGACATTGACTTCCAGGGACACGCTACCCTCCTCCACGTCGATGGTCAGCTCTCCAAAGCCCCCATCGTTGTTGTACCAGTCGACGCCAGTCTCATCGAGGTAGTCGCCGGTCACGGCTTCAATGGCACGAGAGAGATTCATTCGCTCAACGACCTGGTTCGTCGTCCACTCTCGCCCATTGAATGACCGGTGGACCATGTCGACGTCGACGAAGATCGATGGCGGCGTGATCGCCACTTCCCCATACTCGACACTGTCAATCGAGCCGTCATCGCCCGACCCATCGAACCTCACGCTCACGGTGCGAACACCTTGATCGCGCAGTGTCGGCAGGATGCGGCGAAGATTGTCCATGTACTTTCGGGGCTTCGGGGGTTCATGCGCCAACTCGCGTGCCACGAGCCTCTCGTACTCAATCCCCAGCCGGGCGTGAATCACTTCGACGATCTCCCGATCGGGCACACGGTTGAACCGCGAGCGTATCTGCACGATCCGCAGCGGCGAACGAGCGTCTCCGGTCCGAGCGAGCTGTACCGTCCATCGTTGACGATTGAGAAACACCGCCGCGATGATGCAGTAGCCCGCCTGGATCTGCTCGTGATAGCTCGCGACACAATGGCGTTGTCGCAGGCCCTCCATGCCCAATCGCCGACTCGATCGAATGAGGTAGCCCGGGACCCTCTCGGGTAGGAGCTTCACCACATCATCGAGCGCGTAGCGCACATTCGCGTCGGCCAGTCGCTTCAGGGTTTCGGCGTTGGACAGACGATCATGCTCCGACCGCCAGCGACGCTCACTCCACTCCAATCGAATCCGGCGCCGTTGTGCGCGGGCCATCTTGACGACGTCCTTCACCGGAACGCCCTTCGACTGCAAATGCAGGAAGCCCACCGCGAAGCCGAGCGCCTTGTGTGGAGTGCCCGCGAGCTCGACGGCATCGAGCACCACTTCGACGGTTTCCTCATTGAGTTGGCCGGCGGAGAGCAGCTCTCGCAGCGGCGCCTGGATCTTTTTGGGCAGCGTTTCGAGACGCGTGATCGTCGTGCTCATCGCGGCTCTCCCTGCCGATTGCGGTGGCCGACACGCGTGCCGCGCGCCATCCACGGCTCCGGTTGAATGCGCGACAGCCACTCGCACAGCGAAGGAATGCGACCGCCGCAGTCCTCCTGCACGTGCTGCTCGCCGATGTAGCGTACCGGCACCTCTTTGCCGGCACTGTTCTTCACGGTGACGCCGAACACTCGCTCGGCCTCGAAGATGCCCTCGGCATGGTGCCGCAGGGCGCGATGACGAAAGTCGCAGTACGCGATCTTCGTCGCATCGAACCAGTTGTGAATCGCCAGGTAGTCTTCGGGCACGCCTCCGAAGGTGCGCGCCGAACTCTGCGCATGGTAGTACGCATGGGTCATCGGTTGATCTCCAGGAAAGCGCGAGACGCACCGATGCCCGCCGCGGGAATCGGAGACACCCGCGCGGGTTGAAGCGCTGCCGACGCGCATGACATGCGGCGGCAGAACGTTGAAGTAGGACGACGAACCTGAATGACGCCAGCAAGCGTGGCGTGTTCGACTTAAGAGGGCTCAGGTTCGAGCGTTGAAGAACAGACCAGTTCTTTAGGGTGGCTGGCGACCACCGCTGTCGTCACAGTCGTGACTCGACTGGATGATGCTACGCGCATTCGCGCGATCAGCAAGTGACGCTCGGAGTGCGGCTCCGATGAATCGCGAACGGCTGATCCGTCATCGTTAGCTGCTCATCCTACCGCCAAGTACTCAACTTCGATCGTGTGGATCGGAGCGATTCACGACAAGCCGAACTTGCTGATTCGCAACATTGAAGGACAGTAGGGCAGTCGCCGCAGTCGATGGGCGACGATAACGTCGACCCGCGAGGTGGAGGATCCCCCCAATGAAACCCAGAACCCGGCGGTTCGCCGACGTGGCGCTGATCGAGCTGCTGCGACCGGACCCGTATTGGCCCGACCCCTACAGCACCGAGATGGCGTTCCAGGCGCTGCGCTGGCTGATTGCCAGCGCCTCGAGCGAACAGTTCGTTGAGGAGCACCGTTGGCACACGAGCTGCGCGATCGGATTGATGGGCGGCGCAGGCGCACGCAACGGTGCCTGCCGGGCGATCAGGAGCCGCACCGATCTGCGCGAGCGCTTCATCCAAGCCCTGCTCGCGCGACCGGCGTGGCGCCCCGAAGTAGCTCGTTGGCGAGCCGCGAAAGGCATCCACATCGATGCCGTCGTGCGGATGAAGTTTCGTCATTACAAGCCGTACTACCCGCCCGCCCATCTGCCGTGGCGCTCGGAGGCCGACATCAAAGAGTCGCTCGATTCGCTCCTTGAGAAGTCCACCGGTGTCCGCCCTCGCGGTGGCGCTGAATCCAGTCCACGACGATGCGCGCATCGTCCACGACATCGGCATCATCGTCGGCGCGAGACACTTCGAGTTCATACTGCACTATGGTTTTGTCGACCCCCGTGTGGACCCTTGTGATTCCGAATGGACGGAGTCGTTGGCGCGCACGATTCGCGATGAGCCCTTCCTGGACACATTGGCGCGCGCCGTGGCGAGGTTCGGGGAGCTGACGACGCCTCGGGAAACACTGGAGGCGCAGGCGGCGGCGTGAGATGGTCGGCGGTGCCGTTCCGAGAACGGCATCAACCCACTCTTAAGGACAGAGGTCCGCCAATGTCATCGTGCTCTCCGTAGTCGTTCCTGTGTTGTCCGTGACACGGACCGTGACAAGCACTAACCCGTTGTGAATCGCCAGATAATCGTTTGGCACGCCGCCGAAGGTACGTGCCGCGCGTTGCGCATGGGTAGTACGCATGGGTCATCGGTAGATCTCCAGGAACGCGAGATGCGCCGATGCCCCGCGCGGGCATCCGGAAACACCCGCGCGCGTTGATGAGCTGCCCTCGCCGTTCCGGCAAGGCAGTCGTTGGGAAAGGCTCAGTTCCGGCTTGACAACGTGCCGGTATCGCATGGCGCGAGAAGGCTTCGTTGTCTAACTCGGATCGTGAGCGGAAGGCAGGACAGTTCTTTCGCGTGGCTGGCGGCCACGAGTTGCTGTCACGATGTGACTTCACCTCGCACATGGCTAGCGGTTCCTTCTCAGCACTCAAGTCGCCAGCCGCTCGAAGTTGCAGATCTGACGCTCCATGAAAAGGTGGGTCAGTGGTTCCGATTCGTCGGCTCACTGACGCCCGCTTTGCTCAATCATTGGAGGCCCTGGCGATGACTCGTTTTCGCGAAAAGGCTGCCCCGAAGAAATCTGGGGCTTTCACGCAGGGTGCGAGCAAACGCACGCGCCCATCGAGACGATCCCGCGCGGTAACGCCGGAGTCGAAACCGAGTGCCCAGCCACGCAAGCGCACACCACAAATTGCCCCGATTGATTCCACTACCTCGCTCGCCGAGCGGGTGGAGGCTGAACGCGACCGGATCTTCAAGACAGACGCAATCGTCCTGTGCTGCTGGTACGCCCTG
>CADEEJ010000410.1 GCA_902826315.1 uncultured Steroidobacter sp.
ACGCCCGACAGCAAGGGCGATCACATCCTGGCCGCGCGCTTCCTCAACCGCTTCGTCCCCGCGGAAGTGCCCTGGATTCACATCGACCTGGCCGCGAGCAATCGCAGCGGCGGGCTCGGCCACGTCCCGACGGATATCACCGGCTTTGGCGTGCGATACACGGTAGAGTTGCTGAACAGCGGCGACCTTTTCAGAGCATGACGAGTCTGCGAATCCTCCGACCCGACGACTGGCACTTGCACGTGCGCGATGGCGCACAACTCGCCAGCGTCGTGCCGTTCACGGCACGCCAGTTCGCGCGGGCGATCATCATGCCGAACCTCAAGCCGCCGGTGACGACCGTCGCGATGGCTGCCGCATATCGCGATCGCATTCTCGCGGCGCTGCCGGCCGGCTCGCGCTTCGAGCCGCTGATGACGCTGTACCTCACCGACACGACTGCGCCGCAAGAGATTCGGGCGGCACAGGCCAGCGGTTTCATCTTCGGCGCGAAGCTCTATCCGGCGGGCGCGACCACGCATTCGGACGCCGGCGTGACTGCCATCGAGAAGATTTATCCTGCGCTGGAAGCGATGGCAGAGTGCGGGCTCGTGTTCCAGGTCCACGGCGAAGTCACCGATGGCGAGGTCGACGTCTTCGATCGCGAGCGCGTCTTCATCGATCGCATCCTCACGAAGGTCGTCGAGCGCTTCAAAAGTCTGCGCATCGTGTTCGAGCACGTGACGACGCGCGAAGCGGTGCAGTTCGTCCAAGGCGCACGCCGCGGCGTCGCCGCGACGATCACGCCTCAACATCTGCTGCTGAATCGCAACGCCATCTTTCAAGGCGGCATCCGCCCGCACAACTACTGCCTGCCGGTGCTCAAGCGCGAGCACGATCGCCAGGCGCTGATCGAAGCAGCCACAGCGGAAGACGCGCGCTTCTTCCTTGGCACGGACAGTGCGCCTCACGCGAGGCATAGCAAGGAAACGTGCTGCGGTTCGGCCGGAATTTTCTCTGCGCACGCCGCTATCGAGTTGTACGCAGAGGCGTTCGAGCGGGCCGGCAGGCTCGATCGTTTGCAAGCATTCGCATCGGAACGCGGTGCCGACTTCTACGGCCTGCCGCGCAATAGCGACCACATCGTGCTGGAACGCGCCGCGTGGTCGCCCCCCGCCGCTTACCCTTTCGACAAGGACGAGTTGGTGCCATTTCGCGCCGGCGAGCAGCTTGCCTGGCGCATGATCGAGGAGCGGCGTGCGTGAGCGATCGGTTGCCCCTTGGAAACCGCTTCCGCGGTTTCATGCCTGTCGTGATCGATGTCGAGTGCGGCGGCTTCAATCCGAACACCGACGCGCTGCTGGAAATCGCCGCGGTGCTGATCGAACTGCAGCCTGACGGCCGGCTCGCGCCCGGCGAGAACTGGCGCTTTCACATTCAGCCGTTCCCCGGCGCGAAGCTCGAAGCCGCGTCGCTCGCCGTCACCGGCATCGATCCGTTCCATCCGCTGCGTCCGGCGATCGCGGAGAAGGAAGCGCTGACGACGCTGTTCAAGGAAGTCCGCCGCGCGATGAAGGACAACGACTGCACGCGCGCGATCCTGGTCGGTCACAACGCCTACTTCGATCTGAACTTCCTCAACGCGGCGATCGCGCGCACGCAGATCAAGCGCAATCCGTTTCACCCGTTTTCGAGTTTCGACACGGCGACGCTCGGCGGCGTGGTCTACGGCCAGACGGTACTGGGGAAAGTGCTGCAGGCCGCCGGCATCGGCTGGGATTCGAGCGAAGCGCACTCCGCTGCGTACGATGCGCAGCGGACAGCCGAGCTGTTCTGCGAGGTGTGCAACCGGTTCGGCGCGAGGATGTCGGGTTAGGAGCTGGTGACCAGCTTCTGCAGCTCGCCGCTCTTGTACATCTCGAGGATGATGTCCGAGCCGCCGATCAGCTCGCCGTTCACGTACAGCTGCGGATAAGTCGGCCAGTTCGAGTACTGCTTCAGCGCCTCGCGCAGCTCCGGATCTTCGAAGATGTTGACGTGCGCGAACTGCGCGCCCGACGCGCTGAGTGCCCGCACGGCCGCGGCCGAGAATCCGCACTGGGGAAAGTCCGGCGTGCCCTTCATGTAGAGCACCACGGGGCTGGCGGACAGTTGTGACTTGATGCGTTCGATGACGTCCACGGCTTAGACCTCGGAAGAAGAAATTGACTGTTTGCGACTCTGGTTGCGGTTTTGGGCCCGCTCGCAAACCGCGCGTCGCTCCTCATCGCCCAGGCGCGACCAGACCGCGATCTCCTCGATGGTACGCCCGCAGCCGATGCAGACCTTGTGCGCATCGAGCGTGCAGACGTTGACGCAGGGTGATTCGACGCGAGGCAGCGGGACAGCAGGGGTCATGGCAATGGGACCGGCGTTGAATTATGGGGATCGCTCGCCTATTCTTCAAACGCTTTTTTTCCAGTCGGTTCAAGCGATTCGACCGATACGAACGACGCTGCCGGAGCTGGCGACGGCAGTCACAAGAATTTCAGGAGACCCTCCCATGAACCCGCTCAACAGTGTCAAAGGTGCGATTACGACCGGCGTCGTGCTCGCCTTGCTGCTCACGTTCGCCATCTCGCCGACGGTGTTCAACGAGTTTCAGCTCGCCCGCTGGCTGCACATCCTCGCCGGCGTCATGTGGATCGGCCTGCTCTACTACTTCAATGTGGTGCAAACACCGGGCCTCGCAGCAGCCGCAGCCGACAAAGGCGGCCCCGGCGGCGCCGGCATCACCAAGTACCTAGCGCCGGTCGCCCTCAAATGGTTCCGCTGGGCCGCGGTGGCGACCTGGCTGACGGGCTTCTGGTATCTCGCGCGCGGCAAGAACCTGGGCGCGTTCGCGCTCGGCATGGGCGGCGAGTCGGTCAACATGTACCAGCTCGTGATCGGCATCGGCGCCTGGCTGGGCACGATCATGATCTTCAACGTCTGGGTACTGATCTGGCCGAACCAGAAGAAGATCCTCGGCATCGTGCCGGCCACGGACGACGAGAAGGCGAAGGCGCGCAAGACCGCCGGGCTCGCCTCGCGCACGAACTTCGTGCTGTCGATTCCGATGCTGATGTGCATGGCCGCCGCCGGTCACGGCGCGAACGCCGGCCTGCCGTTCTGATTCGATGCAAGCGCCCGATCCTGCTTACGTCTCCACCAGTGTCGCTACGGCGCTGGCGGAGGACGTAGGCACGGGCGATCTGACTGCACAGCTGATCCCTGCCGGCCGCGTGGCGAGCGCGACCGTCATCACACGCGAAGATGCAGTGCTGTGCGGCACGGCGTGGTTCGACGAAGTATTCAAGCAAGTCGACGCACGGGTTCGCGTGAGCTGGTCTGCGCGCGATAACGAACGCGTGCGAGCCGATCAGCAACTGTGCACGTTGGAAGGTCCCGCGCGGTCGTTGCTCACGGGCGAGCGAACGGCGCTCAACTTCCTGCAGATGCTGTCGGCCACTGCGACCGTGACGCGCAAGTATGTCGATGCGGTCGCGGGCACGAAGTGCCGCATTCTCGACACGCGCAAGACGATCCCGGGTTTGCGCGTCGCGCAGAAATACGCCGTGCGCTGTGGCGGCGGCACGAATCACCGCATCGGTCTATTCGACGCGATCCTCGTCAAGGAAAACCACATCGCCGCGGCCGGCTCCATCGCGGGCGCGGTGAGTGAGGCGCGTCGCCTCGACTCGAAAGTGTTATTGGAAGTCGAAGTCGAGAATCTCGCACAGTTGCGCGAAGCGCTCGACGCGCGCGTCGACCGGATCCTGCTCGACAACTTCACGCTCGATCAGATGCGCGAGGCCGTGCAGGCGAAGGATCAGCACGCGAATGCACGCATCGAGCTGGAAGCGTCAGG
>CADEEJ010000411.1 GCA_902826315.1 uncultured Steroidobacter sp.
ACCTCCATCCAGTGGATCTTGCGCTTGCCGCCGTAGGCCTTCTGCACGGCTGCATCCATGACGCGCACCGAGGCGCGCCAGATATCCGGGCCGGTGCCGTCACCTTCGATGAACGGGACGATCGGCTGGTCGGGGACGACGAGCTTGCCGTTGGCAATCGTGATCTTCTGCCCCTGTGCGGGCACGTTGAGCTTGAGAGCGGTCGACATCGGAAGAGGCTCCGTAGGCCGGGAGGCGGGGGAATTTCAGGGTGCGAGATCCTAGCAGAGAGCGGCGAGTCGCTGTTAGCCGTCAGTGGCCGACGCCACGGGTGCCTCCGGCTACTACGCAAACCCCACGCGGGCCGTGACCCCGCGCGGCCCGTTCTCCAGCCGGATGTCCCAGCCGTACCGCTCGCAGATCCGCCGCACCAGATACAGGCCCATGCCGTGGCCGCCCGGGTGCGTGGTGAAGCGCCGCGGCGGTGCCGACAAGTTGTCCGTCGGCAATGTCCCGGCGTTCGTCACGACCAGTTCGTGGCCCTGCGAGCGGCACAGCACTTCGCCGCCGGTGCCGTGCTGGACCGCATTGCGCACGAGATTGCCGATCGTCATCGCGACCATGCTCTCGGGCGCCGCGACCTGCAGGTTCGTGCCCGCCTCGATCTCCAGCACGATGCGCTTGCCCGGCGACACGCTGCGCTGATCTTCGACGACGCGCGCGAGCACTGCGTTCACGTCGCACGTCGTTTCGCTCGCCGCTGCGGCTTGTTGCTCACGCGACAACGCCAGCAGCGCGTCGGTGAATTCCGTCATTTCGCGCACCGCGCGCTGGATTCTTGCGAGTGCCTTGCTAGCGCCCGGCCGCTCAGCCGCTGAGGTTTCCAGCAACTCAACGGCGCCGCGCATCACAGCGAGCGGCGTGCGCAGCTCGTGGCTCGCCGTCGCAGTGAACGATTGCTCGCGCTCGACGAAACCGTCGAGCCGCTCCATGAACATGTCCACCGAGCGCGCGATCGGCTCCAGCTCGTTCCCCGCGAACTGTGCGCCGATGCGCACGTGACGCTCGCCGGGATCGATTTCGGTGAGCCGCCCCGCGAGCGCCGTGATCGGCTCGACCAGCCGCCGCGAGATCGCGGACGCAGCGAGCGCCGCGACGATGACGATTGCGATCACGCCGATCGCGAGCACCAACAGCGCGATCGCGTCCTGCGTCGCATACGTCGTGACGTCGTACGTGATGTACAAGCGGCCGAAGTCGCCGTCGCGCACCAGCACATCGAGCAGGCGGCCACCCGAGCGCACGCGATGCATCTCGCCAGGCCGCAACATCGCGATGTGCCGCGGCAGCTCGGCCAGGTCGCTCGAACGGTAGATGGCGAGTCGTGCGGACCGCAGCGGCTCGGCGCCGCGATCGACGCGCATGCGCTGCTCGAAATGCGTGAGCTCTTCCGAGAGCAGGTCGAGCGTGATGTTGCGCTTCAACTGCTCATCGGCGAGGTACGCCCACGCGCTGAGCACGAGCCCGGCGCTCGCGACGAGCGCGATCATCGTGCCCGCGATGCGCGCGCGCAGGCTGAGGCGCGAGTACCAGTCGTTCAGCTTACGAACGTACCGGTTCTGCCGAAAGTCGATAGCCGGTGCCATGGATCGTGTGGAGCAGTTTGACCGGGAAGTTCTTGTCGATCGCCGTGCGCAGCGCATGCATGTGAGCGCGCAGGAAGTCGCCCTGCGGCGGCGAGTCGCCCCACAGCTCGCGCTCGAGCTCCTGGCGCGTCACGACGCGATGCGAATTCTGCAGCAGGACGATCAGCAGGCGGCGCGTCGTCGGATTGAGCTTCAGCCGCTCGCCGCCGCGCTCGGCTTCGAGCGTGTCGAGATCGAAGCGCAGCTCGCCGACGCTGAGGATGCGCGGCGTTTCCGGCAGCCGCGCCCGCCGCACCAGGGCCTTCAAGCGCGCATCGAGCTCGGCCAGCGAAAACGGCTTGACCAGGTAGTCGTCGGCGCCGGCCTCGAAGCCTTCGATCTTGTCCGCGAGCAGGTCCTTGGCCGTCAGCATCAGCACCGGGACCTGCGTGCGCCCCGCGTGCCGCAGTTGCCGGCACAGCGACAGGCCATCGAGCCCGGGCAGCAGCAGGTCCAGCACGATCGCGTCGTACGGATCGGCGAGCGCTTTCTGCAGGCCCGCTGCGCCGTCGACGACGTGCTCGACGGCAACGCCGCGTCCTTCGAAGAACTCGGTGATGTTCGCCGCGATGTCGGCGTGGTCTTCGATCAGCAGCAGGTTCATGGCGTAACGCGTTCGTAACAGGTCGCCGGCATATGTGAAGTAGCTCGCAGATTCTGCTCCAAGTTGCTGAATCACAAAAGTGTCACGCGTTCGTCAACGCGTTGCAGCCTGCCGCCCGAATAGTACTGCGCACGGAGCAACGTCATGAACGGGGTACGTACCGCAGAGCTGTTTCGGCGCGTGGATGCTATCGAGCATGCATGGTGCCTGCGTCTCAACCGCGGCTGCAGCCTGCCAGCGGTCCGGGACATATTCTCCGCGATCAGCAAGCTCGGCGACGGTGTTTTCTGGTACGTGCTGATCGTGCTCCTGCCGGTCGTCTATGGAGAAAGCGCGCTTTATCCGGCGGTGCGCATGGCGGTCGTCGGTTTCATCGGCGTCGGCCTCTACAAGTACCTCAAGTCGCGGCTGGTGCGTGAGCGCCCGTACATCTCGCTCGCCGGGATCGTGCCTGGCACGCGCGCGCTGGATCGCTACAGTTTCCCCTCAGGCCATACGCTGCACGCGGTGAGCTTCACGACGCTCGCGGTCCAGAGCTTCCCCGAGCTCGCCTGGCTGCTTGTGCCGTTCGCCGCGCTCGTCGCGGCCTCGCGCGTGATCCTCGGGTTGCATTACCCGACGGACGTCGCTGCGGGCGCGCTCATCGGCGCTGCGCTTGCCATCCTCAGCATGGTGCTGGTCCCGCTCGTAGGCTAGATTTCGCCGACCGGTGCATTCTCGTTTCAGCGTGCCGCGCAGCCACTGCTCGAGCTCGGGTTCGACGGCGAGCTTCACGGCCGGCGCGCCGATCTGCGTCCGGCGCTGCCGCTGGTGCTGCTCTGGTAAGCTCGCCGGCATGCTGATGATTGGCCGATGATTGCGAGACACTGGCGCGGGCTTGCCAAGCGCGAATTCGCCGACGCGTACGTCGAGCATCTGCAATCGGAGACGTTCCCGCAGCTCGTGCAGCTGCCGGGATTTCACGATGCTTCGATCCTGCGACGGGACGTACCGCAGGGGGTCGAGTTCCTGATCGTCACGGTCTGGAAATCGCTCGATGCGATTCGCAGCTTTGCGGGCAACGATGTCGAGAGCGCGGTCGTGCCGGCAAAAGTGCAGAAGATGATGGTCGAGTACGATCCGCGGGCCCGGCACTACGAATTGGTCGACTAAGGCGTTGCCGCCTCCCACAAGTGAACCAGCGCATAGCCGCGCCACGGACGCCACGCCTCCATGCGTGCATCGAGCTCGCGCACCGTGAGCGGTTTGCGGGCGACGCGAGGAAACGCGTCCGGCTCGCCTAACGCGCAGAGCGCGACGTACTGCGCAGCATCGGCATCGAAGCCGCGAAGCGCCGCAAGCGTCGTCGTGATCTCTTCGACTCCGGCAGAGAAATCGAGTTTGCCTTCGCAGGTCGCGGATGCCAGTGCGCGAATCGTGGCTGCGCGGCTGGCAGTCAGACCGAGACCGCTGAGATCCGCCTTCGCGAGCGCTTGCGGTGTCGGGAAGAAGTGCGTCAGGCCTTCGGCACCTTCCGACATCGCTTCGCCCGCTCGTT
>CADEEJ010000412.1 GCA_902826315.1 uncultured Steroidobacter sp.
GCTCGAGCCGGAAATGCCGAGCGAGCATCAGGATGCTACCGAGATCAACGCGGTTCGGACGAAGTTCCGGGTCGCAGTGGCGTTCACGGTTCCCGTCCTCGTGATCGCGATGCTTCCGCACTTGATTGGAATGGATGTGGCAAATGGAACCGCACGCGCCCTTCGTGGCGTCGAGCTGCTCCTGACCGCTCCGGTCGTGTTGTGGGCTGCTCTGGGCTACTACCGACGCGGCTGGCTCGGGGTCGTCAACCGCTCACCCAACATGTACACGCTGATCGGCCTGGGTGTGCTCGTTGCCTTCGTGTTCAGTCTGGTCGCGACCTTCGCGCCGCAGATGTTCCCCGCTGAGATGCGCGACCGGCACGGGATGGTTGGCGTCTACTTCGAGGTAGCAAGCGCCATCGTTGCTCTGGTGTTGCTTGGCGAATGGTTGGAGCTTCGTGCGCGCGGGCGTACCAGCGCAGCCATTCGACAGCTGCTCGGACTGGCGCCCAAGACTGCACGGCGAGTGCATGAAGATGGCTCAGAAGAGGATGTTCCGCTGGATCAAGTCCATGCGGGCGAACGTCTGCGGGTCCGCCCGGGCGAGAAGATACCCGTGGATGGGCGCGTGCTCGAAGGCCGATCGACGGTCGATGAGTCGATGCTGACTGGTGAACCGATGCCCGTGGACAAGGCAGCCGATGATCGCGTGGTCGGTGCAACGATCAACCAGACCGGCACATTGGTAATCGTCGCCGAGCGCGTCGGCTCCGAAAGTCTGCTCTCCCAGATCGTATCGCTCGTGGCACAGGCACAGCGCTCACGAGCACCGCTGCAGCGGCTGGCCGACCAAGTCGCGAAGTGGTTCGTCCCTTCCGTCATTGCCATTTCACTGCTGACCTTCGTCGTGTGGTGGTTCGTTGGTCCGGAGCCGAGATTTGCGTACGCGCTCGTCAATGCGGTGGCTGTGTTGATCATTGCGTGTCCGTGTGCCCTGGGCTTGGCGACCCCCATCTCAATCATGGTCGCAAGCGGACGGGGCGCGCAGCTCGGAGTGCTGTTCAGGGATGCACAGGCAATCGAGAGCCTGCGCAAGGTCGATACGCTCGTGCTCGACAAGACCGGAACGATCACGGTCGGGAAGCCTGCGTTTGACCGCGTCATCGCAGCGGACGGATTCTCCGATGAACAGATCCTGGGTTGGGCTGCTGCCCTTGATCGTGTAAGCGAGCATCCATTGGCGCGAGCGGTTGTCGCCGGCGCTGCAGCGCGCGGCATCAAGCTTGCCGGCGTTAGCAATTTCGAATCGGTTACGGGGCAGGGTGTTCGTGGCGAATCGAATGGGCGCAAGCTCGCGTTGGGCAATGCTGCGCTGATGCAAGCAAATGGCGTGACGATCGATCCGATCAGGGAGGAGGTCGAGCAGCAACAGCGACAAGGTCACACCGTGATCTTCCTGGCGGTCGACGGTCGGCTGGCGGGCGCGATTGCTGTCGGCGATCCAATCAAGGACACCACACCGGCTGCGCTCGAGGCGCTGAAGGAAGATGGTCTGAGGCTCGTAATGCTGACTGGTGACAATAGAGCGACGGCGCAGGCAGTTGCCGCGAGTTTGCCGATTGATGAGGTCATTGCCGAGGTGCAGCCGAAAGACAAGGCAGATGTTGTCGCGCGCTTGCAGGAGCTCGGCCGGCGCGTCGCGATGGCGGGAGACGGTATCAATGACGCCCCGGCGCTGGCGAAGGCGGACGTCGGTATTGCCATGGGGACCGGGACTGACATCGCCATGGAGAGTGCGCAGGTCACGCTCGTCAAAGGAGACCTGCGCGGAATCGTGCGCGCTCGACAGTTGAGCCGGGCCACCGTTCGCAACATTCGTCAGAATTTGTTCTTCGCGTTCGCTTACAACGCACTCGGCATTCCGCTTGCGGCGGGCCTGCTGTATCCCGTCTTCGGCTGGTTGTTGAGCCCGCTCATTGCAGCACTGGCGATGAGCTTGTCGTCGGTATCGGTGATCGGGAACGCGCTGCGTTTGCGGCGTCAATGACGACCCCAGGACTGTCATGGAGATCGTGATTCAGCAGGCGCCCCGTCGCGCTGACGTCATCGGCCTCTTGGAGAGTGCATCGCTGCCGTCCTCCGATCTTTCGGATGGCGACATGAGCGAGTTTTTTTATGCGGGGCCGTCGAGTGCCCCAATCGGCATCGTCGGTCTGCAGTGCTACGGCTCGGACGCCCTGCTTCGCTCACTGGCTGTGAGCGCTTCCCATCGCGCGCAGGGACTAGGGCAAAAACTCGTAGAGCACGCCGAGCTACACGCTCGCACGCGCGGTGTAGCCACTATCTACTTGCTGACGACGACGGCCGAACCTTTCTTCCGATCTCGTGGCTACGTCGTGACGCCCCGCGACAGCGCGCCGCCCGCAATTCGATCCACGCCTGAGTTTGCAAGCTTGTGTCCGGCGAGCTCGGCGTTCCTATCCAAACGTCTTTAATCGAGGTGCCCGGCCGCCCGCTGCGGTACGTGGGGGACCGCACCGACGCGACTGCAGGTTGGGTTCACCTTGCCGCAGGTGAGTGAGTCCAAACATTGGTGGGAAACCATGCCGGCCATGCTCGGCGGCGTGGCCGCCGTAATTGTTGCAGTCGGAGGGCTGGCGGCTACCTTGCATGACCCCGCCGTACCTCCGTCTGATCCTGGAGGTACCCAAACTCCCTCCCCACCGGAGGAGACGAATTTCCCTCCGCCCGAGACGCGGGATCCACCACCACCACTACCACCAACGATCTCCTACGCTCGTGGCACAGTCATGCAACCATGCGGCTGTTTCGGTCCGAACCAGCCGACTCCCATGGCTCCCGAGTCGAAATGCGCAAGTGGCAGCGTGGGTGCGAGCATCTGCCCAGGAATTTGCGAGCCCGGGCACACACCACTCTATGCATACGTCTGTCTGTGACTAGCCCGTCATGGTTGAGTTTGCTGCGGTCCGCCCGCCACGGCGTCATCTTGCCGCCGGAGTCGGCGAACTGGCTCCCCTGGCGCCCTTGCGCTTGGAGCTCGATCTTCGCGCTTTGCGTTTGGGCGAACTCGTCTTGCTCGCGGCGGTCTTCGCAGCACGCTCAGCGCGTCGTTCAGCGAGCGATATCGGCGCACTGTCGCTGGCGGTTTTCACCACAGCGCTCTTCGACAAGCTCTTGCGCAGCACGGCCATGAGGTCGATGATCTGCGCCCCGCTCGTATCGGCTTCGCCGTCTGCAGCTTCGAGGCCGCGTTGGTGAATGACGTCCTCGTCTTCCTTCTGCTTGATCTGCGCCAGTTTCTCCAATGCTTTCGCCTCTTGATCCTCGAGCTCGGTGAGGTCGAGGTCGGTGCGAGTCAGAGCGTCGATGAGCTTGGCGAACTGAGTCACCTTGGATGCCGTGGCCTTGCCGCCTTTGGGCAGTCCGATGGTTTTTGGAGTGCGAATCTCGTCCGCGTAGCGCAGGGTGTCGGCACGTAGCACGCCGTTGTCCGCGATGATCGCGACCAGATACTCATGGCCGCGCATGACGAAACTGCCAATGCCGACGCGAGCTGCCTTTGCCATCGTGGCGGTCAGCAGGTGATATGCCTTCGTCGACTTGCCCGCGGGTGCCAGGAAGTAGGGCCGATTGAAGTAGATCGGCGGAATCTGTTCGAGCGGCACGAAGCTGCGCAATTCGATATCCCCCGACATCTCGGGTGCAACGGCTGCGAATTCCTCATCGGTGATGACGACCATCTTGCCGGCATCGGTTTCGTAGCCACGGACCAGCTCGTCCTGG
>CADEEJ010000413.1 GCA_902826315.1 uncultured Steroidobacter sp.
CGACACCTCGGGCATGTCGAGGCCTTCGCGCAGCAGGTTGATGCCGACGAGCACGTCGAACTTGCCGAGACGCAGATCGCGGATGATCTCCATGCGCTCGACGGTGTCGATGTCGGAGTGCAGGTAGCGCACCTTCACGCCGTGCTCGTCGAGATATTCGGTCAGATCCTCCGACATGCGCTTGGTGAGCGTCGTGATCAGCACGCGCTCGCCGCGATCCACGCAGATCTTGATTTCCGAGAGCACGTCGTCGACCTGCGTGCGCACCGGGCGCAGCTCGACCTCCGGATCGACGAGACCCGTCGGACGCACCAGCTGTTCGACGACTTGTCCGGAGCGCTGCAAT
The DNA here is from genome assembly GCA_902826315.1 of uncultured Steroidobacter sp. Taxonomy (GTDB): domain Bacteria; phylum Pseudomonadota; class Gammaproteobacteria; order Steroidobacterales; family Steroidobacteraceae; genus Steroidobacter. The sequence goes on from CADEEJ010000413.1 coordinate 347, forward strand.
TCATACTGCCCGGGCGTCGCTGACACGAAGATCATCTGCGGGGCGAGCTTCTCCCACTCGTCGAAGCGTAGCGGCCGGTTGTCGAGAGCGGATGGCAAGCGGAAGCCGTACTCGACGAGCGTCTCTTTGCGCGAGCGATCGCCGCGGTACATCGCGCCCAGCTGCGGAATCGTCTGGTGACTCTCATCGACGACCAGCAGCGCATTGTCAGGGAGGTAGTCGAACAAGCACGGCGGCGGCTCGCCAGGCGAGCGACCCGACAGATAGCGCGAGTAGTTCTCGATGCCGTTGCAGTAGCCGACTTCGCGAATCATCTCGATGTCGAAGCGTGTGCGCTGCTCCAACCGCTGCGCTTCGACGAGCTTGCCTGCGTTCTTGAGCTCGTTGAGCCGCTCGTGCAATTCGTCGCGAATGAAGTCGACCGCCGTGACCAATCGCTCGCGCGGCGTCACGTAGTGCGTGGACGGAAACACCGTGAAGCGCGGTACCTTGCGCTTGATCTCGCCCGTGAGCGGATCGAACAGCATGAGCGAGTCGACCTCGTCGTCGAACAATTCGACGCGCAGCGCTTCGCGCTCCGACTCCGCCGGGAAGATGTCGATCACATCGCCGCGCACGCGATACGTGCCTTGCGTGAGGTCGAGCTCATTGCGCTTGTACTGCATGTCCGTGAGACGCCGCAGCATCTTGCGCTGATCCATCCGGTCGCCGCGCGACAGGTGCAGCACCATCGACAGATACGCTTCCGGATCGCCGAGGCCGTAAATCGCCGACACCGTCGCGACGATGATCGCGTCCGATCGCTCGAGCAGCGCTTTGGTCGCGGACAGACGCATCTGCTCGATGTGCTCGTTGATCGAAGAATCCTTCTCGATGTAGGTGTCGGAGGAAGGAACGTAGGCTTCCGGCTGGTAGTAGTCGTAATAGGAGACGAAATACTCCACCGAGTTGTGCGGGAAGAAATCCTTGAACTCGCCGTAGAGCTGCGCAGCCAGCGTCTTGTTGTGCGCGAGCACGAGCGTCGGACGCTGAATTTGCTGGATGACATTCGCGATCGAGAATGTCTTGCCGCTTCCTGTTACGCCGAGCAGCGTCTGATGCGTGAGCCCCGAGCGCAGGCCATCGACCAGGCCCGCGATCGCCTGCGGCTGATCGCCGGCCGGCTGGTAATCGCCGGTCAGCGCGAATCCGGTTGCGGTGGTATCGGTCATGAGAAACAATTCCCGCGTCGTCGAATGCGTCCTTGCGGGGTCCCGTGAGTTTACCAGTTTCAAAACGCGTCCAGCGCGTCAAGCCCTCGCCCACTGTCGCGCTCACCGGCCGTGTCGCGCAGCTCAAGGCGGAAGGCAAAGACATCATCGGCCTCGGCGCCGGCGAGCCTGACTTCGACACGCCCACGCACATCGCCGACGTCGGTGTGGAAGCGATTCGCCAAGGCCACACGCGCTACACGCCCGTCGAGGGCACGGCCGAGCTCAAGGATGCAATCATCGCGAAGTTCAAGCGCGAGAACGGGCTCGATTACGCGCGCAAGCAGATCCTCGCTTCCAGCGGCGCAAAACAGACCATCTTCAATCTGATCCTCGCGGTGATCGACCCGGGCGACGAAGCGGTGATTCCTGCGCCGTACTGGGTGTCGTACCCGGACATGGTGCTGCTCGCCGACGGCGTGCCAGTCACTCCATATGCGGGCGCCGACCAGGGTTACAAGATCACGCCGGCGCAACTGGCAGCGGCGATCACGCCGAAGACTCGGCTATTCATATTAAATAGTCCCAGCAACCCCACTGGCGCTGCCTACACGCGCGCCGAGTTGCGTGCGCTTGGCGAAGTGCTGATGAAGCATCCGCAAGTCGTCATCTGCACCGACGACATGTACGAGCACATCTATTGGGCCGATGAACCGTTCGTGAGCTTCGCCAATGTGTGCCCGGAGTTGTATGACCGGGTCGTGACGACGAACGGAGTCTCGAAGGCGTACGCGATGACCGGCTGGCGTATCGGCTACTGCGGCGGACCCGCCGAGATTGTCACGGCGATGGCGACGATCCAGGGCCAGAGCACGTCGAATCCGTCGTCGATCTCGCAGAAGGCGGCGGTCGCAGCGCTCAACGCCGATCAGTCGTGCGTGCGCGAGATGAACAAGCACTTCAAGCAGCGCCACGATTTCATCGTCGCCGGCCTCAACAAGTTGCCCGGCGTGTCCTGCTTGAAAGGCGCCGGCACTTTCTACGCGTTCGCAAACGTCGAGAAGGCGATGCACATCGTCGGCGTGAAGGATGACAACGCGTTCGCCGAACATCTGCTCACGCACGGTGGCGTCGCCGTCGTTCCCGGCAGCGGCTTCGGTGCGCCCGGGCACATGCGCTTGTCGTTCGCGTGCAGCATGCAGACGCTGGAAGAAGCGCTGCGCCGGATGGAGAAAACGCTACGCGCCGCACAAGCTGCGTAGCCATTCAGGGACCGTCTACCGTCGTCTGCGGGCTTGCGCTGGCAGAACCCGGATATATCCCGTCGTATGGTGTCGCCCGCTATGCGCAGCGACGCCAACCGCCTCCGCCCGACCCGGCCGTACTCCGAATACGCCATCCAGGTCTGGACCATGGTTGCGCGCCACGGCATGACCCCCGCCCTCGCCGCCCGCCATCTGGAAACGAGCACTTGGCGCGTCGAGCGCATCGTCGTCGGCGTCAGCCGTCGCAACGCCAGCCGCTGGTAAGCGCCGGATTTTCCCGGAATTCCTTGACACCGCAGAGCCCGATTCCGCAAAATCCCGCGCCTTCGATCTTCCTGCCGTTCCCCGGTAGCTCAGTGGTAGAGCGTTCGGCTGTTAACCGATTGGTCGCTGGTTCGAATCCGGCCCGGGGAGCCATCTGAGGACGTCCGTAGACGTCCATTTGACGTCCGGCCCACAGATGGAACCTCAGATCTGTAGGGCGCGCAGTTCGTCCGCGAGCGTCCACAAACGTCCGCCCGCAGCCAAGGCATCTTGGGGGTAGATCTGGGGGTATCGGTGACTCGTTTGGAATGGACACCCCCACGGCTCAACTCCCTCCCATCACAACTTCGACGCTTTAACGCGTTCTTAGAGTTCATTGGCACCGAGTCCAGCCTGAGGCGGCGGTCCCAGTGATGCAACAAAAGATAGTTGTCCCAACCGCCTTCACCTTCGCAAACAACCATCGCAGCAGAGCGCAGCAGTCCGGGGCGAGATGGCCCGGAACGCAGTGCCTTCCAAAGTTGCGCGGGCTTGGTCGTGAGGTAGTTGAAGTTCATGTAGCGCGCTTTGTCACTACCTTCTTCGAACTTGAAGCGACGAACCATCGACTTGTTCTTCGCTAAGCGCCGGAGCGACTTATCGACAGCCACGACGTTCAGTCGCTTCGCGCGTTCCGGCTGCACTTGAACATGGATCATGCGCATCTTGAACTC
>CADEEJ010000414.1 GCA_902826315.1 uncultured Steroidobacter sp.
AAGTGTAGACGCCGTGCAAGAGATGGTCATCACGGGCGCTCGTATTCAACGACAGGATTACGAGGCGAACAGTCCGTTGACGCCCGTCTCCTCCAAAGACATCGTCGCGCACACCGACGTGACGCTGGACACGTTCCTCAACACGCTGCCGCAGGTGAATCCCGCGGGCACCACGACTTCCAACAACCCCGGTAACGGCGGGCAATCGAACATCAACCTGCGCGGCCTCGGTGCCAATCGCAACCTGGTGTTGATCGACGGCCGCCGGCCGATGTTCTCCGCGAGCAACCTGACGGTGGATCTGAACACGATCCCGCAGGCGCTGGTCGAGTCGATCGAAGTGATCACCGGCGGTGCCGGTGCGGTGTACGGCGCCGACGCCGTCGCCGGCGTCGTCAACATCAAGACCAAGCAGGACTTCGAGGGCCTCGACGTGCGCTCGGGCTTCTCCAACAGTATCGAGTCATGGGACTCGCGCGAGTACCAGGTCTCGGCAGTTGCCGGCCACGGCTTCTTCGAAGACCGCTTCCATGCGGTGCTCGGTGCGGATTTCAGCCAGCGCGATGCGCTTTACAAGTCGCAGCGTCCGTTCTCGGCTGTTGCCTCTTCCACTACGGGCGCAATTCCCGAGGGTGTGGCGCGTTTCAATCCCAACAACGGCTTCAGTCAGAGCTCCGTAGACACCGTCTTCGCTCAGTATGGTGCAGCCCCTGGTTCGGTGCCGATCGCAAACTCGCCCGTTGGTTTCAACCTGGACGGAACCTTGTTCGGCCTGGGCGTCTTCGGCCGGCCGGCCGACGTAGTGAACTTCCGCTACCCGATCGACATATCGGTCAACAAGAACTTCTTCCCGGACGTCTACACGTTCAACTTCGATGCGCAGAACGTGCTGGTGCTGCCGCTCAAGCGCCGCTCGGCCATCGCCAAGTTCGACTTCGAGATCGGCGCGGGCGTCGAAGCCTTTGCGCAGGTCGGCTGGACCGGCTACGACTCCACGACTGCATTGGCGCCGACACCGCTGCCGACGGCGCAAACCGAGGCAGTCAACGGTACCACTGCCAACCGTGTGCACACGTCACTGATCACCCCTGGTGCGACCTCGTGTGCCGATAACCAGGGCAAGCCGCAGCCCTGCTTTGTCAGCGGCGCTCTGGTCGTGCCGGTCACCAATCCATTTATCCCGAACGACTTGCGCCCGTTGCTGAACAGCCGCGTCGGTAACGATCCGGCTATCGTCGGCAGCGGTGCCACCGAGCCGTTCCTGATGCAGCAGCGCACGCTTTCCATGGGTCTGCGCACCAGCGACTTCGAGAACGAGGTCAAGCAGTACATGCTGGGCTTCCGCGGGGAGCTGCCGCTGGTAGAGGGGTGGCGCTGGGAGGCGTATATCGCCGAAGGCAGAACCGACATCGAAACGATCCAGGCCGGCAACATCAATGCGCAGAAGCTGCAGACGGTGCTCGAGGCCGCTGACGGCGGCGCGAGCCTCTGCGAGGGCGGCTTCAACCCGTTCGGTCGACAGCCGGTTTCCGCTTCCTGCCAGGAGTTCCTCTCCATCGAGACGCGGTTGAAGCAAGAGCTCAAGCAGCGCGTCGTGCAGGCGTTTGCCTCGGGCGACGTGGTCTCGCTGCCTGCGGGTGAAATCGGTCTGGTCGTCGGCGCCGAGTTGCGCGACGTCGAGTACGTCCTCGACCCGGGCGCTGCGGCGGGCGCGATTCACGGCTTCAATCCGCAACTCCCGGCGGGCGGTGAAACGCAGTTCAAGGACGCATTCACCGAGCTGCTGGTGCCGCTGCTGAGCGATGCGACGTTGGCGCAGAGTCTCGATCTGAGCCTCGGTTATCGGTACTCGGAGAGCTCCTTCCAAAGCAAGCTCGTCGCCGCGCAAAAGGGCGACGACAGCAACAGCGCGTACAAGGCCGAGCTGAGCTGGCAGCCGGTGCAGAATCTGCGTGCACGAACCTCGTATCAACGCGCCGTGCGTGCGCCGAACTTCGCCGAGCTGTTCGATGGCGGTAACCTCTCGCCGCAATTCTTCGATCCATGCACAGCACGCTCGGATCTGCGCAATGGACCGGATGCTGCCGCAGCGCGTGCGCTGTGTATCGCGGGCGGCGTGCCCGCCGCCGGCGTCGACGCATTCTCGCCGTTGCCGAACGGGCAGATCACGCAGAGCACGACCGGTAACACGAACCTGAAACCGGAAGTGGCCGACACCTGGACGTTGGGTCTCGTGTTCAGTTCGCCGTGGGAAGGGGCGCTGTCCAACCTGCGCGGCTCGATCGACTATTACAAGATCGAGATCGAGGACGTGATCCTGGCGCCGGATGTGAACATCTTCATCGCCGACTGCTTCAACTACTTCGGCAACAACCCGAGCTACGCGGTGAGCTACGCCAGCTGCGGGAACGTCAGGCGCACGGGCGGCAACATCTCTTCGGTCACAGGACCTGGACCCAATGGCGTATTCCCGAACATCAACGCGACGCAGTTCGCGACGGACGGCATCGACCTGCAGCTCGATTACGGCATCGACATGCCGTCGTTGTTCGGCCAGCCGAGCCAGCTCGGGTTGGGCATGTTCGTCAACTACCTGATGAGCTTCGAGCGCAAGGATCGTGCGAACCTGCCGACGTTGGACTACGCCGGCACGGTCTCGTATTTCGGTCAGGGGCTCGGCACGAGCTTCCCGGAATTCAAGGCCAATCTGAACGCGATCTACAGCGTCGGACCGGTGAGCTTCGACATGCGCGTGCGCTGGATCGACTCGATGATCAATCGGGCCGCGCTGCAGTTCGCCGGCGAGTCGGCGTTCACGGGCGTGCCGTCGATCACCTACGTCGACCTGGGTACGTCGTGGGAGTTCATGGACGGCGGCGTCCTGCGCCTGGGCGTGAACAACGTCGCGAACAAAGAGCCGCCGTTGTACTCGCCGAACGTGCAGTCCGGCACCGACCCGTCGCTCTACGACGTCGTCGGCCGGCGCATCTTCGGGCAGGTCAGCGTGAAGTTCTGACGAGCACGCTTCGAAGGATCGAACGAGGGCGGCAGGCAACTGCCGCCCTCTTGTCTCCTACACTATCGTCTAATCGACCGCCGAGCATTGCCTCTGGCTAGATCCGTTTTCCCGCGAAAAGGATCAGCCATGAACCGCAAGAACAAGCTCACGATCGCCCTGGCAACAGCGCTCGCCGCGTTGTGCGGCACAGTCGCCCACGCACAGGACAAGTACGCGCTGAAGTCACCGGGCGGCATCGCCTTTGCCGACTTCAAGGGTTACGAAGACTGGGCGGTGATCTCCTCCGCGAAGACCGACGTGCTCAAAGTGATCGTCGGCAATCCCACCATCATCAAGGCCTTCAAGGCCGGCGTGCCCGGTAACGGCCAGCTGTTCCCGGACGGCTCGAAGATGGTGAAGCTGCAGTGGAAGACGAAGAAGAGCACCGAGGCGCAGTTCGACGTCGACGTGCCGGACACCTTCTCGCAGGCGTTCGTCATGGAAAAGGACAGCAAGAAATTTGCGGCGCACGGCGGTTGGGGTTACGCAGTGTTCAACTACGACCCGAAGACCGACAAGTTCACGCCCGATGCTGCCAGCCCGGTAGATTGCGGGCACGCGTGCCACACAGTCGTGAAAGCTAAGGATTACGTCTTCCATCCGTACCAAAAGCGTTGAGCCGCGTCCGTGCTAGTCTCCCGACCCTGGATTCAGGGAGACGTCCATGGCACAGA
>CADEEJ010000415.1 GCA_902826315.1 uncultured Steroidobacter sp.
CGGGCTGAAGCCCGCTCTACTTGAGCTCGAAGCGAATTCGTACAGCGGCGCGCTGCGCGACTGCGGCGCCGTCGCGTCTCACCGGCTCGAAGCGCCAACGCTTTACGGCATCGACTGCGGCCTGATCGAAGATCCGCTGCGGCTCCGCGTTGCGCACCACCAGATCCTGCGTGGTGCCATTGGGCGCCACGGTGAACTCGACGTCCACCCAGCCTGAAAGTCCCTGCCGCTCCGCTTCGCGCGGATAGGTGGGCGGCACCTCGCGTACGCGCTTCAGCGTTGTCGCCTGCACGACTTGCGACTCGAAGTCGCGCTGTTGCTGCGCCGCTGCCAACTGCCTCTGCAGCGACTTGGTCGCTTCCATGTTCGGAACCAGGTTGTCGACGCGGCTGAGAAACGCGCGCGCGGTTTCCACGTCGCGGGCCGCGAGTGCAGTGCGCGTGCGTTCGAGGAGCGCGGATGCCAGTTGCTGCTGCTCGATGCGAACCTCGGTCGACGCGGGATACTTGGTGCGCAGCGCGAGCAATTGTTCGTAGGCATTGTTGCCCGGCGGTTCGAGCAGAACGCCGCGACCGCGCAGTCGCGCGACAGCATCGAGCTCGCTCGCACTGGGACGCCCCGCCACAGCGGTTTCGACTCGCGACGTTGGAGCACTCTCTACTCGCGATGGTGGAGGAGTTTCTACCCGCGACGATGCGGTGGCCTCTGCCCGCACAGGTGCAGGAGCCTCCGTCCGCGGCGGTGCTGCGCTCGTCGCAGGCGCTGTCGCCCGCGGCGTCGGCGCTGGGGTTTTCGACCTCTGCGTCTGAGCAGATGTCCGCGGAGCCGCCTGCTTCACCGGCGCAGGCGGAGGTGAGGTGCTGATCGGCGCGCGCGAGCTGCGAGAGAGCGCCACAAGTTCGGCTCGTAGCTCATCGAGTCGCGGATACTCGGGCACGGCGCGTTGCAAGGTCATGAGCGCAGTCGCGCCGCGAGCTGGGTCCTGTGCGCGCAGCGCTTCGACGACCCGCGCTTCGAGCCGGCCTCCCACTGTCTCCAGCCCGGTGCGCGCGAGAGCGTTGTCGGGCTGCAAGGCGAGGACCGCGCGGAAGTATTCGACTGCGTTGTTGCCGCGCGGATCGGTCAGCCGATCGGTCGCGATCGCCATCTGCCCACGTGCGAGAGAGTCCGCGATCTGTTCCTCCTGCGTGAACGAGCCGACGGCACGCGGCGGCGGCGTGACCACTTCAGGCTCGCGCCGGCTCTGCCAGATCACGATCCCGGCCGCGACGGATAGCAGCAGGATGATGCCGGTGACGATCAGCCCGCTTCTTGGCCGCGTGGCGGTCGTCTTGACCGTCGTCATGTGGATCGGTGCGGCGTTGCGCAGCTCGTTGTAGCGGCGGCTGGCGGCCGAGAGGAACAAGTTGGCGCGCGCGGGCGAGACGGGCTTGTGCAGGAAGCGATAGATGCGCTGATCGCTGACGAGCATCGCGACCGAGTGTTCCTCGTCGCGGCGGCCGGCCGCCATGAGGATCAGCTCGGGGAACTGCGCGTGCAGCCGGTCGAGGAGTGCGGCCGCGTCGCCGCGCAGAGCGCCGAGATCCGCAATCAGGATGCAGCAACGGCCGCCGACCAGCAGGTCGACGGCATTGTCAGCGGAAGGTGCGTGCCAGATCGCGTGCTCGGGACCGGCCGCCTCGCGCAAAGTCGCGAGCACGCCCGGATCCGAGGTGAGCACTACGACATCGAGAACGTGTCCTGGAAGACCGGCGCCAGCCTGCAACGCAGCGAGGGTGGGATCTTGCCGCGTGCTGTGCACAGCATTCTCTAGTGCCTCATTCGAGGCAAACGACGAGCTGCGCGGAGTGACTACGCCAGTTGATCGGGATCACGAACGAGCGGATGTTGTCGGGCGTGACCACTTTCTCCGGGTCGCCCGCGACGACCGTCGGCACCGAGATCATGAAGTCCTTGCCGAAGTCGCGGCGCGCGTTGCCGGAGATCGTGTTGGCCACCTCGCCGACGAGGTCGCACATGTTCTCCTGCGTCAGCTCGGTCTCGCCCATGCGCATCAGCATGACGGTGAGCATCGGGCGCGAAGCGGTGAAGTACACGATGCCGCGGCGCTTGCCCGCGATGTTGATCACTCCGGTGAATTCCTGAATCGTCGGGCGACCGTCATGCACGATGTACGGCGAGCCGACCGACGCGGGCTGGTTGGCAGCGGTCGCGAAATAGTGCGTCGTTCCTTCGACGAAGGTCTCCAGTTCGACTTTAGTCATCATTACCGGCGCCCCTCAGCAGCTCTTCCAGCGCCTCGGTCAGTTGACGATCCGTGAACGGCTTGCAGAGGAAGCCGTTCGCTCCCTTCTTCAACGCTTCGATCGCGGTGGCTTTGTCGGACAGTGCGGAGATCACGAGGATCAGCACGTCCGGCTTGATCTTCACCAGGTTCTCGACGCATTCGATACCGTCCATTTCCGGCATCGTCAGGTCCATCGTCACGACGTCCGCGGGTTCCTTGCGGAATGCCTCGACCGCCTGCTTACCGTTCGCCGCGGTCGCTGTGACCTGCAGGCGATCGATCTGCAATTCGCGTTCGATCTTGCGCCGGATTATGTTCGAATCGTCGCAAATCATGAGCTTGAGCTTGCCGTTCGTCAACGGTTGAGCCTTTGCGTTAGCCAGCGCCATTTCCGTGCCTCGTGAGTCGTCGTTATTACTGTTGCTGCGTCAGTGTCCGTCATTGTTTCAGGCTGCCACGGCGCGTTCCGCCGGCAGCCAGATCTTGAACTTCGAGAACTTGCCGCCTGCGGAGGCGAGCCCGACGCGGCCGCCGAGTTCGGCGACCAGGATGCGCACCAGGTCCATGCCCGCGCCGCGCCCTGCGTCGGTGGTGACGCGGTCGGCCGTGGAGAACCCGGGGCGGAAAATCAGTGCCATGGTCTGGCGCGGATCGAGCATCGCGGCCTGCGCCTGCGTGATCAGCCCGCGCTCGACTGCGACTTCCTTGATGCGCTCCAGCTGCAAGCCGCGGCCGTCGTCCTGCACGATCAGCTCGTAGCCGTCGCCGTCGCGCGCGCCGAACTCGACCGCCAGCGTGCCGGTCTCGGCCTTGTGCGCCTTGGCGCGCTCGCTCGGCTCTTCGATGCCGTGCACGACCGCGTTGCGCACCAGCTGAATCGTGATGTCCTTGACCGCGCGGCGATACGCTTCCGGAACGTTGTCCAGGCCGTTGCAGCGCAGAGCAACCTGCTTCGACTGACTGCTCGCGACACGCGCCGCGAGATCAGCGAGCGTGCGCTCCAGTCCACCGCCGCCAGCCGCTTCCGCGGGGGCTTCGGCGGCCGGGAACACCGGCGCCTTCATCGACTGCGTCTTGTCATGGGTGTGCGTGGTCGGTTGCGGCTCGTCGCTCTCGCCGGCGAGCCAGCGATCGACCTTCTCCGCTTCGACTTGCGGCGTCGCGCCGCCGCTGCCCATCGGGCCGCGACGCGAGGCGATCGCCTGGTGCAGATCGACCAGTCGGCTGAGCATCTCGCGCACCTGCGCAAGGTGGTTGAACAGGTCGTCGAGCTTGACGACCAGCGGCAGGAAGTCGCTGCCCGACAGCGTCGGACGGCCCTTGAGATCCTGCAGCGCCTCTTCGAAGGCGTGCGCGCGCTGCTCGACCGTCTTGAGGCCGAGCGCCGCGGCTTCGCCCTTGACGGCGTGCACCTGGCGATAAA
>CADEEJ010000416.1 GCA_902826315.1 uncultured Steroidobacter sp.
GGGCGCTCCTCGCGGGTGGATCGTATGAGGAGTTCATGCGGGTTGCCGTCAGAGAGAAGCTGAACATCCTCTGTTCCGGCCCGACTGGGAGTGGGAAGACGACACTGTCCAAGGCACTGATACGTGAGATTCCGACGCACGAACGACTCATTGCCATCGAGGACGCCGCGGAACTGAATCTCGACTCGCATCCCAATCACGTTCGATTGCTCTATTCTAAGAACGATCAAGGATTGGCTCGAGTCTCGCCGCGCCAGCTCATCGAGAGCTGTTTGCGCATGCGACCAGATCGAATACTTCTCGCCGAGTTACGCGGTGAAGAAGCGCTCGACTACATCAGAAACGTCAACTCGGGCCATCCGGGCAGCATTACGAGCGTTCACGCAAGTAGCGCGGCCTTAGCGTTCGAGCAGCTCGTGCTACTCGTGCAGCAATCACCGGGTGGACGCGAGCTGAGCAGACAGGACATCAAGGAGCTGCTGTATCGATTGATAGACGTCGTAGTCCAGTTTGGTGTGCAGGATCACGAGCGCGTCATCACGGAGATCTGGTATGAGCCACAGCGCAAGCTGGGTGGCTGAGCCGTCGCGTGGCCTATCGCGCGGCGCTCGCTTCATCGCGTTCGTCATGGGTGCGGTCGTTGCCTCTCAGTATCTCGCCGGCTATTTCTTCCTCTGGTCGATACATGGGGACCCGTCGGAGGTCACGCCGCTGACCATTTCACGGTACGCGTACTACTACTCCGACATGCCGGACATCATGCGGCGACTCTCGATCTGTCTCTCGCTCGGAATCGGCGTTGTAGGTGCATGCGCATTGGCTGCGCTGCTCCCACACCGGCGCCCTTTGCACGGCCAGGCACGATTTGCACGCCGGTATGAAGTTGCTCGGGCCGGTCTACTCGGCAACGCCGGCATAGTGCTCGGCGAACTCGGATCTCGCTATCTCATGCTGCCAGGCCAGCAGGGAGTGATCCTCGCCGCGCCGCCAAGAGCGGGAAAGGGTGCGGGCATCGTCATCCCGAATGCACTCAACTGGCCAGATTCGCTGGTATGCACGGATATCAAGCACGAGAACTGGAAGATCAGTGCCGGCTATCGGTCGAGTTGTGGCCAAGAATGCCATCTGTTCGATCCGCTGAGCGAGGAGGGTCGAACCTCGCGTTGGAATCCGCTCACCTATGTTTCGTCGCATGCCGAGCGCCGCGTGAATGACCTGCAGCGGATCGCTGACATGCTGTATCCAGAGACGCCGGGAACAGACCCGTTCTGGATTGCATCGGCGCGATCCCTCTTCGTTGGAGTCGCACTCTATCTATTCGAGACGCCTTCGCTACCACGAACGATCGGAGAGATTCTGCGCCAGGGAATGGCCAGCGGCGAGGAGGGCTTTGGAGCGCACTGGAAACGCCTCGTCGAGGGTCGCGCCAGCGGCAGGAATCCGCTGTCGTCAGCCTGCGTTCGAGCGCTGTACGACGTCATCGATTTGGCGCCGGTGACGGCGTCGAGCATCCGGAAGACGTTCACCTCAAGGCTCGACCTTTGGCTCAACCCAATCCTGGATGCGGCCACCTCGGGCGATGACTTCGATCTGCGCGAGCTGCGCAAGAAACCGATGTCGATTTACGTCGGTGTAAATCCGGATGATCTGCACCGGCTTCGCCCAGTGCTGTCTCTATTTTTTCAGCAGACGATCGGACTGCAGACACGAGAGCTTCCTGAGCACAATCCGCACCTCAATCGGCAGGTGCTGCTGCTTCTCGACGAGTTTGCCGCGCTCGGCCGGATTCCAATCATCGCCGAGGCCGTTTCCTATCTTCCCGGTTACAACGTACGCACAGTCCTCGTGATTCAGTCGCCATCTCAGCTCCGTGAGGTCTACGGGCCAAACGCTGCCGAGACCATCACCAAGAGTTTGGCTGCGCGGATTGTTTTTCAGCCGCGAGACATGGTCGACGCGAAGGAGATCTCCGAAGAGCTCGGCTTTACGACAGTCAAAGGGCATTCGCAATCGCGACCTCGCCGATTTGCCTTGAGTAACAATCGCTCATCGAGCCACGGTACCGTGACCGAGAGCGACCAGCGTCGGGCGCTCATGCTTCCGCAGGAGGTACAAAGCCTCGGTACGGATCAAGCAATCATTTTCTATGAGAGCACGCGGCCGATCCGGTGCAGAAAGATTCGCTACTTTCGTGATCGGTATTTCCGCGACCGGCTCCTTCCGCCGCCGGAGAGACCACTGCAGCAAACTGTTGCGCCGCTGACCAAATCCCATTCGGCGGCGCCGGCCGCAACGGCCCAAGCGAGTCGTGATGCGGCACGCGCGCATGAGGGTGAGCCAATGAAACAGGACACCTCCCAGCCGTCGGCTAACAGGGCCGAGCTATCGCCATCCATTCGCGAAGCAACACTTGAGGACATCAAGCAATGGGATCAGCTCAAGCTCGATGACTTCGCTGGCGACTTCAGTCGGGTTGAGTTGCCCGTCGATCGGCCGGCGACGAAAGGGGAGATGAGCCTGGCGGTAGATCAGTTCTTAGACGGCTTGAAGCACTAGGAGCGAGCACATGGCCGAGGAGAGCAAGTCGTCGACGTCCGAGCAGCCGGTCACTTCAGGGCGCCGACGTCGGCGCAGCCCGGAGAATGCGATTGAACCGGCGGTTGTTACCGAGCGGCACCGCGTCGATCGCCAAGCAATCACGAATCTACGTGCCACGCTCGCCGGGCCCGAACCACCAGCCCCTCGCGACGATGTGTCCATCGTGGAACGTCGGGCGGAGCGAGGCAACTCGCCGGCGGAGCCCGATCCTTGGCGCATTCCTGATGATGTCGCAGCCAGGTTCGTCCGAGTTGGCCGCAGTTACTACTTCCAAAACGGCGCGCCAGCTTTTGACGATCATGGTCGCAAGTTGAGTACGAAATCCGAGAATACCGAACTCGTGCGAAATCTCGTACAGATCGCCGAAGCGCGAGGTTGGGAGGAGATCACTGTTTCGGGCACGGAACGCTTTCGCCAGAAGGTCTGGAAGGCGGCAGCGCTCGGAGGCATTACCGTACGCGGCTACATGCCGACGGAACTCGAGCAAGCGCAGGTCGTTCGCGCATTGGCTCGGCAGATGCGAGAGCAGAGCCCCGAGCGTGCCGTGACCGTGAAAGGTTCGGAGCAGCGCCAGGTGGCCCGACCTGCTGTTGTTAGCAAGGAGCTAGCGTCAGCTCAGACAGCGGCCTCTGCACCACCGTCAGCCGAACGAGCAGCCGCGCCAGCTAAGGAGGCTGGCGCCGGCGCCCGCGCATCGCGCCAAGGTTCCGAGGAAGTATTGCTTGGCCGGCTACTCGCGCATGGTCCGGCGAATTTCAAGTTCAAGCCCGACGAGGATTTGTCCTACTACGTCAAAGTGCGCACCGATCAGGGCGATCGAATTCGTTGGGGCCGCGACCTTCAGCGCGCGATCGAGCAGGCAGCGACGCATCCGAAGGTTGGAGATCTCGTAGGCGTGCAGCGCACCGGTCAGGAGCCCGTTACGGTCACGGCGAAGGAACGCGATCGAGAGGGCCGCGTGATCGGGGAAGGCGAGCGCACGGTCCAGCGCAATCGCTGGGCGATAGAGAAGGCGGGCTATTTCGCCGAGCGCGCAGTGACAGCGCGCGTTCTCCGTGAGGCCCACCAGGACGTGCAGCGCGTTGCGCGGGAGCATCCGGAGCTAGCAG
>CADEEJ010000417.1 GCA_902826315.1 uncultured Steroidobacter sp.
GTGCAGCGCAATGGCGAGAGTTTCGATAGCGTGCGGCCCATGGGCGACTGGCAGCAATTGGCGGCAACTCACGAGCGCGCCGGCATTCACGTAGATGCGAGAACAGCAGCGACGCGCTGGTACGGCGGATCGATCGATTACGGAATCGCGATGGACGTGCTGATGAGTCTGCGGCGGGGCGTTTCAGCTGAAACGTGAAGCCGGCAGCGCCGAGTGCCGCAGCGGAGTTAACCTACTGCGGCACACGGCGCGGCAAATTCGCCGCTAGTACAGGTATACGGCCCCTGAGTCTTGGGTGCCGTTGTTGTTCTGGTTCCCATCGACGCCGGTCGCGCTGCTGTCTTCGGCCCACGCGCCGACAGCAAGCGTTCCGCCGTCCGCGCTAACGTCCAGGCCCATGCCGAATCCTGCGCCGAAGAAACCGCTGAGCGGTTTGGTATTCGAGGCCTTCACGTAGGCGTGCTGCTCCCATACCGCGTCCACTCGCTTGTACAGATAGACGGCTCCCGCACCCGAGGTGCCGTTGTTGTCTTCGGCGCCGCCGATGCCTTTCGCGATGCTGTCCTCACCGATGGCTGCGACCGCGAGCGTATTACCGTCCTCGCTCAGCGCAACGTGAAAGCCAAATTGATCGGCCAGCTCCGTGTTCGAAGCTTTCACATACGCCTGTTGCGACCACTGGCCGTCGGCGCGCGTGTAGACGTAAACCGCGCCTGCTTGCTCCGCAAAAATGTCTTGCTGATCCCCGTTGATGCCGGTCGCCCGACTCGACTCGCCACGCGCGCCCACCGCGAGCGTATCGCCCGTGCCGCTCAGCGCGACACTGGTGCCGAAGTACCAGAATTGGCGCGTGTTGGAGGGCTTCACATAGGCTTGCTGTGACCACTCGCCATTTTCAAAGCTGTAGACATAGACCGCGCCCGAGTCGAAGCCTTCCACGCCACCATTGTCGCCTTGGTTGCCGTTGATCCCTCTCGCAGCGCTGTCCTCGAGATGTGCGCCAACGGCGAGTGTTCTGCCATCAGCGCTGAGCGCCAAAGAGCTTCCGAAGCTATCCCCCGACCCGGTGTTCGATGCTTTGATGAATGTTTGGTATGACCACTGTGTGCCGCTTCGTTTGTAGATATAGACCGCACCAGACGAGCCGGCACAGTTGAAACCGCCGACGCTGCAGTCCTGGAGCGGATTGCCTCCAACGCCAGTCGTCGCGCTATCCTCAGACATCGCGCCTACCGCAAGAGTGTCGCCATCGGCGCTAAGGTCGACGGAGGTGCCGAACATGTCACTGGGGTGGGTGTCGATAGCCTTGACGTATGCCTGAAGCGACCATTGCGTGCCGCTGCGCTCATATACATACACTGCGCCCGACGCCCTGATGCTGTTGTCGTTTGGATCGGGAGCGCTCCCGACACCGAATCCGCCGCTGTCGTCGTCTCTGGCGCCGATGGCGAGCGTATTGCCGTCCTCACTCAGAGCAAGGCTCAATCCGAAGTGCAGCCCGAATGAGCCACCGTCACCGGTGTTCGATGCCTTGATATAGGCCTGTTGCGTCCACTGGTTTCCGGTGCGCGCGAACACATACGCCGCTCCAATGGCGAGTCCGCTGTTGTCGGTCTGATCCCCGTCCACACCTGTCGCGAGGCTTCGCTCGAGATCTGCCCCGACGGCCAACGTGTTGCCATCGCCGCTGAGCGCGACGGCGATTCCGAACGAGTCGAACACGCCGGTGTTCGACGCCTTGAAGTAGCCGATCGCATCCAGCATCACGTTGGCAACGCCGATCGGAGCTGACGGCACAGAGCATCCGTGCGTGTTACAGGCCTGGACGGCGTAGCGCGCGTTCACCCACTGGAACTGATGGGCCGCAATGTCCAGTGCGGCGTTCGTCGCCGCTGTCTCTTGGCGAACGGTCGTGAATCCCGATGCGCCGTCCGGATCCTCCAGCAGGCGATAGCTCGTCGCGCCGGCGACGCTCGGCCAACTGAACTTGAGCTGCTTGATGTCAGCAGTGGCCTCGTTGAGCTTCGGCGCTGCCGGTACGTCATTGTCCTTGATGGCGAGCGTGGCAGAGGCATTCGTGCCGATCGCGACGCCACCGGTCGCCGACGTCAAGGCGAGCGTCAGTGTTTCGTCGTCCTCGACCTCACCGTCGTCGGCGACCAGGACCTGGATTTCCTTCGTCGCTGTGTCGCCAGCGTCGAATGTCATGCTGGTCGTCCGGCTCGCAATCGTGTAGTCGGAGCCGTCCGTCGCAGTGCCTGCACGTTCTATGGTGACACTGACCGCCCCATCGCTGCCGTCGGTGCGCGTGAGCTTGAAGGTCACGGTTACACCACCGGACTCTTCAGCGCTCAGAGCAGTCGACTCGAACTGAATGCTGCCCGGTCTGGGCTGCGCAGCCGGCGGCGGATCATCGCTCGTGCCACTGCCTCCGCTGCCGCCTCCACTGCCGCTGCTGCTATCGCCGCCGGTACCGCCACTGCCGCCGCCGCCGCTACCGCCTCCGCTACTTCCCCCGTTGCCGCTACCGCTGTCGCTCATGCCTCCACTACCGCTGCCGCCTCCGCACGCAGTCAGCAGCACAGCAGCCAGCAACGCTGGAGCAATTCGTATAGGTATCATTTTGGGAACGCCTTTAAGAAGGTACACAGGACCTGAACGTGAGGCTCGACAGAGCCGTGAGACGTGCGGTGGAGATCAAGAACAGCATGCAATCGGGGGATTTCGCCGATGTTCCTTGCGCCGTCCATGCGTATAGACCAGCTCCACGATAGGCACGAGATGGAGAGATGTGCGCTAACGATGCTACGTAGGCCGTTCACACCAATAGCTCACGGATGTCGGCCCGCGAGGTGCATGAAGGGCAGTGATCGTGCAGGAGGTTTATCCTCCGGAGAGTGGCTGCTTATCCTCCCAAGTACCTCGCTTTCTTCTTCGCCTTTCACGAACTGGGGCGGTATGTCTTCGCTGGTATGCGAGAGGACTGGGTTGCGTGGCTCCTTCGCAGACTTGCCGATCGGCAGCTCAGCGGGCAGCGCCGCTGGACGATTGCAGCTGTTCTGGTGAGCGCGGCGAAATCACGTGCCAGCGCATCTCTCGCGCGCGATGTTTGGCTGGCCGGTCGCGATCTTTGGAGTGACGCGCGCAAGCCAACGGTCGCAGTACTGGCGTGCGAGGCGGCCGCGTGGCTGAGAGACCAGCCGACATTCGACGACGCGCTGGCCGTCTGCAGCCGCCTGCTCACAGACTCAGCCAGAGCCCGCCTGGAATTTCTTCGCGAGGTGTATCTACAAGAACTCGTTACCGGCGTTCCGCGGTTGATTCGATTGCCCGTCCCACTGGCGCACGATGGACATCTTCACTACGTTGACGACTATGCACGTGCGCGTGCGGCTGATTCACGGGGCAAACTGGATGTGGCCGAGGAGTACTACATGAGAGCATTGACGACGCTCCCCAGGGATCATGAGGCCTATCGTTTTGCGATGAGCCGATGCAACACCATTCGCAACATGGCAGTCGGAGACCCGGGCGGAATGTAACATGAGCTATCGGCAGATCAGACTAACCAGCCTTTTCGTCGCGTTGCTATTCGTGAGCGGCTGCGCCATCGAGACGCACAGCAAGAACGTGACAACAGGATGCGAGGATCTCCGCCTTCGCGACCTGACGCTCGAAGCCCTCA
>CADEEJ010000418.1 GCA_902826315.1 uncultured Steroidobacter sp.
TCGAGGAACACTAAGAGCATCCTTCCCCTGGCGTACTGCGCTCCTGCTTTCTCTTGCTTCAATGTCACCTGATCGATGACCTGCTCCTCTACGCTGCGGTGTTCACCTGGCTGTTGCTTCGGGACAAAGACATGCTCGGTCGGGAAGGTTGCACCAGAGGTCTTGTCGACGATGACGCCGTCACCTTCCGCGTGGTCCGTTGTAAATGTAAGGGACTCGCCTCGACCGTGACTTAGGGCGACACAGAGCAACCAGTTTCCAACTAGTTCACGGGGGCGCAGTTTCCCGAACTGCTGCACCGGCTTTCCTACCCAAAGGTGGCGCGGATCACGGATGAATTGCGCGAGGTCCTTAAGGGCCAATTCAAGGCTTTTGTATCTGGTGACGCGATGCTTCACGAACTACATTCTAGTCGCCGCTTTCCTGTCCGAGAGGTGTCCACTTCGGCCAGAAGCGGACATGACCACTCGCTAGCCGCGCAAGCGACTCCAAAGTGCGGACCACCATCCTCCGATTGAAGTCTGTCGTTTTGCTCCCGCGCGGCTAGCGACAGCTGATGCGATCACATTAGCGTCCGCAGCAAGGCTGTTCGCCATGTGTTTGACCGACCAGTAAAGTGCCGCGCAGGAGAGTTCGAGCCGTCTGCCGCCGTTGTGCTCAGTCGTGGCCAGCGTCGGCCAATCGTCACTCCAGGTCCGCATTGAATCGATCGCTTCTATGTCACGCATCGTAACCGGTCCCCATTTGCCTACTGCCGACTCAAGGTAGGTGCTAGGTCTTGCCCTGGCTGGCTTGTCCGCAGCCAATTCGTGCACAAGCGGATTGCGGAATTCCGTGTAGAGCACGGCCCCAGCGTCCTGCTTCCTGTACCAACCTTTGCTGACTGGCCCCCAATACAACTTTTCGTTGAAAAGGAGCTTGAACCGCTGTTCCTGTTTTGGCGAGTTCGCGCGCGTGGGATACACGTGGTACGAAATTCCATCCATCACGCAGAGGAGAACCAAGGCAATCGCCCAATTTCCACCGCCGGCATCCGGCAATGCGGGCGGAGGAAGCGCAAACATGCCGTATGCATCCCGGAGGAGCCAGTCTGCACGCCTAAATACTTCCTCACGAATGAAGGGATCTGCGATGTGACGGTACTGAACTTCTGAGTACGGCATTCTTCTCAATTTTGGTTCTGGCTTCGAGAGAGAATCATCACTGGTGATAGTCTCGTCTGGACCTGCGCCCATTGGAGCAGATTGTGGACTCTGAACGTGTGGCGCCAAAAACCGTGGAAGTACGCGCAGGCTTTCTTCCCAGTTGCATCGTCAACTACCTCAATCGAGCACCGCGGGCCGACCGATCGTTCCTTGCGAGTGAAGGCTGTAATCGACGGCGGGAAACGCTCCCTCAAAGTGCCCAGGGCGAACCCTGGGCACTCTTACGGCTTAGTCCTCCCTCTTTCCGATCTCACTATGGATGAGGTCGTTAAGCGATTTCATCCCAGTCTTTTCCAAGAGTGTTCCGAGTTCCATGTCACTTCTGACGTTGAAATCTCGGTTGTATTGCTTCTCGATCGTCCCGACATGAGTGTCGTCGCGTTTGTCTCGAAGCAAGCCATTTTCATTGCGCGATCGCTGGCCGCGCATTCCAGGTGCATCTTCTGCCACAGTCTTGAACTCCAAAATGTCAGCGAAGGGCGTGTGGCAGAAAAATCCGCCACACGCTGTTTGGCGCTAGGCTCTTACGAGGAAACACCAAGCCTCATAGCCGTAGTCCCACGCATCGAGATAGCGATTGCTATTCTTGACGCGCCGGAAGCGGCAGAAGACCCAGCGGAATCCCGGCGGAGCCGGACGCTTGCGATTAGTCGACACTCATAGAGCACCTCCTCACCCGAAGTGAGATGTGCTCCTTGTCAGCCCGTCGCTCACCGCCGTAGACTGCGGCCTCGATCAGAGTTTCCGGACTGATAAGGACGGTGCACCTTCGGGGTGCGCACCTGTTGCAGAAAGGCGGACTAGCGCCACTAGTCCGCCTTTCCTATTTCTGGCATCCCTCCAGCTGCATGGAGGTCCCGGCACGCAGCCTTCATCAGAACACCAAAAAATTCAGTAGCTTATGTAAATTCCACAAGGTGTGGTCGTGGGCCTACCCACATGTGCGGGTGCCCTTACGTCGAATGTTACACGATATTTTGTTGAAAGTGCCACTTGGTGGCCACATTCTAGGTAGAGTAAGGCTAGATCTTACGATTTCCTGTGGGTTTCCCTGATGCTTCACTCTTACGCCTTCAGCAATTTCCGGAGCTTCCGCTCGCGGGTGGAAGTGCCGTTTGGCCTGAGTGAGAAGGACGCGGTCAACGGCTGGGAGGCCGTGTCCGCCTCGGGGCACCGGCTCACTACAGCGCTTGCTGTCTTCGGCGCGAATGCATCAGGTAAGACATCGCTGATTCAGCCGCTGGCTTTTCTAGCTTGGTTTGTGCCGAACTCGTTCAATGCGAAGCCGGACGCACCCATCCCTGTTCGGCCGCACTTCGCAGCTAGGGATCAGCCCACTGAGTTCGAAGTGATCGTAGATGCGATCGAGCCTGGAACTCTGTGGCGCTATAGATTGATCCTCAATCGCGAACGCGTCCTGTCAGAGACTTTAGAGAGAAGACCAGGAGGTGCTCGTTGGCATCGCGTATTCGATCGCCAATCGCTAGAAGATGGTGGCTACGACGTAAAGCAAAACGATTTCGGATTGGACCCCGCGAAAGCGGCCGCGGTTCGACCGAACGTGTCCCTCATGTCCTGGGCCATTCAGTTCGATGTGTCACTGGCCAAGCAGCTCTGCGACATAACGATCATAACGAATATCAATTCAGGTGGCCGCATCGCCCCGAGAGCCGACACGCTCAATCGCTTGGCTGAGCTTTACAGCCAAGACGCAGAACTCCAGGTGGAGATGAAAAAGTACGTGCGGACTTTGGATCTAGGTCTTGAGGATATCGTTGCTCGTGAACGCGAGCTGCAGTTCACGGATGCGTCCGGCGAACTCGTGACAAGGAAGAGTTGGTTGCTTTATGGCGTGCATCAGATTGAGGGCGATCGATTCGAACTGCCGTTCAATGAAGAGTCGAGCGGCACTCGGGCAGCGTTTGTCTTGCTTGCTGGGCTTTTACCGGCGCTCGAGCATGGCGGTTTCGTCGTCTACGACGAATTGGATAGTGACCTTCACCCGCTCCTGATTCCAGAAATCCTCCGCCTCTTTGGTGATCCATCTATCAATGGAAAAGGGTCGCAGCTGGTATTTACATGTCACTCGCCAGAAGTGCTCAAGTACCTTCAAAAAGCTCAGGTCATGCTCGTAGAGAAAGATGTGCTGGAAAGCACAACTTGGCGCCTGGACTCGAAAAAGGGTGTTCGTAGTGATGACAACAGAATGGTCAAGTATCTAGCCGGCGAGTACGGTGGCATTCCCCGCATCAGAGTGAACTAGCAACACATTAGTCCGCTCGCGTAGGAATGGGCGTCCACTTGCGGCCAGAAGCGAACGTCGCCATGTTCAGGCCCTGCGAGAGACGCGCAGGGCCGGCTAGAAGATTTAGTCGTTCACCTGCTCTACATCGCAAGACGCTATCCAGACGCCAGTCAGAAATTGCCTAACTGCATCTGAGATCCAGACCAGGTGGGCCAGCTATGGCGGAATCGGCG
>CADEEJ010000419.1 GCA_902826315.1 uncultured Steroidobacter sp.
CGTGACACTCGCGGTCAGTGGCTTCCTCATCTTGATGGTGCATCCGCGGTTGTATCTCGGTCATGCGGGTAACGACTTGATGCCGGCGCTGTTGGAGCTACCGATCAGCAACAATCATCGACCCGATGAGTTGCATTCATATGTGACCTTCACGGAACTGCCCGGTGCTCCTGTCACCGCCGAGCGCAACTACTCGATCTTCAATCAGAACGGCTGGGCCCGGAGCCTGCATTTTCTGGTTGCGTGGATATTGGTGGCAGTGGGTGCAACCTACGTTGCAGTCGGAATCGTCAGCGGCCACATCCGCACCGCTCTGATTCCGCGCGGTCGCGAGCTCGTGCCGCGAGCATTGCTGCAGGATCTGAAAAATCACTTGCGCCCGGTCATCGGCGCGATTGGCACTGGACCGCCCTATGGGCTGCTGCAGAAACTGGCGTACACCAGTGTCATGCTCGTCGTTCTCCCGTTGATGGTGGCGACGGGTCTCACGATGGCGCCGGCAGTCACTGCGTCGTTTCCATTCCTGCTGGATCTGTTTGGCGGATACCAGACGGCTCGTACCCTGCACTTCTTTGGATTCGCGGCCCTTGTTCTTTTTCTGCTGGTTCACATAGCCATGGTTATTGCGACCGGTTTCGGTCGACAGCTTCGCGCCATGACCGTGGGGAACCAGCCATGAAGCAGCAAAAGCGTATGCAGCGCCGTGTCTTCATCAGAGGCCTGGCCTCTTCCGCCGGTCTACTACTCGCCGGCTGCACACCAACGGACCCGCCGACCTACGGCAACGTGCTGCGCATGGGCGACTTGCTGACATACAAAGCCCACCGCCTGCTGCTGCCCGCACATTCGCTCGCGCGGGAATACGACTACTCCGATATTTCCTCGGTACCCGCGATCGGCACGACGAATCCTGCCGACCCCGCCAAGTGCGGCTTCTTCAGCGACGAGTACGGTCCGGTCTACGAGCAACTACTCGCCAATCGATTTGCAGATTGGCGCCTGGTGGTCGAAGGCAGCGTGGCACGGCCGCACGCATTCTCGCTGGATGAATTGCGGCGCATGCCGTCTCGTACACAGATCACGCGGCACACCTGCGAAGAGGGTTGGTCGGCGATCGCGCAGTGGACCGGCGTGCCGTTGCGCGCCGTTCTCGAGGCCGTGGGTGTGCGCTCGTCTGCTCGATTCGTCCAATATTTTTCCTATGACGATTGGGCTGACGGCATCGACATGTTGGATGCGCTGCATCCGCAGACCATCCTCGCGTATGGAATGAACGGACGCGATCTGCCGATCAGCCACGGCGCGCCGATACGACTGAGAGTCGAGAAGCAGCTCGGCTACAAGAGCATGAAGTTCCTGCGCCGCATCGTCGTGACGGATCACTTCGACGACCACGGCCTGAAAGGCAACATCCAGAATGGCTGGTCGTGGTACGCCGGAATCTGAGGCCGAGAACGTGAAGTCGCTGAAATAGTTTGGGGCTACAGCGGTTCCATTGTAAAAGCTCTGCGCGGAAATCGAGGACGCGTCGG
The DNA here is from genome assembly GCA_902826315.1 of uncultured Steroidobacter sp. GTDB lineage: Bacteria > Pseudomonadota > Gammaproteobacteria > Steroidobacterales > Steroidobacteraceae > Steroidobacter. Next base: position 1,533 of record CADEEJ010000419.1, read on the forward strand.
CCACCTCAGCAACGCGCGGATTACAAGCGGATTACAGCAGGGAACAAACACCGATCGCCGTGACTGTGTGCAGGATTCGTCGCAGGACCTGGCCCGCTTCTTACGGTTGAGAGGTGTTTTCCATGCGTCGTCTTCTTGCACTTCTGCTTGCAACGTTTGCCTTCGGCAACGCGTCTGCCGCTCAAGTCGTTTATGAATTCCGCGCGGTCATCGGCAGCAGCCACACAGACTCGTTTGCCGGGCATCTTTTCCCCCTCGTAACTCCGGGCACACACATCGTCGGCACGCTCACGCTCGATCCAGCGCGCAGCGTGAATGGCGCGATCGCACCTGTTGTTGCCTTGAAGCTGGTCACGCTCGACGGCGGACAGGTCATTTTCGACAGTGCAGGGCATGCGGCGTCAAGCCAGATCGAGACTCGCTCGGCGGCCGGCGTCGAGTCCGTGCTCATCAATGCAAGTTTCATTGATGAGAAGCAGGGCGGAGCTCGGATCGAGCTCAGCTGGGCATCGCCGGGTCAGGGCCAGCTGCCGGCAGATCCGCGCACCCTGAACATCCTCGCGCTGAAGCCGTACGGCTGGAAGATCGAGGTCGATGGATTCGAAGGGTTCCCGTGCGATTCCGTACACTGCCGCGAAAGCGAAACGAATTCGCAGATCTATAACTTCAAGCGTGCCGCCGCCGCGGCGGAGTACGAGCAGACCTTCGCCTCGACGACGACTGCGAACTGGATCGACAGCAGCGGCGACTGGACGGCCCAGTCCGGCTACTACACCAACGCAGCGAACGTCTCATTCACGAGCTCTGTTTACACCGGCCAGACATTGCAGCCGTTCGTCGAAGTGAGTGCGGATCTGTATTCGGGATTCACCGCCACCGGCAACGCGCTCGGCCTGGTGCTGAACTATCAGAATGCCGCCAACTTCTACGAGGTCCGCTTCACTGCAAACGGCGTCGTGACGATCAACAAGGTCGTCAACGGCGCGCGCACGATGCTGCAAACCGGCTCCTATGCGGTGCCGCCGAAGACGTTCTTCCACGTCAGTGTGTTGCGCGATTTCGAAGCGATCGAGGTGAGCGTCAACAACGCGCCGCCCATCGTAGCCGAGGATTCCACGCTGAAAGACGGTCAGGCCGGCGTGTTTGCGAGCTGGAATAAGGCGCGCTTCGACAACTTCGTCATCGATCAACTTTCCCCTTGGCGCGTTGAGGTCGTGGCGGATTTCGAGTTCATGTCACCCAATCCGTTCACGCCGCGCTCCGGCACCTGGGTGGTCCAGAGCAACTCCTACCAGAATACGTCGAACCAGGAGGCGGCGATTTCAACAGGAGCGTTCCCGCCAACGGGCGGAGACTTCACTCTGTACGCAAGACTGCGTGGGCAATGGTCCGCCGCAGGTAACCGTGGCGGTCTGGTCTGGGACTACCGCGACCCGAAGAACTACTCCACCGTATTGCTTTCGCCGGCCACTGCGCAGCGCGCGGGAACCGTCGAGGTCATCGAGGTCGTCGCGGGCGTGCGCCGCGTATTGGCCACCTCGAATGGGCAATTGCCTGTGGGGTTTTTCGGCAGCGTAAGCGTCAGTCGAATCGACGGAGTATTGCGCATCATCGCGCCCGGCATGACCGCGCCGTATCTCACCGTGGCGCAGCAGCCACGTGGCGGCGACGTTGGCCTCATCGCGAGCTGGAACCTGGTGCGTTTCGACGACGTGGTGTTCAGCGCGCAGAACGGCCGCAACTAGATCGCTTTTTATCGCCGAGAAATTACGCGCGTGATAGCGTCATGGGCAGTCCCGCAGAGACTGCCTATGAGCTATGGCCGAATCGAACCTCATCAACGCGCTTGGCAGTGAGAAGTGGCAGGATCTGCTCGGGCGGCAGCTCGCGACGGATCCGCAAGAGCAGCTGGCTGCCAATCGTGAGCTGCAGACCGCCATCAAGGAGGGCCGTGATGGCAAGAACAAGGACCTGTGGATCAATCACAGGGATATTCCGAACTTGCTCCGGATTGCGATGACCATGCAGTTTCCGCAACCGCGCGGAGCATGGACCAGCGCAGAGAACCAGATTCTCGAGTGGTTCTGGGACGTTCAACATCCGCTCATCGCGCCCGCGATTGCGGATT
>CADEEJ010000420.1 GCA_902826315.1 uncultured Steroidobacter sp.
CAGGCGCTCGTTCATCGCTTTCTCGATCGCCTGGGGCGAAGGGCCTTCGTTGACTTGCAGTCCGCCCGAGCCGCCGGGATGAGTCGTGCCGACCGGCTCGTCGCCGCCGCCGCTCTTGCCACCGCCGCCACCGAACAGGCCGCCGATGGCCTTGAGGCCGCCGCCTATCCCGCTGCCCACATCGCCGATGACGCCGGCGACGCCATCGCCGATCGTGGAGACGGCCCCCTGGCCGAAATCCTTGATGGAGCCGTAGACGGTGCCCTCGAAGTAGCCCGTGAACCGTTCATAGAAGGTTCCTCCTTTGCCTTTGTCTTTGTCACCCTCGCCTTTGTTCTCGTCGGGGCAGCCCTGCCTTTCGCACCCGAACCCGCTCGGGTCGATGTACTTCAGCGGGTTCTGCGAAACGTACGCGTAGCGATTCCAGCGCTGCGTGCTGTTCGCACCGTCGATATTCGGATCGGGTGTCGTGAAGCGCGCGAGCTGCGAGTCGTACATGCGGCCGCGCATGTAGATCATGCCCGTCTCGAAGTCCTGCAGGTGGCCGGTGTAGCCCTGATCGAGCCAGGCGTCCTGCATGCCGCCGTAAACGTCCGGCGACTTCCAGTCAGGGTTGCGGCGCTCGCCGAACGCGTCGTAGGAACGGCGCTCGAGGACTCGCGTCTTCATCCCGCCGCTCGCTTCGAGCTCATTCTCGGCGACCAGCGAAGTCGAGCCGAGCACGTCGCCGCTGGTGTACAGAGTCGACGCCTTGGTCAGCCCCGCGCCGCGTTGCCGATAGCGCAGCGTCGCGCCACCGACTTGCAGGCGGTGTTCGATGTCGCCGCTCTGGCGGTCGAAGTGACGTTCGTAGCTCTCCGCGTACGTCACGGATTCGGTCCCGGTCGTACGCCGATAGCGCGAGCACTGCGCGTCATAGAGGAACGACGCCGGAGCATGCGCGGAGTCGATATTCGGCTTGAACTCCAGCGGCAGGTTGCAGTCGTTGTAGATGATCTTGCCGTCCGGCCGCTCGCTCTGTCGTCCCAGCACGTCATATTTATAGATGCCGTTGGCCGGAAGCTTGCTGCCGCTAACGCCGATCACCTGCGTGGGTTTGGCGGGGTCGAAGGTATAGCTGCCGCGACGCTTGCTCTGCGTGAGACTCCCCAGCTTGTCGTAGGAGAAGGAATCGTCGGGAGCGGTTTCGAGGTTTGCCTTCTGCAACGACAACGCAGCGACCCGGTTCATCGAGTCATAGGCGAAGTACTCCGTCACCGGACCGCCCGGCTGCATCTCGTCGGTGCGCTCGATGACGTTGCCCTCGCCGTCATACGCGTAGCGCAGAGTGGCCAGCGGCATGTTGCTCTGATCTTCCAGCCGCGTGACCTGCGTCTTGAGCATGCGTCCGTTCCAGTCGAAAGTGTCGAGCGTACGCATGCTGCCCAGCACGTAGTCGTTCAGGATGTCCTGCGCATCGCTCGCCTGCGCCGTCCACAGCACGGTGCTGCGTGGTGCGGCATCGATGACCAGCTGCTCGTCGGCGCTGACGCTCTTCAGTCGCCCGTTGCTGCTGGATGACGGCGCGTAGTCGTAGGAAATCTGCGTCAACTTCATCTGGCCCTGGATCCAGGGATACTCCAGCGACTTCACTCGCCCGAAGTTGTCGTAGCTGGTCTTGAACCGCAGCGTCTCCTGCGTGCCCGGCATGACATCCGACGGCAGCGTGTATTCGCGCATCGCCGCGCGTCCGAGCGCGTCATAGATATAGTCGCTGGTGTGTAGCGCGCCGCCGGCACGGTCATCGGTGAACTGTGCCTGCAGCAGCGCGCCGTACGTAGTGCGCGGATTGGCACCCACGATGGTGTCGTAGGTGTACACGCTGCGGCTGGTTCTGGCCTTGCTCTGCTGCGGCCCGGCCTGCGTGACTTCTTCCCTCAGCAGACGACCGAGCACATCGTATTCGAGCGAGTACTCGCGGCCAATCGCATCGGTGATCGTGACCGGCTCATCGAACGCGTTGTAGATGTACGTGCTCGTGCCGCGCTCGGCATCGCTGCGGCTCACCAGATTCCCCCACGCGTCGTAAGCATAAGTGCTGCGCGTGCTGAGCACGTTCTCCACGTCTTCGATCTGCGTAGTAGCGAGCCGGCCGAACGGACCATAGCCGTAGCTGCGCTTGACCTGCTTTGACGGATCGCCGAGCGCACTGATCCCATCGATCGCTTCGATAGGCCGGCCGCGCACGTCGCGCGTCGTGCGCTTCTGGTTGCCGCGGCTGTCGGTATAGCGCGTGCTCGCTCCCTCGTAACGCCATGAACGCATCACCGGGCCCGTCGCCGCCGCCGGCTCGATCACCTTCACCAACCGATCGAGGTTGTCGTAGCTGTAGGTGAGGACGTTCACGTCCGCCGTACCCTGGCGCTTGTACGTGGTGGCTTGCACCAACTGACCGTAGACATCGAAGGTATTGCGCTGCTCGCGCATCACTCCATCGAAGCCCTTGAAGCTCGAACGCACGGCACGTCCGCCGCGGTCGAACAGCCGCCGACTCACGGCGCCGGTGCCGTCGCTGGCCTCCACCTGCACCAGGCTTTCGCCGCCCGCAGTCTGATAGCTGTAAGCGAAGCGCTGTTCCACGCCGAGCGCGGCAGGAGGCTTCTGCAGTCCCTTGATCTTCAGCAGGCGGCCGAGCGTGTCGTAGGTGAAGTCGCCGCGCACGCCGTTCGCATCCACGGCGACTTGCAGTTGGCCAGTCACCGGATTGAAGCGCGTGTAAGAGGTGTTGGCATTGAAGCCGCTGCGACTCGCGTACGGATAACCCTCAGGGTCGTACGCGAACACGCTCTCGCGAGGAGCGTCCGACGCATCGCTGCTCGTCGCCGTGACTCGCTCGAGATTGCCAGCATCGGTGTAGACGTAGCGCGTCGTCAGCGACGGGCCGCTTTGCGTGCTGTCCGTGATCGACTCGGGCAGCGCGGCATTGACGCCGGGCGCACTCGGCCGATAGGAGAAGCTCGTGCTGCGACTCTGAGTGCGCAGCTCCAGCGTCAGAGTATCGCGAGCGATCTCCGTCACGGTAATCGAACCGGGGCGCTGTACGAGCCACGCGCCCGTGTCGACCGCCGGCGTCGCCGTCACGATGGTCCAGTCGTCCGGCAGGCTCGAACCGTGTTTCGTGGTCTGCTCCTTGACGTTGCCGTAGTTGTCGCGCGACGTCACGGTAGTCATCGCGTACTGCAGCGGCGAGTAGCTCGCTACTTGCGAGCTGGCACTTGCGGGGCTCAGCACCGCGAGACAGTTTGGCGCTGCACCTGCGCACGTCAGCGCCGTCGCCGGCACTTCGTAATAATCGACGATGGTCTTGTTGATCACATCGAAGTACGTCGGACCCACGCTCATCTGGTCCCAGGAAAAGCGCGTGCGCTCCCAGGCGATGCGTTCGCCCTGACCGTCATTGGCCAGGCGCGTCGCGGTCCACTGCTGCGTCAGCCGCGGCGCGTGACCGGGCGCGGTCTGACGCTGATCGAAGAAGAGGCGCGTGATCAGCGTACGATTGGGATCGGGCTCATCGAACACCTTCGCGTAGCTCGTCACGAGCTGCTCGGCGAATCCAGCGAAGCCGCCGCCTTTGAACCGATCGTAGCGCCCGCCGGTATAGAAGTACTTCGACACCCAC
>CADEEJ010000421.1 GCA_902826315.1 uncultured Steroidobacter sp.
CATGGCGCGGGCACTCCGGAAGTCGCGGTCAGTCGTTCAATGTCGAGCAGCGCGCGGTGGTAGCGAGCGGCTGCTTCAAGTTGTGCAAGGCGCAGGTCGACCAATAACTGTTCGGTCTGGGCCAAAGCCAGGAAGTTCAAGCGACCCAGCTCATAGCTGCGCCGCGTCACCTGCACGGCGGATTCCGCGGTGCCGATCAGGGCATCGCGATGGGTTTCGAATGCCAAGCGCGCCTGCGCCAGATGCTGATACAACTCAAGCACTTGTTGGCGCGCGTCAAGCTGCGCAGCGCTGCGTCGCGCTGTGAGCTCTGCTATCTGCGCATCGACTCGCTCGACGCTCAACACACTGCGGCGCGGCGCGCCCAATGGCAGCGATGCGCTGAACACCAGCGCCTGCTGATTCGAGCCTTCGAGCCGACGGGCGCCGATGGACAGTGTGACATCGGGCTTGGCGCTGACAATCGCGGCGCGGCGCTGCGCAGTGAGCTGTTCCGTCGCCAAGGCTAGCCGCTGCTGCTCGAAGCTCTGCGGCAGGCGCGCGACCAAAGCGTCAAGATTGGGGAGGGCGGGCAGGTTCATCAGCTCTGCAGGGCTCACTGAGAAATCGGTCCCGACTTCTCCCCACAGCGAGCTCAACGCAGTTTTGCCACTCGTCAGACTGCGGTCGGCTTCATCGATTGCGAGAGTGGCGCGGATCACCGCAATCTCAGCGAGGCTCAGTTCTGAGCTCGGACTGCGTCCCACCTCGACCCATTGTGCGACCCGCATACGGGTCGTCTGCAATCGCTCGCGGGTGCTCTGCAGAATTCCGAGGCGCGTTTGTCGCTCGACGACATCCTGGTAGCGCTGTCGAACCGCGCTGGCCAGCTCGAGCTGAGCGCGTTCTGCCATCTGTTGCTGTTGCGACACGGCGATCCGTGCTGGCGCGATACGCGCTTCGCGTTTGCCCGCGCGCTCGAATGTGCGACTCAGTCGAATTGTCGCCTCGGCGCCGCGGATGCCGCTGAGCGAATCATTGCCAGCGAAGTTCTCCAGCTCTGTGCCGACCGACCAGGGCAGGCTCAGCTCACTGGATTTCAGCTCGGCCTCCGCGGCGCGCATCGCAAAGCCTTCAGCCTGCAGCGTCGGGTTCCGTTCCAACGCGAGCTGCAAGGCTTGCTGCAGACTCAGCTCCGCAGCGCCCGAATACAACGCGTTGCACGCGAGCGTCGCCGCGAGCGCGCAGCAATAAAACCTTTTGAAGGGAGCCACATATACCTCCGAATGATGACCAACACCTAGCCGCGACCCTCGCAGGGGTCGCGCAATTCAGGCGTGATCAGGCGATCGGAGGGCGGTGCAGCGGGGGTACGACGAGACTGTGGATCTGTCCGACGGACAATCCCGCAGGCGAATGCCGTGCTTGTTGAGGCACAGGCGGCGAGTCAGGCAGGGCGGCAAGGAGAGACGCGGAGCCAGGCGCTTCATGGAAATGAAACGAGGAATCGGGCGTGCCGTCGGTTGCGTGCTCTTCAACGTCCGGTACGGCAGCCTGTTCTACCGTGTCTGCGTGATGAGCCCCAGCGTGATGCTCATCCGCGCTGTGCGAGTGCTGAGGCGAAATCGTTTCATGCGCATGAACAGACCAACCGGGCAATCCGGCCCAAGCCACGGCCAGCACCAACGCATGCATCAGCGGTTTCCACCGCCGGCGTCGAGCCAGAGAGAGCATGCTGTACCGTTCCACGGGGTCGAGTGTGCCGCAGCCGTGGCGTCCCTTTCAACTGAATCGCATGCGAAACTGTGAAATCGAGCAGCTCGCCTGATCTGAGACGTTACCCATGCCCGCGCGCCGCACATTTCGAATCAACCTGCCGTTGCTGCTGCCAGGCGTTGATCCTGCGCGAGATCGCTGTGTCACGCGCTTGATTGCGCTGTTGCAGGGTCGGCCTGGGATTGCCGAGGTCCATGTCGTCGGGATCGATGGCAGAGCGCCAGAGCTGTGCGTTCATTACGATCCCGCGACGATTTCTTTGGGTCGCGTACGCGAGCTTGCTCATGCGGCGGGCGCTGAGATCTCAGCGAAGTTTGCACATCTGCTGCTCGACATCGGCGCCCCGACACAGTCGCGCGTTGCGAGCCGTATCGCTGCAACGCTGCGTAAGGTACCGGGCGTGTTCGAAGCGGATGTCGCTGCCTCGGGCGCAGTGCGCATCGAGTTTGATCCCATTCAAACCACCGAACCGGCCTTGCGCGCTGCCGCGGACCTGCCGGGCAGCACTGAACATGCCGACCACGACCACGCCGCGGCGGGTCCGTTCGGTGAAAAATCGGAATTGATCTTTGCGGTACTCGCCGGGCTGTTGCTCGCTGCCGGCTGGCTGCTGGATTGGCGCGATGCGGGACCTGCTTGGCTACCGACTGCGCTGTACGTCGCAGCCTATGGTTTCGGTGGCTGGTTCACGGCGCAGGAAGCGTTCGAGAACCTGCGCGAGCGCCGCTTCGCCATCGACACCTTGACCCTGATTGCGGCGATCGGTGCGGCCGCGCTCGGCAAATGGGGCGAGGGCGCGTTATTGCTGTTTCTGTTTGGCATCGGCCATTCGCTCGAACAGTACGCGATGGGCCGAGCTCGGCGGGCGATCGAAGCCCTGGCCGAGCTTGCACCGGATACGGCGACGGTGCGGCGAGGGGGTGAAACGCGCAGCGTAGGGGTCAGCGAACTGCAACTGGGCGACGTCGTGCTGGTGCGGCCAAACGAACGACTGCCCGCAGATGGTGTTGTGGTCGTGGGCACCAGCAGCGTCAACCAGGCGCCCGTCACGGGCGAGAGTGTGCCCGTGGACAAGCGGCCGAGCACAGATCCGCAGGCAGCGCTCGCGGCGTTTGATCGGCTCGGCGTGGAGCATCGCGTGTTTGCCGGCACTATCAACGGCAGTGGAGCGATCGAAGTGATGGTCGCGCGGCTCGCGTCGCAATCGACCATGGCCAGAGTCGTCAAGATGGTGACCGAAGCGCAGGCGCAACGTTCTCCGACGCAGCAGTTCACGGAACGCTTCGAACGCATCTTCGTGCCGACAGTGCTGGCGTTGGTGGCGTTGCTTCTGTTCGCGGGTTTCGTCATTGATGAGCCGTTCGCCGCGACGTTTTACCGCGCGATGGCGGTGCTGGTGGCAGCGAGTCCCTGTGCGCTCGCGATCTCCGTGCCCAGTGCTGTACTCAGTGGCGTGGCGCGTGCCGCGCGCGGCGGCGTGTTGATCAAGGGTGGCGGCGCTCTGGAGAACTTGGGGACGCTCAGCAGCATCGCATTCGACAAGACCGGCACCTTGACCGAAGGCAAGCCGAAGCTCATCGATGCGGTCGCCGCGCCGGGTGCGAGCGAGGTCGAGCTGCTGTCCGTTGCTAGTGCGGTCGAACAACACAGCGATCACCCGCTGGCCGCCGCAATTGTGGACGGCGCGCGTGAAAGACTGGGTGATCGCTTGAAGCTGCTGCCGGCCACGGAGGTCAAGAGCATTACCGGGCGCGGCATTTCGGCGCTGGTCGATGGTGAAGCCGTTCATATCGGCAAACCGGTGTTGTTTTCGGAGTTGCCGGATTCGGCGTTG
>CADEEJ010000422.1:0-2151 GCA_902826315.1 uncultured Steroidobacter sp.
CGCGCGTTGCGCAGCTTGCTGCGCGTGTCTTCCAGCTGCTGCAGGTTCGTGATCGGGCCGACGCGCACGCGGTGCCACGTATCGCGATCGATCGTCACTTTCTGAATCTTCGACTCGACGCCCTGCATCGCGATCAGCGCACGCACGCGGTCTGCATCGGCATGATTGCGGAACGAGCCGGCCTGCAGGATGTACGCGCCGGGCTTCTGCACCGGCCCTGCTCCCGGCGTGGCCGGCGGCGCGCCGCCGTCCTGTTCCGGGATCACCACTTCGAACTTCGGCAGCATCTCGTAGAACTCGAACTGCGTCTCGTCTTCCTGCGACGCCGGCGCGGGCTTGGCGGTCTTCGCGGCAGGTGCTTCGTCGCGCGTCATCGGCGGCGATTCCTGCGCGAGCCGTGCTGCCGGCCGGCGATCGAACAAGTACACGCCGACGGCGACTGCGAGGCCGAGCGCCAGACCGACCACGAAGCCTGCAACGCCGGACAGACTGCCCGAGCCGCCCTTGCGGCTCTTCGAATTCTTGTAATCGCGCGCCACCTAGATCTTCTCCATCTTCTCCGGCGCGGCAACGCCCAGCAGCTTCAGGCCGTTCTCCAGCACTTGCCGCGTCGCTGCGACGAGGTTGAGCCGCGCGTTACGCAGGCCGACGTCGTCGACGATGAACGTGTGGGCGTTGTAATAAGTGTGGAAGTCGCCGGCGAGGTCGCGCAGGTAGTGCGCGAGTTGATGCGGCTCCAGCGCGCGCGCCGCGGTTTCCAGCAGCTCCGGGTAGTTCGTGACGCGTCGGATCAGCGCTTTTTCGTGCGGCTCGCTCAGGCGCGCGACATTGCGTTCGCCGAGCTCGCGATCGTGCGTGTGGCCTTTCTCCGTCAGCTGGCGGAACACGCTGCAGACTCGCGCGTGCGCGTATTGCACGTAGTAGACGGGATTTTCTTCGCTCTGCGACAGCGCGAGATCCACGTCGAACACGAACTCCGAATCGGCGCGGCGCGACACCAGGAAGAAGCGTACGGCATCGCGACCGACCCACTCGATCAGGTCGCGCAGCGTGACGTACTCGCCGGCACGCTTGGAGATCTTCACTTCCTCGCCGCCGCGCATGACGCGCACCATCTTGTGCAGGATGTAGTCGGGGTAGCCCTGCGGGATGCCCATGCTCAACGCCTGCAAGCCAGCTCGCACGCGGGCGATCGTGCCGTGGTGATCGGTGCCTTGCACGTTGATCGCGACGCGAAAGCCGCGTTGCCACTTGGTCACGTGATACGCCACGTCCGGCACGAAGTAGGTGAAGGTGCCGTCGGACTTGCGCATCACCCGATCTTTGTCGTCGCCGTAGTCGGTCGTACGCAGCCACAGTGCGCCGTCCTTCTCATACGTCTTGCCGCTAGCGACCAACGCGCTCACGGTCGTCTCGACCTTGTGATCGGTGTAGAGGCTCGATTCCAGGTAGTAGACGTCGAAGCGCACGCCGAACTTCTGCAGGTCTAGGTCCTGCTCGTGACGGAGCGAGGTGACCGCGAAGCGCCGCACGGCGTCCAGGTCGTCGACCTTGCCGCTCGCCTTGACGGCCTCCCCATCGAACGCATTCACGGTCTTCTTCGCGAGGAATTCGTCGGCGATGTCCTGGATGTACTCGCCGTTGTACGCGGCTTCCGGCCAGCCCGCTTCGCCGGGCTTGATGCCGCGCGCGCGTGCCTGCACCGACAGCGCGAGGTTCTGGATCTGCACGCCGGCGTCGTTGTAGTAGAACTCGCGGCTGACCTGGTAGCCCTGCGACTGCAGCAGCGAGGCGAGCGCGTCACCGAGCGCCGCCTGCCGGCCGTGGCCGACGTGCAGCGGCCCGGTGGGATTCGCCGAGACGAACTCGACCACCGTGCTCTGGCCGCTGCCGCGCTTGCTGTATCCGTACGTCGGGCCCAGCGCGAAGATCCGCGACAGCTCCTGCTGATATGCCTGCGCCGAGAGATGGAAGTTGATGAAGCCGGGTCCGGCGATCTCGGCCTTCTCGATCAGCTCGCTCGCCGGCAGCGCGTCGAGAATCGCCTGCGCCAGCTGCCGCGGATTGCGCCGGGCCGGCTTGGCCAGCTGCAACGCAACGTTCGTGGCGAAATCGCCGTGCGCGGCATCGCGCGCGCGCTCCATGTCGACG
>CADEEJ010000422.1:2251-3566 GCA_902826315.1 uncultured Steroidobacter sp.
TGCTCATGAATTTCTGTAACGGAGAATGCGTAGCCGCGTGCAGCAGCAGCTGCGCACGATAGCGTCCGGCACGTCGTTCCATTGGCGCCGGCGCCGGCCCGAGCAGCTGCACGCCGCGCAGCGTCTCACGCTGGGCGAGGGCGAGAGCCGCGCGCAAGAATTTCATGGGCGCGACCGCGGTCGCAGCTTCGGCGCGCAGCAATGCGATGCGCGCGAACGGTGGCCACTCGCTCTGTTCGCGCTCTTGCAGCGCTCCGGCCGCGAACGCTTCATAGCCGCCCTCCAGCAGCAGTTTCAGCAATGCGTGATCCGGATACTCCGTCTGGATCAGCACCTCGCCGGGCTTTTCGGCGCGGCCCGCGCGGCCCGCGACCTGCACGATCGTCTGCGCCAGCCGCTCGCCGGCGCGGAAGTCGGCGCTGAACAGGCCCTGGTCGGCGTTGAGTACCACGACCAGCGTCACGTTCGGGAAATCGTGGCCTTTCGTGAGCATCTGGGTGCCGACGAGGATGCGCACTTCCTTGCTGTCGACGCGCGCGAGCGTGGCTTCCAGCTCGCCGCGGCGGCGCACCGCGTCGCGGTCTATGCGCGCGAGCGGTGCGTCCGGGAACAGCTGTCGGACTGTTTCCTCGATGCGCTCCGTGCCTTGTCCGACAGGTTTCGCCGGCTGGCCGCAGTTGGCGCACGTCTCGGGGATCGACTGCTGCGAGCCGCAGTGATGGCAGATCAGATGGTTGGCGCGGCCGTGAACCGTGAGGTGCGCGTCGCACCGCCTGCAGTGCGCGGACCAACCGCAGGCGGGACAGAACAGCACCGGCGCGTAGCCGCGGCGATTCAGGAACAGCATCACCTGGCCGTCGGCATCGAGATGCCGGCGGATCGCGAGGACCGCGGGCGTTGCGATCCCCTGCGTTTCGCCGTGCGCGCGCATGTCGATCAGCGCCATGCGTGGCGGCTGCGCGTTCGCCGCCGCGCGCTGCGGCAGTCGCGATACCCACTCCGCCTGACGCTGCGCCCGATGCAAGGTTTCGAGCGACGGCGTGGCCGAGCCGAGCACGACCGGAATTTTGAGCCGCTGCGCGCGCACGATCGCCAAGTCGCGCGCCGAGTAGCGGAAGCCTTCCTGCTGCTTGAACGACGCGTCGTGCTCCTCGTCGACAACGATCAGTCCGGGACGCGCGAGCGGGCTGAACACCGCAGAGCGCGTGCCGATGACGATGCGGGCGCGGCCGTCGCCGGCGCTGCGCCACGCCGCCAGTCGTTCGCCGTCGCTCAGGTTCGAGTGCAGGACTGCCAGCGGCACGTCGAATCGCGC
>CADEEJ010000423.1 GCA_902826315.1 uncultured Steroidobacter sp.
ACTGTCGCCTCGAACTGAATATCGGCGACCTTGCCGCGCTTATCCGCGAGGCGGTTGGCGCGATCGAGCGCCTGGCGTGCCTCGGCGATATTCGACGCTGCAACGCCGGCGCGCGGCGATGCCTCGACTTGCGGCACCACGGCGCGCGCAGTCTCGAGCTCCTCGATCGTAGTGGGCGTCGAGCTGCATGCAGCAACGCTCGCCGCGACGGCGGCTGCGAGAATCAAGCTATAACTGTGCTTCATGGTGTGCTCCCGCTTACTGATCGTCAGTCGTACGTGGCTGCAAATCCGTCGACGGGCTCGTCCGCTCCGTTTCCTGGCGCAGCGTCTTGATGCTGGCCAGCAGCTCGTCCGCCGCCTTGCGCGCGGAAGCAGTCTGCGACTTCGATACGGCCAGCTCGGCATCGAGCTGCGCGAGCTGTGCATGTCGCTCGGCCAGCGGTTCCTTGCCGTCCTTCAATGCCCGACGCGCAGAGTCGAGGTTCTCCTTCGCACGCTGCAGCTCCACTGCACCTTGCTCGGAGTTGCCGATGGTCTGTTGTGCCTGTTGCACCGACGTTTCGCTGCGGGCAACGCGTTCTTTCGTGAGGTCGGAAACGCCGCCGCAGCCCGCGAGCAGTACAGCTGCGAACGCGAATGGGGCAGCGCGTGTCATCCAGAAATTCATAGGTCGGCCTCCTCTAAGGGGCTCAGGGTGTCATTGAGGGGACTACCCATCGGAACGCATGCTCTGTCGGCGCGGTTCCCAACAACGACGCCGGATGGCGACGGACAAAGCCTGCGAAATGCCGGGCTTGCGGCATACTGCTGCGAACGAACAGACGAGACCGACCATGCGCCGGACGCTTTTCAGAGCTGTTTTTCTCGCAATCGCCATCGGCATCGCTGCCTGCAATCCGCGCGTCGATACGCCGCAGATCGGCGTATATCGCGCGGTGCTCCGCTTGCCCGGCGGCGATACGCCGTTCGGCCTGGAGGTCGCGCAGGAACAGCAGCAGTACGTGCTCTACCTGCTCAATGGTGCGGAACGCACACGAGTCAGCAACGTCCAGGTCGCGAATGGCGAGCTGACTGCGATGTTCCCCGGCTACGAGAATTCGCTGCGAGCGACTATGCGTCGCGACGGACTCGAAGGCAGCGTCACGCTCATCAAGGCTGGCGGCAAAGAACAGGTGATCCCGTTCACCGCCAAGCTCGGCGAGACGTATCGCTTCTATCCGCAACCGTCCACCGACAACGCCGATCTCGACGGAACCTGGGACGCGACCTTCACGAACGACCAGGGCGAGACGTCGAAAGCGATCCTGCTGCTCGAGCAACGGCACGATCACGTGACCGGCAGCGTCATGACGCCGACCGGCGATCACCGCTTCCTCGAAGGTCAGGTGCGCGGCGACGAGCTGCAGGTTTCGACGTTCGCCGGCGGGCTCGCGTATCTGTACAAGTTGAAGGTCGGCGCGGACGGTGCGCTGGCAGGCGACTACTGGCAGGGGCTTGCGTCACACGAAAAGGTCGTCGCGCAACGTAACGACGCGGCGACGCTGGAAGGCGCGGGCAAGCAGACAACCCTGCGCGACAGCAAGCAGCCCTTCGCTTTCACCTTTCCCGATGCCGACGGCAAGCCGCTCTCGCTGAGCGATCCGCGCTTCCGCGGCAAGGTCGTGCTGGTGACGCTCGGCGGCACGTGGTGCCCGAACTGCCACGACGAGGCGCAATTCCTGGTGCCTTTCTACCGCGAGCATCGCGAACAGGGCTTCGAGATCGTCGCGCTGATGTTCGAGCGTCACGGCGAGTTCGCAAAAGCTGCCCGTGCCGTGCAGGGCTATCGCAAGGATCTCGGCATCGAGTTCCCGACGCTGATCGCCGGGCTCTCCGAAACGGACGAAGCCAGCAAGGCGCTGCCGATGCTCACTGGCATCTATGGCTATCCGACCTCGATCCTGGTCGACCGCAAAGGGGTCGTGCGCAGCATTCACACCGGATTTGCCGGGCCCGCGACGGGGCGGCATCATGACGACTACGTCAAGGAGTTCACCGAAGAAGTCGAACGGCTCCTGACAGAATAAGGAGATCTTCATGAGCATCAAGGAATCGCTGCTCCTGGCAGCTCTGCTCGGCGCGAGTGCGCACGCGGTCGCGCTCGATGGCGCAGCGCCGGGGCTCAACGTAGTCATCATCGATGAGACGGACCGCGGCTGGGATAAGGGTGTGCTCGCTCGCTACGGCATTGCCTCGCGCGCGAGCCACATCGGCAAAGGCGGACACGCGGATGCGCTGCGAAAGGCACTGGGCGACCAGAGCATGCTCACGCACCTGATTGTGCCCACTGCATGTCCAGCTGCCGGCACGCGTGACGCGTGCGCGAGCGTGCGCAGGATCAAGGATGTGGATTTGCCGAATGTCGTCGACGAGACGCGCAACTCCACGCTGCTCGTGCTGTGGCCGGAGGCGGCGTATGTGCCGGAGCAGCAGCTGTATCTCGCCTACATCGATGTCGACGTGCTGCAGAAAGGCAAAGTGGTGCCGGGCCCCTTCTACGTCGGCTATCGCGATTGGCGCTGCGGCGAAGATTGCGTGCAGGCGGCGTTCGAAGCCTCGGCGAAAGAGCTGGCCGCGATGATTCGCTACGTGGTCGACCTCGGGCCGGCTGCGCAAACCTCATCCGTACCGGCAGCGTGGCAGGGCAAGCCGCTGGTGACGAGCATGGGCAACTGGAAGAACACATGCGCCACCGACGTCAAAGACCGCCGCGTGGTGCGCCAGTATGGCGAGCGGTTCTGGCTCAACAATCCGTCGGAACGCACGCTCGTGTCCGTGGCGTGGCCCGGCTGCAATATCTTCTAGAGCGCCTGATACGCGGCGAGCGCTGCGCGGCGCGACTCGCCGAGATCGACGATCGGCGCCGGATAGGTCGTACCGATCCGCACACCTGCAGCTCGCAGCACCGCTTCGGGCGCGGCGTGTGGCGCATGGACGTGCGGCGCTTCGAGACGCGCCAGCTCCGGAATCCAACGCCGCACGTATTCGCCCGCCGGGTCGAACTTCTCGCTCTGCGTCAGCGGATTGAAGATGCGGAAGTAAGGCGCGGCATCGGCGCCGCAGCCCGCGACCCACTGCCAGTTCAAAGTATTCGCCGCGAGGTCGGCGTCGACGAGCGTGTCCCAGAACCAGCGCGCGCCTTCCAGCCAGTGAATGCGCAGGTTCTTCACCAGGAACGACGCCACGATCATGCGCACGCGGTTATGCATCCATCCGGTGGCCCACAGCTGACGCATGCCGGCGTCCACGATGGGAATGCCGGTGCGGCCGCGCTGCCAGGCTCGTAAATGCTCAGAATCGCTCGACCAGGCGAATCGCTCGAAGCGCCGATCGAGCGGCTCGAGCGCGGTGTGCGGAAAGTGATAGATCAAGTGGTGTGCGAACTCGCGCCACAGCAACTCGGCAGCGAACGTCGACTCGCGCAGCCTGGCGTCCTTCGCCCCGAATGCGTGCCACACCTGGCGCACGGAGATCTCGCCGAAGTGCAGATGCGGCGAGAACGCCGAGGT
>CADEEJ010000424.1 GCA_902826315.1 uncultured Steroidobacter sp.
TCAACATCGAGGTCAACGGCGTGCCGATGAAGGCGCGCAAGGGCCAGATGATCATGCAGGTGACGGATGTCGGCGACGTCTACGTGCCGCGCTTCTGTTACCACGAGAAGCTGACGATCGCGGCGAACTGCCGCATGTGCCTGGTGGAAGTCGAAAAGGCGCCGAAGCCGATGCCGGCGTGCGCGACGCCCGTCGCCGAAGGCATGAAGGTCTTCACGAAGTCGCCGAAGGCCATCGCCGCGCAGCGCGCGACCATGGAATTCCTGCTGATCAATCATCCGCTCGACTGCCCGATCTGCGACCAGGGCGGCGAGTGCGAGCTGCAGGACCTCGCGATGGGCTTCGGCCGCGACATCTCGCGCTACAACGAGCGCAAGCGCGTCGTGAAGGACAAGAACCTCGGCCCGCTCGTGTCCACCGACATGACCCGCTGCATCCACTGCACGCGCTGTGTGCGCTTCACGCAGGAGATCCAGGGTTTCCAGGAGCTCGGCACGATCGGCCGCGCCGAGAACACCGAGATCGGCACGTTCATCGAGCGCAGCGTCGATCACGAGCTGTCGGCCAACATCATCGACCTGTGCCCGGTCGGCGCGCTCAACAACAAGCCGTATCGCTACCGCGCGCGGGCTTGGGAGATGACGCAGCATCCGCTCGTGTCGCCGCACGACTGCGTCGGTACGAATCTGTTCGCGCACGTGCTGCGCGGCCGCGTGATGCGCATCGTGCCGCGGCCGAACGAGGCCGTGAACGAGACCTGGATTGCCGATCGCGACCGCTTCAGCTACCAGGGCATCTACAGCGAAGACCGCGCGCTCAAGCCGATGATCCGCGACAACGGCATGTGGCAGGAGAGCGATTGGGAAACCGCGCTCGGCCTCGTCGCCGAGCGGCTCGGCAAGGTCGTGAAGCAACACGGCGGCGCGCAGATCGGTGCGCTCGCAGCGCCGAGTGCAACGCTGGAAGAATTCCACCTGCTCGCGCGGATTGCGCGCGGACTCGGCAGCGCAAATCTCGACCATCGTCTGCGCCGTACCGATTTCCGCGATGACGCGAACGATCCGCTCTATCCCGCGCTCGGCTGCTCGATCGCGGAACTGGAGCAGGTGACGAGCGCGCTGATCGTCGGATCTAACGTGCGCAAGGAAGTGCCGCTGCTCGCGCATCGCCTGCGCAAGGCTGCGCTGCGCGGCGCGAAGATCTCGTTCGTGAACCCGCAGAGCTACGAGTACCTGTTCCCGGTTGCCAACTACCTGGCGGCGAATGGCTTGGACCTGTTCGGTCACCTGGTTGCTGTCACCGCAGCTGCGAGCGCGGCCAGCGGTAAAGCCGCACCGGAGTCGATTGCAGCGCTCGTCGCGCATGCGCATCCGACCGATGCGCATCGTGCAATCGCGCAGCAGCTCGGCGACGGTTCGCGCCGCATGATCCTGCTGGGCGCACTCGCGCAGCGCGACCCGGCATTCGCGGATCTGCTATTGGTTGCAGGAGCGCTCGCCGAACTGACAGGCGCGACGCTCGGCTACTTGCCCGATGGCGGCAATTCAGTGGCCGCATGTCTCGCTGGCGTGTTGCCGAATCGAGTGCTCGGCGGTCGCGCTGCGCAGCCGGCCGGCTTGAACGTGGCGGACATGTTCGCCGGGCGCTTGAAGAGCTACATCCTGCTCGGCGGCATCGAGCCCGCATTGGATATCGCGTCGCCCACGGCGTTGGAAGCATTGAAGGCCGCGGAGCTCGTGGTCGCGCTGTCGCCGTACGGGACCGCGAAGGAATTCGCGCACGTGATCCTGCCGATCGGCACGTTCGCGGAGACTTCGGGCACCTACGTCAACCTCGAAGGCCGCTGGCAGAGCGTGCCCGGTGCGGCGTCACCTGTGGGCGAAGCGCGCCCGGCCTGGAAGGTGCTGCGCGTGCTCGGCAATCTGCTGAATCTGCCCGGCTTCGACTACACGAGCTCGGACCAGATCCTGGAAGAAGTCCGCAAGCAGCTCGAAGCGACGCCGGCGTTCGCGATCAAGCCGTCGGCGCGCACGCTGCAGTCCAAGCTCGCACTGGGCGGAGCGACGGGCGAGGGCGTTACACCGCGTGACGTGCCGATCTACTCGATCGACGCGACAGTGCGCCGTTCGAGCGCTCTGCAGGCGACCAGCGAAGCGCGCGGCGGCGGATCGCGAGGTCGCTCATGAGCGGCGTCCCGCAGTTCGTTACAGAATTGCTGACGCCGTTCCTGCCGTCGTGGATGCAGGTGGTGTTCTGGTACGGCGTGGTCGCGCTCGTGCTGTTCATCACCGTGATCCTGGGCATGGCCTTCCTGACGCTGATCGAGCGGCGCGTGATCGGCTCGATCCAGGCACGCATCGGCCCGAACCGGGTCGGGCCGATGGGCATCGGCCAGCCGTTCGCCGACGTGCTGAAGCTGCTGGTCAAGGAAATCATCCTTCCGGAGAAGTCGAACAAATTCCTGTTCCTGCTGGCGCCGTTCCTCGCGCTGATTCCGGCGCTTTGCACCTGGGCCGTGATGCCGTTGTGGCCGGGCTTCACGGTCGCGAACGTGAATGCGGGCGTGCTGTACCTGCTCGCCCTCACCTCGACAGGCGTGTACGGGATCATCCTCGCCGGCTGGGCGACGAACTCGAAATACGCGCTGCTCGGTGCGATGCGCGGCGCGGCGCAGATGGTCGCGTACGAAATCGCGATGGGGTTTGCGCTGGTCGGCGTGGTGATGGCCGCGGGCTCGTTGAACCTCGGCGAAATCATCGAGGCGCAGCGCGGCGGGCATTTCAGCTTCTTCATCTGGTGGCTGCTACCGCTGTTCGTCGTGTACTTCATCTCCGGCCTCGCCGAGACGAACCGCGCGCCGTTCGACGTGGTCGAGGGCGAGTCGGAGATCGTCGCCGGCTTCCATGTCGAGTACTCGGGCATGGCATTCGCCGTGTTCTTCGTCGCCGAGTACGTGAACATGATCCTGATCTCGGCGCTGACCTCGGTGTTCTTCTTCGGCGGCTGGCTGTCGCCGTTCGAGGGCTGGCCGCTGCCGGGCTGGCTCGCCTGGCTGGGCGCCGCGAGTTTCATCTGGCTGTTCCTCAAGGTTTCGTTCTTCCTGTTCTGCTTCCTGTGGTTCCGCGCCACGTTCCCGCGCTACCGCTACGACCAGATCATGCGGCTCGGCTGGAAGGTGTTCATTCCGGTGACGCTCGTGTGGATCACGGTGGAAGGCGTGCTCAAGCTGTACGAAATCGGCCCATGGTCGAAGTGACATGAAGACACCCGCGAGCTTCCTGAAGACGTTCTTCCTCACCGAGCTGCTGGTCGGGCTCGGTGTCACGCTGCGTCAGTTCGCGCTGCGGCCGAACATCACGGTGCAGTACCCGGAAGAGAAGACTCCGCAGTCGCCGCGCTATCGCGGCCTGCATGCGCAGCGTCGCTATCCGAACGGCCAGGAACGTTGCATTGCCTGCAAGCTATGCGAGGCGGTGTGCCCGGCGTTGGCGATCACGATCGAATCCGACGTTGCCGCGGACGGCACGCGCCG
>CADEEJ010000425.1 GCA_902826315.1 uncultured Steroidobacter sp.
TGTTCCTGTTCACGAAGAACATCCTCGCCGGCAAGCCGATCGACGTCTTCAACTATGGAAATCACCGCCGTGACTTCACATACGTCGACGACATCGCCCAGGGCGTGGTGCGCGCGGCGGACCGCGTCGCGACTGCGAATGCGTCGTGGAACAGCGACGATCCCGATCCGGGTACTAGCAACGCGCCGTATCGCCTCTACAATATCGGCAACAATCAGCCAGTCGAGCTGATGCGCTACATCGAGTGTATCGAACGCAGCCTGGGTCGCGAGGCGCAGAAGAACCTGCTGCCGCTGCAACCCGGCGATGTGCCCGATACGTTCGCTGATATCGACGATCTCGTGCGTGATGTCGGCTACCGGCCGGCGACGCCCGTCGAGGTCGGTGTGGAGCGCTTCGTGCGCTGGTATGTGGGTTACTACGGAAAGACATGAGCATGCCTCTCGGCAAGACCGTAATCACCGATCGTCGCATTCGCATTGCCGTTGTCGGCTGTGGACGAATCGCCACCAATCACTTCGGTGCCATCGAGGCGCACAAGCAAGCGCTCGAGCTCGTCGCTGTATGCGACAACGATCCGACGGCGCTGCAAGCCGCTGCTGCCAAGTACGGCGTTCGGGGCTACGACTCTCTCGGCGCTCTGCTTGCTGGAACCGAGGTCGATGTGGTGGCGCTGTGCACGCCGAGCGGGTTCCATCCGGAGCAGGCGATCCAGGTTGCGCGTGCCGGTCGCCATGTGATGACTGAGAAGCCGATGGCGACTCGCTGGCAGGACGGGCTGCGCATGGTGCGTGCGTGCGACGAAGCCGGCGTGCGTCTGTTCGTCGTCAAGCAGAACCGTCGCAACGCGACGCTGCAACTGCTCAAGCGCGCCATCGACAAGCGGCGGTTCGGTCGCATCCACATGGTGACCATCAACGTCTTCTGGTCGCGGCCCCAGTCGTACTACGACAGCGCGAAGTGGCGCGGCACGTGGGAGTTCGACGGCGGGGCGCTCATGAACCAGGCGAGCCACTACATCGACCTCGTCGACTGGCTGATCGGGCCGGTCGAGAGCGTGCAGGCGTACGTGGCGACTCTGGCGCGCAACATCCAGGTTGAAGATACCGCCACGGTCGGCGTGCGCTGGCGCTCCGGCGCGCTCGGCTCGATCAACGTCACGATGCTGACCTTCCCGAAAAACCTCGAAGGCTCCATTACGATCATCGGCGAGCAGGGCACGGCACGTATCGGCGGCGTCGCGGTGAACGAGGTTCAGGTATGGCAATTCGCCGAGCCTGACGCCGACGACGATCAGGTGCGCGCGGCGAGCTACGAGACGACGTCGGTGTACGGCTTCGGACATCCGCTCTACTACGACAACGTGATCAAGGTGCTGCGCGGCGAGGCGGAGCCCGAGACCGACGGGCGGGAAGGCTTGCGCTCGCTCGAGATCCTGATCGCCAGCTACTTGTCGGCCCGTGACGGCCGGCGCGTAGCGTTGCCGTTGGAGTTCTAGTGCTGCCAGCCCAGGTGCATCCGAGCGCGATCGTCGACGAAGGCGCGTCGATCGGCGCAGGCACGCGCATCTGGCACTGGGTGCACGTCAGTGCGCGCGCAGTGATCGGTGGCGGCTGCTCGCTGGGCCAGAACGTCTACGTCGGCAACCGCGTGCGCATAGGGAACAACGTCAAGATCCAGAACAACGTCTCGGTGTACGACAACGTGACGCTCGAGGACGATGTGTTCTGCGGGCCGAGCATGGTATTCACCAACGTCTACAATCCGCGTTCGGCCGTGAGCCGCAAGGACGAGTATCGCGACACGCTGATCAAGCGCGGCGCGACGCTCGGTGCCAATTGCACGATCGTCTGCGGCGTCACCGTCGGCGAGCATGCGTTCGTCGGCGCAGGTTGCGTGATCAATCGCGACGTGCCGGCATTTGCGCTGATGGTCGGGGTGCCCGGCCGTCAGGTGGGATGGATGAGCCGCTACGGCGAGCGCCTTGCTCTGCCGCTAGCCGGCAATGGCGAAGCAGTGTGTCCGCACACCGGCGACCGCTACGTCCTGCGCAATGGCATTTGCAGTATCGTCAGCACATGAGCTCCCTCGTGCAATCAGCCCAATGGCAAGCGCTCGCCGCGCATGCGCGCCAGTTGCGGCAACGGCACCTGCGCGATCTGTTCGCAGCCGACTCGCTGCGTTTCGACAAGTTCTCGCGCACCGATCTGAATCTGCTTTTCGACTTCTCCCGGCAGCTGCTCGACAGTGAAACCATCCGCTTGTTGATCGAGCTCGCGCGCGCGCGCGGCCTCGACCAGAAGATCGCCGCAATGTTCGCCGGCGAGAAGATCAACACCACCGAGAACCGCGCGGTGCTGCACGTCGCGCTGCGCGAGCGCTCGGACCGGCAGATCCTGGTCGACGGCCAGGACGTGATGCCCGAAGTGCGGGCGAGTCTGGCGAAGATGCGCAGCTTCGTCGACGGCGTGCACGGCGGCCGTGTGCACGGCGCCACCGGCAAGACCTTCACCGACATCGTCAACATCGGCATCGGCGGCTCGGATCTCGGCATCGTGATGGCGACCGAGGCGCTGGCGAAATTCCGTAATCGCAATCTGCGGCTGCACTGCGTGTCCAACATCGATGGCGTGCAGCTCGGCGACGTGCTGGAGAAGGCCGATCCCGCGCGCACGTTGTTCGTCGTGTGCTCGAAGACCTTCACGACGCTGGAGACCTTGACGAACGCGAAGCTCGCCCGCCAGTGGATCGTCGACCGGCTCGGTGAGGGCGCGCCGGCTCGGCACTTCGCCGCAGTGTCGACGAACGCGAAAGCAATGGATGCATTCCTGATTCCGCCGCAGAACCGCTTCACGATGTGGGACTGGGTCGGCGGCCGCTACTCGGTGTGGTCGGCGGTCGGACTGTCGGTTGCGCTCGCGCTCGGCATGGATCAGTTCGAGCTGATGCTGGAAGGCGGGCACGAGATGGACCGTCATTTCGCCGGGACGCCGCTCGAGCAGAACCTGCCGGCGCTGATGGGCCTGATCGGCGTGTGGAATCGCAACTTCCTCGGCATGGATTCGCTGGCCGTGCTGCCCTATGACCAGCGCCTGCATCGCTTCGCGGCGTATCTGCAGCAACTCGAAATGGAATCGAACGGCAAGCGTACGACGCTCGGCGGCGCGCCTGTCGAGCACGACACCGGTGCGGTGCTGTGGGGCGAACCCGGCTCAAATGCGCAACATTCGTTCTTCCAGCTGCTGCACCAGGGAACGGCGAACGTGGCGCTCGACTTTCTGGCGCCCGTGAACGCGTCCAGCCAGTATCAAGAGCAGCAGAACCTCGCGCTCGCCAACTGTTTTGCCCAGGCGCAGGCGTTCGCGTTCGGCCAGACAGAACAACAGGTGCGCGCCGACCTGACGGCCAGAGGGCTGGCGCCAGCAGAAATCGCGCGGCTCACGCCGCACAAGCTGCATCCGGGCAATCGTCCGAGCTCGATCGTGCTGTTCCCGCGCCTCGGGCCGAAAACGCTCGGCCGCCTGA
>CADEEJ010000426.1 GCA_902826315.1 uncultured Steroidobacter sp.
ACCGGCCTCGGGCTCGCGTCGAGCCGTGCGATCGCCGAATTGCACGAAGGCTCGCTGGACTTCGAGAGCGTTGCGGATGGCGGCACGCGCTTCCGCCTGCGCCTGCCCGCCTACGTCAAGGAAGAGGAGATTGCGCAATGACGAATCCGGTAGCCGCGAAGGAAGCGAAGCGCAAGCCGGCCGTCTACATCGTGGATGACGACGACGGCATGCGTCGCGCATTGACGATTCTGATGACGACGGTGGGCTACCAGCCGCTGGCGTTCTCCCGCCCGAGCGAGTTCCTCGCGAAGTACGATCCGAACCAGGCGAGCTGCCTGGTGCTCGACGTGCGCATGCCGGAAATGAGCGGGCTGGAGCTACAGCAGCAGTTGAACCGCAATGGCTCGATGCTTCCCGTCATCCTGATCACGGGTCACGGCGACATTCCGATGGCCGTGCAGGCGATGAAGGACGGAGCATTCGACTTCCTGCAGAAGCCGTTCCGCGACCAGGACCTGATCGATCGGATCAACGCGGCCCTCAAGCAGGACGCGCAGAACCGCGAGAGCGTCGAGCGGCTCGCGGATCTCAGTCAGCGTGCCGAGTCGCTGACGCCGCGCGAGCGCGAAGTGATGGGGCACGTGGTGGACGGCAAGGCGAACAAGGTCATCGCGATCGACCTCGGCCTGAGCGAGCGAACGGTCGAGATTCATCGCGCCAACGTCATGGAGAAAATGGGCGCGCGCTCGGTCGCTCACCTCGTAAAGATGCACTTGACGCTCGGCGGGGATGCCTCGGCCGGCGCTTGACCGCCACCGCCATGCGCGGCTTCACGATGAAGACGTCGCAGTCCACGTGATCGATCACGCGCTCGGCGGTATTGCCGATCACCGGGCGAGCCAGGAGGCTCCTCGAGACCGCACCCATGACCAGTACGTCCGCATCGAGGCGCTCTGCTGCTGCGGCGACCACTTCATCGGCGGGACCTTCACGGACCGCGCATTGGTCCGCGCCGAGGCCATATTTCCCGGCGAGCTTCGTCACGAGCTCGGTGGTCGTCGCGACGAAGCGGCGCGCCCCGGCAGACCGTTGCGACGACCGAATGGGACGACGCAATACGCCCGGCACTGCATCCACAAGATGTTCGTATGCATGCACTACGCCGATACGCCCGCCCAGCTGCCGAGTAAACTCCGACGCTGCTTGCAACAGCCGATCGTCGAGCCTGGCGGGTTTCGCGTGCGCGTGCCGCGGATCGACGGCCACGAGCAAGCGCGGGCTCTTGGGCAGCGCTTTCGAGCGCACGAACCACAACGCGCAGGGACAATCGCGGATCAGCAGCCAATCCGTATTGGCAAGCACGAGGCGCGCCAGCCGGCCATGCCGATGCGACTCGCTGAATAGCAGATCCGGTTTCGTCTTGCGCACCTGCCGGACGATCGCTTCGTCGATCGGGTAGTCCCACCGGACCACACACTCGGTATCGCGAGGCATCCGCAGACCCGACGCCAGCGTCCGCAGGGCTGCGCGGCGCTGGCGGATAGCCGATGCGAGGATCGCGTCGCTGGAATCCAGCGGCGCGTCCGTCACCGGCTGCGGGATCATGAACGTGTTGAACAGCACTACTCGCGCACCGCAACGTCGCGCCACCGCTGCGGCCTTGGTTGCGGCAAGCTGCTCGCGCGCGAATGGGTTCGTGACAACGACCATGATCGTGCGCCACTGTTTGGTTCTCACTGCAGATCTCCTCGCCAGCCCGGTCAGTCGGATTTCGGGCGCTGCAAGCTGCCGATGTAGTCGGCGAGCCGCCCGATGATTGTCTGCGCGGAGCGCTCGGCGTCGGGATTGCCGATCTCGAGCCTCGCAAAGTCTTCTCCCCAAACTGGCATGGTTCGCGTGCCGTGTGCGCCGATGATGTATCGCCCATCGATGATGCGAGCGATCCGTTCTCGCTGCTCCGCGCCGCGGGCGCGGCGGGTGGTGAGCGTCAAGTCCGGCACCTCGACACGCAGCGACGCTGCTACTGGGCCATCGCCGCGACCTTCGGGGCCGTGACACGATGCGCAGAACCTGTGATACAGCTCCGCACCCGACATGGCGGCATAGTCCGCCGACCACGCGGGCTGTACGCAGAGCAGAGCGACAACGATCAGTATGCGATTCATGACGCGAGCGTGACATCCATTCATCGAGATGCCAGCCGTGAGAGGTCACGGTGCTCTACGTAGATGACCGGAACGACTGCCAGATGTACCCCATCCTGCGGCCGCCACGCAGCTCCCAGACGACAACTTCAACCACGCCAGCTATCAGACATTCCCTGAGTCGCACCGGAACATGACCGGCGACGCGTCGATTCGAGCGCCTGTGTCCGGGGTACTGCGGAGTCGTTTTCGGGCTCCCCGTAATTCGCTGCGGCATGCGGCCCTGTAAGGTCTCGCACGTTCTTCACTGACCGAGAGCCGCCGATGTCCGCAGTGATTTCCACGCCAGCGCATTACAACGACAAGGTCGTACGCCAGTTCGCGATCATGACGGTCGTGTGGGGGATCGTCGGCATGGCCGTGGGCGTGCTGATCGCCGCCCAGTTGCTGTGGCCGGCGCTCAACTTCGATGTTCCGTGGCTGACGTACAGCCGGCTGCGGCCGCTGCACACCAACGCCGTGATCTTCGCTTTCGGTGGCAGCGCGTTGTTCGCGAGCTCCTACTACATCGTCCAGCGCACCTGTCACGTGCGGCTGTTCTCCGACCGTCTCGCTGCGTTCACGTTCTGGGGCTGGCAGCTGGTGATCGTGCTCGCTGCGATCACGCTGCCGCTCGGCATCACGCCGAGCAAGGAGTACGCCGAGCTGGAATGGCCGATCGACCTGCTGATCGCCGTCGTCTGGGTCGCCTATGCGGTGGTGTTCTTCGGCACGATCGCGCTGCGCAAGGTCAAGCACATCTACGTCGCCAACTGGTTCTTCGCTGCGTACGTCATCACCATCGCGGTCCTGCACATCGTCAACAACATTGCGATTCCGGTCTCGCCGACCAAGTCCTATGTCGTTTACTCGGGCGTGGTCGATGCCATGGTGCAATGGTGGTACGGGCACAACGCGGTCGGCTTCTTTCTCACCGCCGCGTTCCTCGGGATGATGTACTACTTCGTGCCG
Source organism: uncultured Steroidobacter sp. (assembly GCA_902826315.1). Lineage (GTDB taxonomy): Bacteria > Pseudomonadota > Gammaproteobacteria > Steroidobacterales > Steroidobacteraceae > Steroidobacter. The sequence goes on from CADEEJ010000426.1 coordinate 3,138, forward strand.
AAGCAGGTCGGCAAGCCGATCTACTCGTATCGGCTGTCGATCGTGCACTTCTGGGCGCTCATTTCGATCTACATGTGGGCCGGCCCGCACCACCTGCAATACACCTCGCTGCCGGACTGGGCGCAATCCCTCGGGATGGTGTTCTCGCTGATCCTGCTCGCTCCTTCGTGGGGCGGCATGATCAACGGCTTCATGACGATGTCGGGCGCGTGGCACAAGGTCCGCACCGATCCGGTCATGAAGTTCCTGGTCGTGTCGCTGTCGTTCTACGGCATGTCGACGTTCGAGGGTCCGATGATGTCGATCAAGACGGTGAATGCGCTCTCGCACTACACCGACTGGAC
>CADEEJ010000427.1 GCA_902826315.1 uncultured Steroidobacter sp.
GCCGCAAGACTATGTAAAACCGACCGGTTGCGACAGTGCTCCAGTTCGCATTTGGGAATGGGCTGCGTGGGCAGCCCCAGAAACAGGTGATGTCTTAGGTGCAAAACTCGATGAATGTCCCCGTTTATCGAAATCCGACTGCCAGCAGTCTCGCCTACGATCCGGCGCCATGCTTGGAGATACCCGTGAGAGCTAGGGCCGATGCATCCAGCACGCGCGTGAAGGCGCCAAGCGGTATGCCACAATGCGCCCGCTCCGGCTCGATCCCAGCGAACAAGGAGGGGCACATGTCATCCAAGCGCACCGCTCTGCTGACAACACCGGCCTATCCGTTCGTTGAAGCCGCCCACTACCTGCGCATCCCCGTCACGACATTGCGTGCGTGGTGCCTTGGCCAGCGTGGTTTCCGACCAGTCATCCGACTGGACGGGAAGCGCTCTGAGGGGCTCTCGTTCATGAACATGATCGAGGCCCACGTCTTGTCTGCGATCCGCCGCGAGCACCGCATCCCGCTGCCCAAGGTGCGTGAGGCAGTGCGATACGTGAGCAAGCGCCTCGATATGGATCGACCGCTGGCGCAAGCCCAGTTCGCGACACAAGGCGTGGACCTCTTCGTGGAAGTCCTGGACCGCATCCTCAACGTGTCCAAGGGCGGACAGGTTGAGATCGCAGACCTGATTCGTGTCCATCTCCAGCGAATCGATCGCGACGCCCAGGGCGTCCCGGTCCGCCTCTACCCGTTCACTCGCAAGCAAGCTGACAAGGAAGCCATCAAATCCGTCGTCATGGACCCGCGCATTGCATTCGGTCGCCCGGTGTTGGTCGGTACTGCTGTGCCCACCAGCATCCTGGCAGACCGATTCAAAGCAGGAGACAGCGTGACCGACTTGGCCAAGGACTATGGCGCGCAATCGGAAGCCATCGAAGAAGCAATCCGCTGCGAGTTCGACCGCCAAGCTGCTTGAGCAGACGGTTTTCTATCTCGACGAGTCGATTTACTCGCGTGTGCTAGTGGCTGCGATGGCTGTCGCGGGCGCGCAGGTCCGCACGCCCAAGGATCTCGCAGGACTCGGGGCGGCAGACGAACAGTGGCTTCCATTGGCGGCAGCCCACGGATAGCTGATTCTGATGCGAGATCAGCGCGTTCGGTATCGTGAGTTGGAGAAACAAGCGCTGACGGCGGCCGCAGCGGGTGCATTTGTTTTCACAGGAGGACAAGCGACGGCGGCAGACACTGCAGACCTCATCTGTCGCTCACTCAGAAAGTTCGCACGTATCAATCGTAGCGAACGGAAACCGTTTCTATATAGCCTCGGAATTGGTGGAACCATTAGCCGCATCAACTTGAGGCTTTAACACTTGAGACAAAATGCCGACGGTTACCTCTTGGTGAAGCGGGCAAACTCAGCTTCGAGTTTTTCCACCAGATCGACGGCTGATTCCGAGATCTCCTGCAGTCGCTCAGAAGCACTGCTGCTCGGCTGCCTTGACTGCTGCTCGAAGTCACCACCCGTCACGGCTCGTCGGTACGCGATCAACTCATCTGTTGAGTCGCCCATCTTGCACTCTTGCTGAAGTCGCGAGCGCTCTGCCGCGATGGACTGCAGGAGTCGCTTGAGACCAATTCCCAGGGCTATGGCGCGCTCGCTACCCGCCGAGGACATCCAGTATTCGTGAGCGTCCTGCTCGCACCGTCGGATCTTCTCGGTCAGTTGAGAAAGCGCGGCTCGCAGCTCCTTCCGTCTCTCTCGTTTGTTGTTGTCACGAGCAACGAAGAACCAACCTGCAATGACAAGGAGCCAAGGTACGACGGCACCTGAGATTTCGAGCAACCCGGCTGAATCGCAAGCCTCGCAGCACATGCGTCAGTTGGTCGTCTGCACTCTCTGCGCGTCACCGATGTAACCCCAAATTTCCTGGATGAGGCTCTCATCAAACGATTTGAGCTCTATCCGCGATTTCAGGTCATTTTCGGCAAAGCCCTCGACGCGCACCAATCCTCCGAACGCCTCTTCCAAGAAGGACGACCCGTACCCCCGAGTCCCGTCCAACTCGATGAGAAGCTTGTCAGACTTCTTGAGTGCGGGGACGAACAATCTGACCCTGCACAACTCTCCGGAATATGGCCCATCCGATTTGTAACGACCGGCCGGATACTTCGAAAAGTCCCGTGCAATGTTGATGGAATTGCTATTCATGCGGCGGATCTACAAGCGGCAACGACATTTGGACGTCCGCGGGTAGCGGTATGTTCCACTGGATGAGCGTACCCCTAATTGAACCAGAAAAATCGATCATGGACTCGACTTGGTTCTGAAACGAATACATCCCCCTATTACTATGAATGCGCAGGAACCCTGACTCAACGGTCCGGACCACGTCAAGAATTTGTGGCAATCCCTTGCCACGATGCGGCTGGCTAGTTCTGGTGCGGTTTAATTCCAAGGCTGCCCTGATCAGTCGTGACTCCGTCTCGGATGTAAACCCCAGAAGGTCAAAGATCTTGGAAATGATGCTGCGGTCCCAGAGTCCCGATTGAGCGACCGACTTTGGGATTCCAATGCCCAGATCGCAAAAACACACAGACAGCAGACCGTCCTTTTCTTGCGAGAACATCCACCAACGATGTTGAGACGTCTTGTCCAGACCATCTCCGCGGTCGGCGATGTAGGCATGGTGGGAACAATTCGTCATCGCTTCTGTCAGGCCTACGAACAATCCTTGAGTAAGAGCCGGAGTAAGTCGACCTTCAAGGGAATCAACCAGTGGCTCGACCTTTGCACCTTCAACTGCGTTGCCGGTCGCATAGCGCCAGTGGCGAACCGTCTCGTCGAAGTCACTTGCAACCTGTCGTGCCTTCTTTGCCAAGAGATCTAGAAGGCCCACCTGTTGAAGCACCTGCTCGACGACTCTGTTCGCCGGATAGTTGCAGCTAAACATGTCCCTGCCTGGAAAGAACCGGCGCATTCGTTCGAGTTCTGCGAGAAACAGCAAGGTTCCGCACGGCATCATGCGTCGTGTTCGACTGAAATCGACATGCGCCTTCAACTTCCGATCAATGACAACCATCCGAATGCGGTCGAAGAACTGGAGACAGCGGCGTCGGTCAGCCGACGACCCGACGAAGAAGTAACGGGGTGCAGCAATGCGAATGACAACGGAGCCTTTGGACAGCTTCCGCTTGGCAGCCCTGTCGGCCACCTTGGGGATACCGCCCCGCCGTATCTTTGCTCTCGCCTTGGCGAGAACATGACGTCTCGTCCGCTTCCGGGTTACGAGCAGTTGGTATCGACGCTGCCGCGGCGAGAGACGCTTCATCGTCTTTTCAGAGTTCCGTTCCGGGAGCGCAGAACGTTGGGCACTGGATTTGATAGTGCCTCTATGCAGTTCCTACGGTTCTTAGCTTTTTGAGTCAGCGTTCACTAATGAATCCGAGCGACGGGTCGCGAGCGGTGACAGCGCGGGCGGGTTTTCGCCGGCT
>CADEEJ010000428.1:0-1099 GCA_902826315.1 uncultured Steroidobacter sp.
TACGGCATCGTGGTCATCGCGCCGTTGTACTTCGCGGAGGCGCAGATCGCGCAGAACGATCCGCCGGCGATCACGCACCCGGAGTTCTTCTACGGGTTCATCGGCGTCACGCTCGCATGGCAGCTCGTGTTCCTCGCGATCGCCCGCAATCCGCTGCACTACCGTCCGCTGATGCTGATCTCAGTGCTGGAAAAACTGGCCTACGGCGTGCCGGCGATCGTGCTGTTCATGCAGCAGCGCGTAACGACGATGACGCTGGGGTTCGGCTGCGTCGACCTGGTGCTGGGTGCGCTGTTCGTGCTGGCGTTCTTCGCTACTCGCGAACATGCCGCAGCAGCTGCGGCAATGGCAATGGCGGCCCATACAGGTAACCCTGACCTAGACGACACTTCATCCGCTGGAGCGTGACCGCCTGGGCCGATGCCTCGATGCCTACGGCAATCGCGCCGATAGACATCTCGTCGCACGCGTCGATGGTCGAGCGCCACAGCGCCGCGGAGTCCCAACGGTCGATGTCCGATACCACCAGTGTCGCGTCGAGTTTGACGAGATCGACCGGCGGCAGAGCACGTAGCTGATCGAGCACGTCGAAGCTCGAGCCGAGCGCGGCGAGCGCCACACGCACTCCTCGCGCTCGCAGCTGCCGCACGCTGTCCGCGGCCGCATGCAGATCGGTGATGCCACTGATAGCGGCGATCTCCAGGCACAGGCGTGCGGGCCGCAGGCGATGCCGCAACAGCGACCACTCGACTGCCGCCAGGAGTTGTGCGCCGCCGAGCCTGCTCGCCGAGATGTTGACGTGCACGCTGACGTCGGGGCCGTAGAGGACCTTGAGCGTGGCGAGGTCGGCACAGGCCCGGTCGAGTACGAAATTGTCGAGCTCGCTGGACAGTCCCGCGCGCTCCACGACCGGCACGAAGATGTTCGGCGCGATGTCGCCGGCCGTCGAGTGCCGCCAGCGAGCCAGCGCTTCGACCCCGACGACCATGCCGTCGTCGAGGCGTACGACGGGTTGATAATGCACGGTGAAACCGGCAGCGCCCGGGTCCGTCGAGAACGACTCGACCACCAGGTCGTGCAAACGTGCGCTGAACGCGCC
>CADEEJ010000428.1:1199-3478 GCA_902826315.1 uncultured Steroidobacter sp.
GTGCGGATCACCGACGATCGGATCGCTGCGATCGGCGATTTCCAGCCCAAACGCGGCGAAGAAGTGCTCGACGCCAAAGGCCTGGTGCTCGCGCCCGGGTTCATCGATATCCACAACCATTCCGAGGAAGGCCTCGACCGCGATCCGCTGGCGACCACGCAGATTGCACAAGGCATCACGACGGTGCTGCTCGGCGCAGACGGTGGCTCGCCGTGGCCGATCGGTTCTTGGCTGGACGCGCGTCGTCGCAGTCCTGCTGCGCTGAATCTCGCAGTCGCTGTCGGCCACGCGACAGTACGTGCGCAAGTCATGCAGAAGGACTTCCGGCGCGTCGCACGACCCACCGAAGTGGCCGCAATGGCGAAGCTCGTCGGGCAAGGCATGAGCGAAGGCGCATTCGGTCTGTCGAGCGGGCTCGAGTATGACGTTGCAAGCTACAGCAGCACCGACGAGATGGTCGCAGTGGCCGCGGCTGCGGCGAAGCGCGGCGGTTTCTACATGACGCACGTCAGGGACGAAGCCGATCGCTCGTTCGAAGCGCTGAGCGAGGAGATCGCGATCGGGCAGCGCGCTCGCATCCCGGTTCAGCATTCGCACATCAAGCTCGGCACCGTGAGCGTCTGGGGCAAGGCGTCCGAATATGTCCGTGTGATCGAAGACGCGCGCCGTGGCGGTCTGGACTTTCTCGCGGACTGCTATCCCTACGATGCGTGGTATTCGACGATCAAGGTGCTCGTCCCCGACAAGCAGTACGAGTCGCCGCCGAGCGTGAAGGAAGCGCTCGCCGCGGTCGGCGGTGCCGGCAACATCACGATTGCCAACTTCGCTGCGAACAAGCGCTACGAGCAGCAGACCATCGAGCAGCTGGCGCAGAGCGAGCACATCGATCCCATCGAGATGTTCATTCGCATCATCCGCGAGGGCAACGCGGCGAACGACGACGCGCTGATCATCGCCAAGTCGATGACGGACGCCGACATCGAGCTGTTCTACAAACAGCCGTGGGTCATGGTCGCGAGCGACGGCGGCATTGACGGCCAGCATCCGCGCGGCGCGGGCACGTTTCCGCGCGTACTCGGGCGCTTCGTGCGCGAGAAGCACTGGTTCACGCTGCCGGAGGCGATTCGCAAGATGACTTCCATGCCCGCGCAGCGACTCGGCCTGCGCGACCGCGGCACGCTGCGCAAGGGAACGTACGCAGACCTGGTGTTGTTCGATCCGGAGACGGTCATCGACCGCGCCACGTTCGCGCAGCCGCAGGAGCTGCCAGTGGGAATCAAGGCTGTGTTCGTCAACGGCGTAAAAGTGTGGAGTGAGGATCGAACGACCGGCGCGAAGCCGGGCCGCGTCCTCACTCACTGATCCTCTGAATCAGGATTGCATATGCATCGACTGCTGATCGGGTTGCTCGCCTCTTGCGCGCTCACCGGTGCCGTTCGCGCTGAGGGCCTGGACGAAGCCTCCGCCGCTCGCTTTGCGCAGCTCGCGCTCGACTGCGTGCACAAGGAGTACCCGAACAAGATCGCGCACTTCATGACGAGCGATGCCGATCTCAAACCGCCGCGGCAACTCACGCCCGCGTTCTATGGCTGCTATGACTGGCACTCATCCGTGCACGGTCACTGGCTGCTCGCTCGCGCCATCAAGCTCTTCCCTAATTCGGAGGTCGCGAAGCTGGCACGCGCCGCGCTGGCAAAGAGCCTGACGCCGCAGAACATCGCGGCCGAAGTCACTTACATCACGACTCCGGGTCGCGATTCGTTCGAGCGGCCGTACGGCGTCGCGTGGCTGCTGCAACTCGCTGCGGAGCTGCGCACCTCGGACGATCCGCAATTCCGCGAGTGGGCCGCGACGCTCGCACCGCTCGAAGCCGCCGGAGCGAAAAAGATCTCCACCTGGCTGCCGAAGCTCGGTTATCCGATTCGCATCGGCGAGCACGACCAGACCGCCTTCGGATTCGGATTGATCTGGGACTGGGCCCGCACGACGCACGACGCGACGATGGAAGCGCTGCTGCGCGACAAGGCGAAGCAGTTCTATCTGCCGGACAAGGGTTGCCCGCTCGCATACGAGCCGTCCGGCCAGGATTTTCTATCGCCGTGCCTCGCGGAAGCGGATTTCGTGCGACGCGTGCTCGAGCCGCGCGAGTTCGCGCGCTGGCTCACGGCGTTCCTGCCGCAAGTTCCCAACGATGGCTCGACCGCCTGGTTGCCCGTGGCCCGCATCACCGATCGCAGCGATCCGAAGCTCGCGCACCTCGACGGCCTGAATCTCAGCCG
>CADEEJ010000429.1 GCA_902826315.1 uncultured Steroidobacter sp.
CGATCGCGTTGCTCGCGCAGCTCGGACCATGCGCGGTGCTGCTGGGCTACGGCATCGAGCAGCTCGCGATAGTCGCCGCTCTGATCGAGCAGCTCGCGCTGCGCGGCGCGCTTCATCAGCGACTGGTATTCCATCTGGCCGTGAATGTCGACGAGCGTCTCGCCGAGCTGCCGCAGTGCCTGGATCGGCATCGCCTGGCTGTTCACATACGCGCGCGAGCGGCCGTCAGCGCCGACTATTCGCCGCAGCACGCATTCGCCCTCGTGCTCGATCGACTGATCGGCGAGCCACGCGCACGCCGCAGCGTTATTCGTGACCGTGAAAGTTGCGGTGACCTCGGCGCGCTCGGCGCCGTGCCGTACGACTTCGGCACCGGCGCGCCCGCCGGCCGCGAGCAGCAGCGCGTCTACGAGGATCGACTTGCCGGCACCTGTTTCGCCTGTGAGCACCGTGAGGCCGGAGGCGAGCTCCAGCTCGGCGGCGTCGATGATTGCGAAATCGCGGATCTGAATATGAAGGAGCACGGTGCGCGTCAATCCTGCGACTGCGCCGGCGGCACGCGATCGCCGCGCCCCCAGCGCAGCTTCGAGCGGAGAATGCGGAAGTAGTCGTGGTCCTGCGGGTGCAGCAACGTCACGCTGGTGGATGCCGGCCCGATCATGAGCTTTTCGTCCGGGGCGAGCGCACCCAGCGAGACGCCGTCGCAGGTGACCTGCGCCTGCGTTTCGAGGCGCTCCAGCAAGCGGATCTCAACCTGCGAGGAGCTGCGGATCACGATCGGCCGGTCCGAGAGCGTGTGCGGACAGATCGGCGCGAGCACCAGCGCATCGAGCTCCGGATAGAGAATCGGACCGCCGCAGCTGAGGGCGTAGGCCGTCGAGCCGGTCGCGGTTGCGACCACGAGGCCGTCGGCCCGGTGCGTGTTGACGTAGCGGCCGTCGATCCAGGTCTCGAAGTCGAGCGTGCGGCCGGTCTGCCACTTCTGCAGCACGACGTCGTTGAGTGCTAAACCCGCAACGCTGCTGCGTGCGGAGGTCAGCGTCGCAGTCAGCATCGCGCGACGGTCCTGCACGAAGCTTCCTGTAAGAATCTCGTCCAGCCGATCGCGCACGTCCTGCGAGCCGATGTCGGCGAGAAAGCCGAGCCGGCCGCGGTTCACGCCGAGCACCGGGACGGAGTGCGGGGACGCGAGGCGCGCGGCGTGCAGCATCGTGCCGTCGCCGCCGATCGCTACGATGAGGTTCGCTTCGGCCGCCAGCTGCGCGGTCGGCCGGCGTTCGACGCGCGTTGCGCCGAAGTCGACAGTGCTGTCGCTCTCCGCAAGAACCTTGCGCCCGCGGGCGTGCAAGTGCGTCGCGAGGATGTGCATCGACTCGACGACGCGCGCATCGCGATCGTTGCCGACCAGGGCGATGTTGGCGAACTGTGGCGGGGCTGCCGGCATGGTGGCGTTTTTATCATGGCCCAATGAAGCGTAGTGGAGAAATAGCGGCGAAACTTGCAAAATGCCGCCCATGCCTCGGGCTTGACCCCACGCCGCGACGATGTCTTCGCAGACGACCGACGAATCACTGAATGACCGCGCCCAGCAGCTGCTGAAACTGCTGGTGGAGCACTACATTCGCGACGGCCAGCCCGTCGGCTCGCGCACGCTGTCGCGCGACGTCGGCATGAGCCTCAGCGCCGCGACCATCCGCAACGTGATGGCCGATCTGGAAGAGCTCGGCTTCGTTCACTCGCCGCACACTTCCGCCGGCCGCGTGCCCACCGACAAGGGCTATCGGTTCTTCGTCGACACGCTGCTCAAGTTCCAGCCGCTCGGCGACGATCAGGTCGTGGCGATCCGCAATCGTCTCGGCGAGCTCACCAACGATCCGAAGGCGCTGGTCGCCGCCGCTTCGCAGATGCTGTCGAGCGTCACGCGGCTTGCCGGCGTCGTCACGCTGCCGCGCCAGAGTCATGCCGCGCTGAGCCAGATCGAGTTCGTGCCGCTGTCGGACAACCGCGTGCTCGCGATCCTCGTGGTCAACGGCCGCGAGGTTCAGAACCGCATCCTGCAGCTGGAGCGCTACTACAGCCCGGACGAGCTGCGGCACGCGTCGAACTACTTGAACATGGAGTTTGGCGGCAAGGAGCTGAGCGCGGTGCGCGATCATCTGCTCGCGCAGCTGAAGGAGACGCGCGAGCACCTGAACGAAATGATGCTCAATGCAATCCACCTGGCACAGCAGGTGGTGAACGTGCCGGTGAGCGCCGGCCGCATGGAATACGTGATCGCCGGCGAGACGAACCTGATGGGCTTCGCCGAGCTGTCGAACGTCGAGAAGCTGCGCCGCCTGTTCGAAGCGTTCACCCAGCAGCGCGACATCCTGCACCTGCTCGACCAGAGTCTGGGCGCGGACGGCGTGCAGATCTTCATCGGTCAGGAATCCGGCTACACGATCCTCGACGATTGCAGCGTGGTCACCGCGCCGTACTCGCTCGACCAGGAAGTGGTCGGCGTGCTCGGCGTCATCGGCCCGACGCGCATGGCTTACGAGCGGGTCATCCCGATCGTCGACATCACGGCGAAGCTGCTGGGCTCCGCCTTGAATTCGCGGGCCTGACCCGCAACTCCGGCTGCTAATGTATCGGGCTGCCGCCCGACCTGCAGTTTTTGCCCGTAATGGAGAAGGACATAGAGATGACGGTGCCAAACGAGCATGAATCCGGGGGCAGCCGCCAGGCCCCTCCCGGCGCGGAAGACGAGGCCGCTGACGCCGGCGCCCTGCAAGTCGCGCTCGCTGCGGCCGAAGGCCGCGCGCTGGAGAGCCGGGACCTCTACATGCGGGCGCTCGCCGAGCTGGACAATGTCCGCAAGCGCGCATCGCGCGATGTCGAGCAGGCGCACAAGTTCGCCCTCGAACGCGTCGCCCACGACCTGATCGGCGTCAAGGACAGCCTGGAGCTCGGGCTCGCCAACTCGGCGCCGACCGACAAGCTGCGCGAGGGCACCGAAGCGACGCTGAAGCTGCTGAGCAAGGCCCTGGAAAAGGCCGGGCTCACCGAGATCGTCCCGCAGGGCGAGCAGTTCAATCCCGAGCTGCACGAGGCGATGCTGGCCCAGCCTTCCGCCGAGCACGTCCCGAACTCCATCACGCAGGTCGTCCAGAAGGGCTATCAGCTCAACGGCCGGCTGCTGCGCCCGGCTCGGGTGATCGTCGCAAAAGAGCCCTAGCTCCTTGAAAGACCTTGAAAGGGTCAGGGGCAGCCGCATGTAGCCGGTCATTCGAGTCACTTTTCAGTCAGGGTTTCAGGAGCTTCTCGCAATGAGCAAAGTCATCGGCATCGATCTCGGCACGACCAATTCGTGCGTCGCGATCATGGAAGGGGGCAAGCCGCGCGTGATCGAGAACAGCGAAGGTGACCGCACCACGCCGTCGATCGTCGCGTTCACCAAGGACGACGAAGTGCTGGTCGGCC
>CADEEJ010000430.1 GCA_902826315.1 uncultured Steroidobacter sp.
CCGACGCGCACGCCGGACTGCAGCATGCGCTTGATTGGCGGCGTCCGTTCCGCCTGCAGCTGTCCGTAGCGATCTACGAAATACTCGCCCTGATAGACCATACGGTGCTGAACTGCGATACCGCCGCCCAACGCGGCGACGCGATCGATGTTGCGATCCGAAATCGTTTCGCAGTGATCGAAGAACCAGTTCAATCCGGTCAAGGGAATTTCGCGGTTGACCTTCTCGAACACATCCAGCGATCGCGAGATCGTCTCGTCGTACGTCGCGTGCATGCGCCACGGCCAGCGGTTGCTTGCGAGCAGACGCACTACGGCTTCCAGTTGGCCCTCCATGACCGAAGGCAGCTGCGGCTGCGTGACGCGAAAGTCCTCGAAGTCTGCGGCGCTGTACACCAGCATCTCGCCGGCGCCGTTGTGACGATACAAATCGTCGCCCTGCCCAGGCCTGACCTTCGCCGACCAGTTGCGAAAGTCGGCCAGCTCTTCGCTCGGTCGCTGCGTGAACAGGTTGTAGGCGATACGGACGGTGAGCTCGCCGGCGGCATGCAGTTCCTCGACGATCCGATAGTCGTCCGGATAATTCTGCGCTCCACCGCCTGCGTCGATGACGCTGGTGACGCCGAGGCGATTGATCTCGCGCATGAAGTGCCGCGTGGAGTTCTTCTGATACTCCGCGGGCAGCTTCGGGCCCTTCGCCAGCGTGCCATACAGAATTGCCGCGTTGGGTTGCGCGAGCAGCAACCCGGTGGGATTGCCGTTGCGGTCGCGGACGACCTCTCCTCCCGGAGGATTGGCCGTGTGTTTGTCGTAGCCGACCGCACGCAGGGCTGCTGCATTGAGTAAGGCGCGGTCATAGAGATGCAGTATGAAGACCGGCGTGTCGGGCGCGATCGCGTTGAGCTCATCGAGAGTCGGCAGACGCCTTTCCGCGAACTGGTGCTCGGTGAAGCCTCCGACCACGCGTACCCACTGCGGCGCCGGCGTGCGATCGACCTGTTCTTTCAGCATGCGCAGCGCAGTCGCCAGCGAGCGCACGCCATCCCAGCGCAACTCCATGTTGTAGTTGAGGCCGCCGCGGATGACATGCGTGTGACTGTCGATCAGTCCGGGAATCACGCGCCGGCCGCGAACATCGACGACCCTGGTCGTCGCGTCCGCAAGCCGGCGCACCTCTGTCTCTTCGCCGACTGCCAGAAACTTCCCGCCCGCGATCGCGACGGCCTGCGCGCTCGGACGCTCGGGATCCAAAGTCGAGAACTTGCCATTGATCAGGATCAGATCTGCCGTCACGACACGAACCTCCGCGGCTTCAGAAAAGAAGCCGTTTCACAATCGGGACCAGTTGCTCGCCAGCCAGCATCCCGAACAGACCGATGAGCGCGATCACCGGTGGCGCCGGTGATCGCACGTGCAGCAGCCCGTAAATGACGCCGACGAGCAGACCCACCGCAGCGGAGATCACGTAGAGCTTCATCTCAATGTCCTTCGGATCCGCCGAACATCGTCTTCGCATAGATGATGCCCAGGCCGTAGGCGCCACCGAACTGCGCGGCGATACCGGTCGTCAGGCCATACGTGTTGGCACGTGCCCAATCACGTTGCAGCTCCAACAGGTATTGCAGCGAAGTCATCGGGCGTGCGCCGGCCTGCATCATGCGCTCGACCGCGCGCTCGTGCGCTTCTGTCGATACGTCACCGGAGGCATCGCTGATGAAGTAGACCTCGCAGCCCTGCTCGAGAGCGGACAGCACAGGCCCGACGATGCAGACGCTGGTCCACAGGCCGGCCATGACGAGCCGCTTCTTGCCGATCTCGTTCAACCGTCGCACGACGGCAGCGTCCTCGAAGCTGTTCATCGACGTACGATCGAGCACGTCATGCTTGGGAAATGCAGCGCGAATCTCATCGAACATCGGACCGGAGAAGCTCTTCTCCGCCACGGTCGTCAACACCGTGGAGACTTCGAAGCCGGCGGCGGCCCGGGAGATGATCGCGGCGTTGTTGCGCAACTCGACTGCGTCGATCGAGCGCGTCGCAAAGGCCATCTGTGACTGGTAGTCGATCAGGATCAGCGTGTGATCCTTGGGCGTCAGCAGCGTCGTGCCGGGCGCCGGTTTCAGTTGCAGCATGAGCGGATTCCTCGCGTGGATGGTGAAAGATCGTGAGCTCATGCTCACGCATGCGCGCGAGCGCGACTATTCCACGTTGGTATAGGCGCGAGTTGGGCGATCAGACGATGGTCGCTGCGTCAGCGCAGGAGTCGCACGGAATGCAAAACGAGAACGTCGCGCCCGGCCCGTCATTGACGCTTGCCCACAGTCGCCCATGATGGCTCTGGATGATGGAGCGGCTGACCGAGAGCCCGATGCCCATTCCGTTGGCCTTGGTGGTATAGAAGGGCTCGAAGATTTTTTCGAGGCGCTGCGGATCGATCCCGACGCCGGAGTCGCGCACCGAAATGCGGACGTGCTTCGGCGTTTCGTGCGCTGTCGCAATCAGCAGATCGCGGGCGCGATTGTCGACGCTGCGCATTGCGTCGTTGGCATTCAGCACCAGATTGAGCAGCACCTGTTGCAGCTGGACTCGATCGGCGTTGACGACCGGTAGCTGTTCATCGAACTGCGTTCGCAACGTCACTTGTCCGCGCTGCAGCTCGTTCATCGACAGCGCGAGCACCTCGCGCGCCGCATCGTTGAGGTCGATGGGCTCATACTTCGGCTCCTTGTGCGAGTACAGAGTGCGCAGTCGCTTGATCACCTCGGACGCGCGATTGCCATCGCGCAACGTGCGTTGCGTAGTTGCAAGGGCGCCGTCGACGTTGGGTGGATTCGAGTTCAGCATGCGCAGGCAGGTCGCGGCGTTGGTGATGATGCCTGCCAGCGGTTGGTTGACTTCGTGAGCGATGGATGCAGTCAACGCGCCCAGCGTCGTAACCCTTGACACGTGGGCCAGCTCGGCACGCGCCTGTTCCACCTGCTCCTGGGCTTGTTTGCGGTCCTCGATGTCGAAAGCGGCCGTGTACCAGCGCACGACTTTTCCGCGCTCGTCCAGCAGAGGGCTGTAGCGGATCAGGAAGCTTCGATAGGTGCCATGCTTGTCCCGCACGCGCTGCTCGAGTTCGAAACCGACTGAGTTGCCGAGCGCCTCGCTACGCACTTGCTGCAGTTTTTCAACGTCCTCCGGGTGAAAGAAGCGAGTCCGGTAGTCGTTGCGAACGTCGTCAAGAGTCGTACCGTGGAAATCCAGCACCGCCCGGTTCGCATACAGGACGGAGCCATCGGCACGCAACACATGAATGAAGGTCGGGATCATGTTGAGGGTCAGGTCGAGATTGCGCTCTTTCGACTGCAGCGCCGCTTCGGCCTGCTTGCGATCCTCGATGTCGGTGAGCAGGAGATACCAGGCGGCTATCGCGCCTTCGGCGGTCCGCACGGGCATCCCGCGCA
>CADEEJ010000431.1 GCA_902826315.1 uncultured Steroidobacter sp.
GTTGCCGAGCAGCTGCGGTTGATCCTGCACCTGCGCATCGTGAGTGTCGAAACCGCCGGTGGCGACGAAGAAGATCTGACGGCTGACTTGCAACCGGTCGCGCACGGCGATCAGCTCGGCGACTGTCTTCAATTGCTGACCGAGCGGAGTAGTCGGAAACGCCGTCGCGAAGGGTGCAGCGTTCGGGCTGCGTACGCTCGACAGCGCATCGTTGATCGTTGCTGCTCCTTGCAGAGCACGCTGTTGAACGCTCGCGTAGGCGCGCTCGTAAACGGTCCCGTAGTTGGCGCGCAGGATGCTTTCGAAAGCCGCACGTCGCGCGAGCGTGTATGCGTCCGTTCCTTCGAGGCCGAAGAAGGGGACCGGGCCGGTCGCGCCCATTGTGTAGGGAACCGAAGTAGCCCCGGCCTGGAACAGCGTCTGCCCGGATAGCGACAGATTGACGGCGAGCGATTGACTGAGCGGCGGCACTGCGCTCGGTGCAGTCAGTGCATCGGCGATGCGCCCGCCCCATCCCGACTTGAGAGTTGCTTCGCCCTTCAGCGCGTGCCACTGGTCCTGCTGGTCATTGTGCGAGAACAGTTGCGGCGGCAGCCGCGTCGCCTTCGCTTGATACTGATCCTTCGTCGTCGGCTCGATGAGCGGCCCGAGGTTCGCGACGATGGCACACACCTCGTCCTGCTCGAACAGCGTCGCGACTGCGCTCATCGAAGGGTGCAAGCCGTGCAGTGCGCCGTTCGGGTCCGGCACCAGTGAATCGATCGGCAACAGGCTGGCTTGCGCGATGGCGAGATTCTGCCGCGACGTCGCGTAGGCGCCGTACTCCGCGGCGCTGCGCGGCACGACCATGTTGAAGGAGTCGTTGCCGCCGAAGAGGAACACGCAGACGAGCGCCTTGTAGTCGGCGAGCGCCGCGCTGCTGCTGAACGTGGCCGCGGAGACAGCCTGTGGCGTGCGGCCGAATGCGTAGGCAACCCCACCGGCGGCGGCACATTTCAGGAAGCGGCGACGATTGAAACGATCCATGCTGACTCCTTCCGGCTCAGCGTTGCAGCGCCGCTTCGGGCGCGCTTGCGATCAGATAGAGCGCCTCCGCGACGCGCAGCGCCGAATCGCCTGCGGGCGCGCGCTCGACCATGCTCCTGGCCTGCGTGCTGAGCGTCGTCGAGAGCGGGCCGCCGACGAGACGGCCTGCGATCGCATCGATGAGCGCTTGCGGATTCGAGGCGAGCGCGCGTTCGGCGGCGACGTCGATGATGACGAGGTCGGGACGCAATGCATCCGGTACGGGCGGACAGCCTTGCACGGGCGTCGCCGTGTAGCAGAACGCGAGCACGAAGACATAGTCGGTCCACAGGCTCGACAGGTACTCCGTCGTGACCTGCATTTCGGGCGCGACCAGCCCCTGATTCGCAATCTCGCCGGGCGGTGCGTAGAACGGGCTGAAGAAGTTGAACACCGACGGCGCTTGCAGCGGCCCCTGGCCGATGAGCCCGGTGATGTTCTGCACGTTGTACTTGCCGCTCTGCGAAGTGGCGTCGTACGCGCGCCAGAGCTGCGTGAGTCGCAACAGCGGCTCCTTGAGCTTGCCGGCGGTTGCGACGGTCGGTGCGGTACGCGCATCCGCATCCAACAGCACTGCCTTGACGACAGCGGCGAGATTGCCGCGCTTGCCCGAGCCGTCGTTGTCGAACTTGCGCGATATTCGCTCGACGTACTGCGGCGACGGATTGCTCGTCACCAAGTGCTGAATCAAGCGCTGCGCGATGAACGGCCCGACGTTCGGATGATTGAAGATGTTGTCGAGCGCATCGTCGAGGTCCTTCTCCGGGGACTGGCCCGCCGGAATGACGCTCGCGACGGCGCCCGGATAGCTGAGCAATCGCTTCGTGCCCGTCGCGTGCTGCTCCGGATACGCCTGCATCGACCGCGTCTGGTTCGCAATCGTCGGGGACGCGGCGGCGAAGCTTGCTGCTCCCGAATAGCTCCAGCCCGTGTAGACGTGCGCGAATCCCTGCACGATCTCCTGGTCGTAGGTCGGGATCGGCTTGCCGCCTGCGTCGGTCTTCCTGCTGCCATCGGGATTCAACTCGACGAGACCGATCGTGAACAGCTGCATCAGCTCGCGTGCGTAGTTCTCGTCCGGACGGATGTTGCGAGCCGCGTCCGGCTTCTGATTGCCGAGCATCGACAGGTACACGCCCATCGCCGGATGCAGCGTCACGCTCTCCATCAGTTCACGGAAATTGCCGAAGGCGTTCTGCGCGAGCATGTCGTAGTAGCTCGCGCAGCCCCACGGATAGCCGACCAGCGGACTCGACTGCGAAACGACCATGATCTGCGAGAGCGCGAACGCCACGCGCTGACGCAGCTGATCGGGCGCATGCAGCGCGTGGCGCAACCAGATGTCTACGCGGTCTTCGTGCAACCGCGTGAAATCGGCGCCCGGCGGATAAGTCGAGAACACCTGCTGAACGTGTGGCAGTTCGAGCGATGCGGTGCGCTGCAGCTGCTGGTCGATCCATGCTTCGTAGCCGAGCGTGATGACGCTCTGTGCCTCCGTATCGGTTGCGCCGAACGTCGCCTGATTGAGAAAACGATAGGCTTCCGCCTTGCTGATCGTGACGGGCGGCGGTTGAGTCGGCGGCGGCACCGGCGCGGGATTGTTGCCGCCACCGCCACCGCCACCGCCGCAGGCGACTAACGCCGTCGCGAGCAGAAACGGTGCCAGTCTCTCGAGCATCGCGTTCACCGTTGCTCGCTCACGGATTTGAGATAAGCGACCTGTTCTGCGGTCAGGATGTTCTTGATGTTGACCAGCATTTCGACGTACAGCCGCTTCTTGCGATTCTCCGCCGCGAAGATGCGGTCCACGCCGCTCATCACCGCTTTGCCGTCCACCGGATACTTGTCGATGAGCTCCTGCAGCTCCGACGCCTCGCTCATCAAAGTCCAGTCGCTCTCCGCGGCCTGTGCCTGCACGCGCTTGAGCTCCACGCCGATCGCGTCGCGCTGCTTCTCGCTGAGCTTGAGCTTGCTCTGATTCTTGAGGATGAGCTCCGGCCCGAACAGCCGGCCCTTCAGCCACTCATCCTTGTCCGGCTGCTCGGCAGCGTGGAGCGGCGCAGCGATTGCCGCCGCAAGGCACAGGAGCGCGACGCGGACGATATGCAGGTTCATAGCAGCGATTCCTCGAGCGAGATCTCAAAGCCGGTAGGTGCGGGGAGGTCGGCGTGCAGCGGAGCGGCTTCGTATGCGAGCAACTCGTCTGTCGGCACGCGCCAGTAGTCCGCCGAAGACAGTCGATGTGCGAGCGACGGATCGATCCGCGCCGGGGGGTCCGTCGACTTCCAGACAATACCGGCGACGACGAGTTCACACGCGGCGCTTGCGGCCAGCGGACGCCACGCGAGCGGCCTGCGACCGGCGCTTTGCTTCGACC
>CADEEJ010000432.1 GCA_902826315.1 uncultured Steroidobacter sp.
GTGCTCAAAGTCAGTAAACCGCGCATGCTCTCCGCCGAGCGCCTTCCAAGTTTCCGATAGAAAGTCATCGAAGGTCAGCTCATGCTGCGTGAGCAACAGAACCGGGTTAGTTGGTTCGCCATGTATATTCACGCGGCGCCCCCAGTTGACGAACTTCGTTAGCAGAGTCTTCTCAGTGGATGTGAAGTAGTTGCGCAGTACGGAGATTACGACGATCGCGTCAGGAAGCTTGGCGACTACCGACCTCAGCTTGGCTAGGTCGTGTGCTGTTAGGAGTTCGCCCTGCCCAAGTGATTTGGACTCGCCAACGATAAGTCGCGGTGGGCGACGGTTCTCTCGACCGATTGCTTCGTCTCCGCGCCACGCGATGAAATCCACCTCGCGTTGAATCCCATCGAAAGAGAGATTCATGGCAGTTGAAAAAGTCATCTGGCTGCGCGTCGAGTTGAGCATTTCCAGAAATCGCAATGTAAGTAACGCGCTGTAGGAGCCTCTGCCGTAGTCTGGAACTGAAAATGGTCCAACAACACGATAGGTGAAATTGCGATTGCGTTCACGTAGTGCTGCCTGCGGAAAGTCGTAGGGCCTGAGGCACCGCTCGCACGTAAGAAGGTAGTCGACTGTTGTTAGAGCACTCCAGTTCTTGGCATTGCAATGAGGGCAATCAGTTTCGAGGCCCAATCGGATGACGTTGCTCTTGGTAAATTCTTCGAGGCTGTGCGTATCAACTGGTCGCCGCTGCTTGCGCGCTGAAATGAGGTCAGTCCAATCCTTAAGCGGAGAAGTTCGGAGCTGAAAGTTTTCCTCGACGGTATCCTTGTCGTTACTCGTACGCCGCAGACCTCCGGCCATCTTGTTGAGCAACTTCAGCGTCTCAACGTCTGCAAGTAAGCTCACGCCAATGAGTCCACCAAGATGTTCTAGCATCTGGCGCGCGATGTGACCTGGATCAGACAATTCCGCCTCTATACCCAACTGCTTCAATGACCCGACTATCGCGTCCTTAGCGCTTAGCAAGGAAACATACTGCCCCAGCCTCGTGTATCGCTGCAGAAATACCCATCCCTCGCTCCCTATTGGTGTCGCGCCGGTACCCAGACCCAGTCGCGGCCACGAGCGGTCAAAGGGGTTGAAGGGCAAGACTGTCGCGATACTTGCATTCCCATAGTTCGAAATGTTCAGCACGTTGACCCATCGATGGTCACCTTGGCCGTGTCGCTCTGCAAACTTCGGCGCGATGATCTCAAATGATGTTCGAAGCTCGCGACCCTCCTTGAGCACAAGGTCGGTTCGTACTTCTTTGGCTGTTACGTTGAGACGATCGTCTCGGTTGACGCGGTCGTCACGGTGTTCTACCCAAATAGCGTTGCGCCAATACTTGACGGTAAGCGCGCCCTGAGGAAGTCCAGGCTTTAATGCCTGAATCACCGTTTCGGCCTTTGCTTTGGCGATAGAACGCCCAAACTCGATGGTAGCCCGGTGCATCAGGCCGCCAGGATTGCCCACAACAGGTCGATGTTCGTCTTCCAGAATCTTGTAGATGTCATCGCGTAGTGTCTCGAACCATCCCAGTGGCACTGGCAACACAGGATGCGGCTCAAGCCTTAAATTCCACAAATCAATGAGGTCGGTTGCTTGCGTGGGATCGAAGACGAAGATGACGAGGTCGTGGTACCAATATCGTTGCCTTTGAAGATCGTAGCGAGTCACTAGCAAGGGAGTTCCCGCTCCCTTCAAGAAAACTCTGCGCCAAGTTTCCGGACTCGCCTTCACTCGCTCGGGACGGTACACATCTGCGTAAGCCTCCGGAATGTATTTAACTTCCTTGAGGCTCGGATAGACACCAAACATGGCCTCGCTCAGGGCGCTTCCTCGGTCAGCTGAGACGTACAGGTTCACACGCTTATCACGGAGAGCGAACTGCTGCTCAGTCTTGTATATATGCGAGAGGACACTGTGGACGTTTAGGCCAAATGCCAGCTCCGACCATTGATTCCCTCGTTCAAGCTTGAACAATTCCTTCAGCGTGAGGACTTGCTGATGAAACGAGTGCTTCTGGCGAAGCGCGCCCAAACCAGCCTCTTCGAGCAACCCATCTTCGCTTTCGACGTAGACATCAGGTTCAAAAAACCGCGCATACCCCTTCGCGACTTCACTGCCCTTGAATCGCTGGTAAATCTCCGGCCGCCACTCCGTTGGTGCGCGCTTGAAAACGGGAATGATCGGGTTGTAAATCCCGCCCCAGAGACATGTGCACGCGCGCATGATTGAACGCACGGATGTGAGGTCCGTTGGTCGCGTAAGGAAGCCAATCCGCGTCGGCCTCAACACAATTTCTGCCGAGAGCTCTGGCATATCTAGCCGGCGAAGAGATTGGAACCGGAGATCACATGAACCACCGGTGGACGAAGTCGTAGATCAGCGCGGCGGGCGCAAGCAGCGCCAAGTAGTACGGAACCTTGAAGTCAGTGAAGTGCGGAAATTCAACCCGGAGACGCTTATCAACACGCTGCGCTATCGTTCTAGCCTCCACGGCATCCAATGTGCAGTTCGCGCCACCGTCAAGCCATTGCCAATCGTCCCCTCCCCCTTGGATTCTCACGGTCATGTTCGGGAATCTCCACTGATTTCTCTCTAGTAGTGGAAGAAGCGTTCCCTCGGGCGAAATTGACACTTCTACCGTTCGTTCCCTTCCGACTCCACGTGATTCGTAAAGTCCCTCTCTGACTCCTCGTTGAATCACCGCAGTCGTGGCCTTCAAACACTCCTGTGTCATGACCCGTGCCCGATGCTCTTGGAGTGCATCGTTACGGAATGTTGATTCGTACTGTCGATAGCGCACGGCTGAGTAGATCCAAATGAGCCAGAGGACAACTCCTGCTTCAAATCTCGTCGTCGAATGTTTCAAAGTGACGATTGCTGTCTCAATCTCATCAGAGAGAGACGCATGGAAGTAGTAGAACGCCACCAGCGCAAACGTTGCGGCCAGCAGGAACCGACGCTGCCGAAAAACGGAGGCTCGATCGATCATGTCCATTGATCCACCCTTGTGTCTTACGAGGTCCCGCAAGCTGACGACGATCGGCAGTGCCAGGCGAATAGCGCGGCGCTGAGTTTGTTTGTCTGACCACCGCAGCTTGCGGCGTATTGTAAGTCCGCCGCCACACATATGGCCCGGTAGCTCAGTTGGATGGAGCACCTTCCTACTAAGAGGGTGGTTGCGGGTTCGAGTCCCACCCGGTTTCGTGAAACCCCGCAGTTCGCGGGGCTAACACATGCCGTGGCGCAGAACTGCGAATAGCCAGAAAGCTTTGCATGCTTACCTTGCCGACAAGCGACTACGCACGCTCTGAAACACTCTTCAGCGTAGACCGCCGCGGAGGTCTTCGCCCTTAGTAAGACCACTTCCGGCGGTGGGATGATCCCGAGCGCGCTTCGGGAC
>CADEEJ010000433.1 GCA_902826315.1 uncultured Steroidobacter sp.
CGATTCGTTTGACGATTGCCAGCCCCAGACCCAGCCCTTGTCCCCGTTGCGTGTGGTCGGGCTGGTAGTAGGTGTCGAAGATCTTGCTCAAGCGATCGACCGGAATGCCGGCACCAGTGTCGGAGACCTGGATACACAGATCCTCTACACTTTGCGTGCAGCTCATGGATACGCCGCCGGAAGCGGTGTACTTGATGGCGTTGGCAAGCAGATTCTGAATCATGCGCAGCATCAGCACACGGTCCGTACGCAGGGAGTGGCCGCTCGGCTCAATCGCCAACGTCAGTCCCTTGGCTGTCGCGAGCGGCCTGAACTGAACGCTGAGTTCGTTGCAAAGCTGCGCCACCGCTACTTCTTCGAGCTGCGGCTCGACAGTGCCCGACTCGAGCCTGCCGATGTCGAGAACGGCGTTGAGCATCTCGGTCATGGTGTGGACAGCCACCTGATGCTGTGCGAACAGGTCTGCAGCGGAATCATTGAACCGGCGTCGCAAGGCGCCGTTCAGCAGCTGCAGCGCCTGCAACGGTTGCCGCAAGTCATGGCTTGCCGTTGCCAGAAAGAAGCTCTTGGCGCGGTTGGCCCGCTCCGCCTCATCGCGAGCGAGGTGCAGTTCATCCGTCATGCGCTGCGCATCGCTCACGTCGCGCACGGCGGCCATGACGTAGAAGCTGCCGTCGATGCGAATCGGACCCAGGCTGACCGACGCCGGAAACTCGGAGCCATCGCGCCGGCGGGCAAACAGCGCGATGCCGCGCTGTCCCATGGGCCGCTGGCCCGGATCGCGCGCGAACATCTGAACATGCAGACCGTGGCTTTCGCGAAAACGCTCCGGAACCAGCTGCGCGAGCGGCGCTCCAATCAACTCTTCAGGCTGATAGCCGAACACTGTCGAAACGCCGTCATTCGCGTAGGCAACCTGGCTCCTGGCGTCCACCAGCACGAGCGCGTCAGGGGCGAACTGCAGAAGAGTCTGGGCAGTGGCGAGATTCAGGTGCAAGGTCTTGCCTCGTGCGTTTCCCGCCAAGTATAGGAGCGGCATGCTGCGGACGGAGGTAGTGAGCACGACGTCCAGCGTGCCGTGCGGCTACGAGGATGTCCGTAGGAGCTAGGGCGAGCTACGTAGTACGTGACGCCAAGCCCTCAGGCGGCGCAATCGGAGGCACTCGAATCGCCTGCAGGCAGCTGCGCGGCAGCAATGCGATTTCGACCAAGCGCCTTTGCCTCGTACAACATGTCATCGGCGAGGCGTAACGCTGCGTCAGGATCGACTCCCGGGCCCGGTAACGCATCGCACACACCGACGCTCACGGTGACGACCCGGTGCGGGCTGTCGCGATGCGCCACATTCAGCGCAATCACGGCGTCACGAATGCGTTCGGCAACTTCACACGCTCCGTCGATGGAAGTATTCCCAAGCACGATCATGAACTCCTCGCCGCCATAGCGCGCCGCAAAGTCTTCGGGGCGGTGCAGCGACGTTTGCAGAGCCGACGCAACCCGCTTCAGAACCTCGTCGCCCGCTGGATGCCCGTAGGAGTCGTTGTAGCGTTTGAAGAAATCCACATCGATAAGTACGACGCTCAGGTGCTCGCGCTCTCGCGCCGCGACACGCCACATGCGCTCGTACTCGCGCTCGAGCCAGCGCCGGTTGAACAATCGCGTCAACGGGTCGGTCTGCGAGAGAAGCTGGAGCTCCTGATTGGCCACGGCGAGTTCTCTGGTTCGCTGCGCGATTTCCTGCTCACGCGCGCCGATCACACCGCGGAGCTTATCTTGCAAGGCTTCCGCGTGGGCGAGTGCGCGCACGAGCTGCCGGTGGCGCGATGCGAGGCGGACGATAAAGCTGTGCAGATGACGAAAGATGGTGATGTATTCCGCCGGTAATCCGGCCAATGACCGGAACGGGCTGCGCTGATCGCTCTGATAGCGGTTTAGGGCGACAGTGAGCCGCTGCAACGGGACGCCAACTCGCCGGACAAGCGACCAAGCGAGGGCGATCGCAGCCAGCGCGCAGGCGCCCAGCCAGCCCAGGGCAACCCACCAGACGCTCTCAAGGGTCTGCGCGAGCGTCGGCTTCGCTCTGAGAATGAATATCGACCAGCCGCGCTCGGTTGCGGCGTGTGCCACCAGCAATGCCGAGCCGTCATTGCGATCGGCGACGTTCATGATCTCGGTTGTGTGGCGCGCCTTCGCGACAGGTTGGCTTGCCAGGGACTCGAGGACGCTGTAGCCGGTGTCAGGATCGGCATAGATCACAACGCCACTGGCATCGGCGATGACCATATGCGCGTTCAGCAGTTGTCGGTAACTGGTATCGAGTCGCTGGAATGCGCTGAGGTTGAGCGAACCCTCCACGATGCCGTACGGCCGCCCCGCAATGTTGATCCGCGAGCTGATCGCGACCAGCGGATCGGTACCGAGCCCCCTGCCGCGGAACGCTGGCGACACGTAGTCGCGCCCGTCGGACCTCGGATGAAGAAAATAGTGCCGGTCACTGACATCGCGTTTGCCGACGTCCGCGATGACGAAGGACTCGCCCTCGCGCCTCGATGCTGTGACGACAGTCCCGGTTGTGTCTGAAACGAGCATCGTCAGGAAATCTGGGTAGATGGGGTGGTAGCGCAGCAGCCATTGACCCGTCCGGTCTACTGAGGGCCGATTGTCCAGCTCAATCGCCTCGGCGGCACTGCGGACACCGGCAGTGTGGCGGGCCAGGAATACGTCGACCTGCCGGGCTGCACCGTGCGCCGCCTCGATCAGCAATCCACTTTCGTACGCCTCCTTGTCGGCCAACCGCTTGCTGGCCAACAACAGGGTGAGCGCCAGCCCGGGCGCTACAGCCAGCACGATCACGCTGCGCGCCACACCGCCGCGCAATGTTGATGAGGCGATCGATCGCACCCAGCCGCTCGAGCGATGCCGACGGTCGACCGTCAGCTGCGCCAGGGTCATCAGCCCGAGGCAGGCTAGAAGGGATAAGGGGATCCACAAGGCAAACAGCAATGCTTCCACCGAAGGCGCCACACGCGCACTCAATTTGATCAGTTGGCGGCATTCTTTGCCCTGGCTGAATCAGGTAATCCCTGATTGCAACCGATGGGGAACGGACGCCGGCGTCGTATCCGCAGCGCGGCCCATCCACCGTGACGCAGGTCCGCCCGGCTGCGCGCTTCCCTGAGTGACCGCGCTCTCATCCTCACGCGAATCAGGGTTGAGGATGCTGCGCCCAACGTCCGCCGTGCCGTTATATGTGAGCGGTATCCCGCTCTGTCCGAAATGGAGACTGTCTTGCGTGCCCCACTATTGATCGCGGGTATGGCGGCGACCGTCGTTGCGCTGCTGGCAGCGCTCGGCGTGTCGTCCGGCATCTTCATTCGCCGCTTCGACAACATCGAGCTGGAGCAGGCAACGGAACGCGCCGCGCAGGT
>CADEEJ010000434.1 GCA_902826315.1 uncultured Steroidobacter sp.
GCTCGCGGCTCGCCGCCGCCTCGCGAACGCTGACCTTGATCGACGCGGCGACGCGCCAGCCTGTGCAGAAGTTCCAGGTCGAGCTGAAGGGCATTCCGCAGGGACCCATGCGCGGCAACGAGCCGGCGTTCACGCAGACATTCGAGTCAACTGATGGCCGCTTCGCATGGCAGCGGGCGCCCGCAGGTAAGTGGAATGTCACGGTTGCCGCAGAACGCTATCAACGTTTTCACGTCGATGGAGTGAGCGTCGCTGTCGACAAGGCCACGCGCGAAATCGTCATGCCACTGCGGCGCGGCCATACGTTGCGAGGTCGGGTGTTCGATCAAGCGACTGGAGCCGGCATCGGCGATGCGTGGGTCAGCTTTGGCGACTCGAACGTTCCGAAGGGCATCGAGGACATGATGCGGCAGCGCTCCGAGAAGACCAACGATGACGGTACGTTCGTACTCGACGGCGTGCCGAGCGGTGACACCGTCGTGAGCGCTGGCGCGCAGAACCATGCTCGGCGTGAGATCGCTGTCACGGTCAGCGATGACACACCGCCGCTGGAAATCGGCCTGACGACTGGCGGCAGAATCGCAGGAATGGTCGTTGGACCGGATGGCACGCCTGCAACTGGGTGGGTGATGCTGGTTGATGCAGGTGTGAACTGGGGCGCCAAGCTCGAAGACACGGGCAGCTTTAGCTTCGTGAACCGGCGAGCTGGGCGATATCGACTCAACGCCAACACAGCGGTGGGCAGCGCCACCATGGACTTCGAACTGGCGGAGAACGAGATCAAGGAAGGCATCCTGCTGAAGGTCGGCGCGGGACGCAGCGTGCGCGGCGTGATTCGCGGACTGCGGCCAGAGCAGCTCGAACAAACGATGATCAACCTGTTTTCCCAAGCAAGGTCCGGAGGCCTAACGGCACAGCCCGACGCCCAAGGCGCCTATGTCGTGAGAGGCGTCCCGCCGGGTCGCGCAACGGTCGACGTGGATGTGGTTGGGGCTCGGCACGCGCAGAAGTCGATCGATGTGCCGGCAGACCAGGACGTCGTGCTCGACTTCGCCTTTCCGGCAGGTGGTCGCTTGTCCGGACGCGTGACGCAAGACGCCAAGCCAGCCGCCGAGCGCAGCGTCTGGGTTGGATCTCCCGGCGGCCGGAGCGAGATCACGTATCGCGGAAGGACTGCACAGGACGGCAGCTATGAGATCGAAGGCGTGCCCCCGGGCGAGTACCGCGTCAGCGTCGAGCGAGATGCCAGTCGCATCGTTGCCATTGCCAGCGACGCGGTCGTGAACTTCGACATCCCGCTGGTGCAGATCGGCGGTCGCATCGTCGAGGACGGCGGGAGCGTGCCGATCGTGGGCGCCGGTGTGCATGTCATCGGCGTCGAGTCCCAGACGGCACTCGTCCGCAACTACAAGGAAGCCGATGACTTCGGCCAGTTTCGACTCACCGGCGTCGAGCCCGGCGAAATCCTGCTGACGGTTTACAAGCCCGGCTACGAGATGTTTCGCGAGAAGATCGCGTACTCCTCGCCGATCACGAACAAGGCGATCACGCTGCGCAAGAACCCAGGCGTAGAGGTGCGAGTGCAGTCGGCTACGAACAGCGGACCCATCGTGCCGATATTCGTGACCGAACAGCTACCCGGCACCGAATACGGAATCAGCGTGTGGATCGGGGTGGACCGCGACGGCATCGGCCACTTGCCGAGCGCCTTTGCGGGCAGCACGCTGAAGTTTCAGCGCTCCGGCAGCAGGCCGATCGTTGTTCAAGAGTGGGACGGGCAATCGCTCGACTTGAAGTTTGTGAGCCGTTAGGCAACCTTTGTCGCGCGATGAGTGACGACAGGATACCCGATGTCCGTGATGGACTGACTCGCGAGCAGCGAGTGGTCCTGTACGTGTTGAGTCAGCTGCAGCAGGAGCGCGGCGACCACAACGTACCGACGACCCTGTTATGGGGTCGCGTCTGCGAATACTTCTACATCAGCCCGCAAGATCTTTCCGAGATGCTTGCGCAGCTCGGCGCGCGAAAGTGACCCGCCCTCCCCGATGCGCGCAACCGCGCACCGGGAAGGGATGACGCACTAGTTGATGTAGACGACGCAAGGCTCACGCACCTGATCGCCGCCACTACCGTTGCCGTTACTGGCCTTGGCCGTGCGCTCGAGTGATTCGATCATCGGTCGCAGCCGCGCGGGGTCGAGCTGCTCGATGACGTCATCGACCAGCATGGCCGCGAGATGTGCTGCTTCCGCATACCTCACTGCATCTTCGCCGTCAGCGTAGAGCAGCACTTCGTACAGACAGTGCATCACGCTGTGCGCCTGGAGCAGCTTTCGTCGTTGGACGTCGAGAAATCGCTCGAGCTGGGTCACGTCCTGCTTCTTCGCTGTGTCATCCGTGTTCGCCATGATCAACCTCCTTGAATGAATGAGCGGGAGCGATCCTACGCGAAAATCTCCAGCCTGTACATCCGTCCAGGTGCGATTCGCATCAGCCGCCACTCGACTTCGAGCAAAGTCCTTTCGGTTTCCAGTTCGACACGACAGTTGTGGACGGTTGCGTCGAGTCATGGAGGATGAGAACCAACGCCTTGCGCGTCTCCGTGCCCGTGGCAGTCAACTCCATCGGCGGACCCTCGGGAACGATGACAGGTGGACCGCCAGCGCGGCCGACCATCGAGCCATCGGGAGTCTCCAGGCAAGTCTCGCCGCTGAGCGTGTACCAGGCCTCGGCGCCGGAGTGCACATGTACGCGTGACTTCATGCCGGGACGAAAAGTCGCTTCCATGAAGTGCGCCGTGTAGTCGCGACCGGGCTTGGCGGGGATCGGCCCGATCTCCGCAACATGCGCACCGCCCTGCGAGCGCCAGCCTGCATCAGCGATGGTGAGCAGCCAGATCTTGTCGAACGCTTCGAGCACGACTCCGTGCGCAGTCTTCGCCTTCTCAGCTGCGGCGCGCGTCGCGAATGTTTCGAGATGCCAGAAAGCCGGATGATCCAGCTTGCCGATTGGCTGCGCTACGAGAATGAAGCAGCCGTACGGGCGACCGGCGCGCTCGCTCGCGGGAATGCAGGCCCCGCCTGTGTCCTGCGGCGTGTCGGCTGCCGGAGTGGAAGCGGACGGCAATAGAAGAGCGGCGGCGAGCAGGAATTCGAGCGTGCGCTTTGAAACTTTCATGGTGATCCTCGCGGGTGCTGTTCAGTCGATTCGCTGCAACTCTTTGCGAAATCGCTGAGCGTTGCCGACGTAATGCGGCGCACCGTGCTGCATCAGTGCGATCTGCTCCGGATCCAGCTCGCGAACCACTTTCGCCGGTGCGCCGATGATCAACGTGCCATCCGGAAAGCTTTTGCCTTCCGTCACGACGCTGCCGGCACCGACGATGCAGTTGCGACCAATCGTCGCACCGTTGAGCACGACGGCACGAA
>CADEEJ010000435.1 GCA_902826315.1 uncultured Steroidobacter sp.
GCGTGGACTCCGGTATCAGGCGGTGATGCTGCGGAAGACGTCGTCGAGCCGACCCAAGGAGAGTTCGCTGCTGAACGAATTCAGAACCACGACGAACGGAAGAGATTCGTCGCAGCAGTGGCCGACAAGATCACTCGCGCCGCGGAACGTGGCGAACCTCTGCCGCGCGCACGGCTGAAGGAGAGGTCACGCGGACCCAACGGAGAGTTGCCTGGTCGGAACCCGGAGCGTGACTTCGAGCTCGCGCCTGGCTAGGGCGCTGGCTCCACTTTCATTTCGTCCCAAGTGAAGTCCTCCCCAAGAGAGGACGGGCGGGATTGCCTTCGTTCCACCCTAGCACACCGTGCTCGCTGTCAAGAGTCGCGCGGACGCGCGCCCGCCGGACGGCGGCTTCGCTCTTGACAGCTGTGCGCGCTGTGCACCGAGGGCACGGGCAATCCCGCCCCAGATCCTTCAGAGGACGCGCACATGTCTACTTCTATCGAGATCATCGGCTCTGGTGAACGTGCTGGCCTTTCATTGGCCCATCTCCGTCATCAAGCTCCTGCAGCCTTCGCATCGCATCGCTTCGAGCGCACAGGTGACAACTATGTGTTCATCTCTACGCAGGAGCTGGTCGACGCGTTGATCGACGCTGGCTTTCACCCCACGGAAGCTCGGCAGCGACGTTCACGCGGTGAACGTCTTGGCTACGCTCGACACATGATTCGATTTCGGCCGGCTGGCGAGAACCTGCGTTTCGTGGACTGCATGCCGGAGGTCATCCTGATCAATTCGCATGACGCGACCAGCTCTTATCAACTGCGCGGCGGCCTGTATCGATTTGTCTGCTGCAATGGTTTGATCCTCAGCTTGGCTGAGTTCGGCATGATCCGCGTGCCACATCGCGGCAACGTGATCGCCAGTGTTGTCGAAGGAGCGCAGCAAATCAGCCGACACATGGCCGGCATTGGTCAGGTTATCGAACGCATGGCACGCACGGAGCTTGAGCAGCAAGCGCAAATGGCGTTCGCGCAGCGGGCGCTCGAGCTGAGATTCAGAGGCAAACCGCACTTTCCCTTTGATGCAGGTCGGCTTCTTGAAGCACGTCGTGAGGCTGATCAGGGCAAGGACTTGTGGACCGTCTATAACAAGGTCCAGGAGAACGTCATCGGCGGCGGCATCGCTGGTCGTACCTCACTCGGCCGTCGCACTACGACTCGCCGCATCAGGTCTATCGATGAGGACGTTCGCATCAATGTCGCGCTCTGGCAGGAGGCGATCGCCCTGATTCGTTCATAACTCTCTCAACCGAAGGGAGCAGGGAAGCTCCCTTTGGTTCTTGTGCGCGAGAGATTTCGGAACTACAGCGCCGTTCGCGAGCGACCCAGCGCATCGAGCATCTGAATGCGGGCGGGATCGCCTGATGCAGTCAGCCTATCACGCCGTGCTCGCGGTCAAGAGCGAGCCGGCTCGCTTTCGCGGCATAAACGGCCGCCTCCCCGCAGACGCGGGTCCCCTCCATTTATTCCACGACGGCCGTCCCGCTCTTGACCGCTGCGCGCGCCGTGATCGCGAGGCGCGGGCAATCCCGCCCCAGCAAAGTCTGGAGAACGATCATGAGCGACAAATCTCACGTGTCAATGGAACGCCGCGTTTGTTTGGTGTGCGCAGCGCCGTACGAGACCGGTGCAATCCTTCTCGACAAGCGACTACGAGCGTCGCTCGAGCGTCAGACAACGACGGGTTGGGGTCTGTGTCCAGAGCATCGCGAGCTGCACGAGGACGGCTTCATTGCGTTGATCGAATGTGATCCCGAAAGGAGCGGTAACCCGGCAGCCGGCGCCATGGTCAAACCCCAAGACGCATACCGCACGGGGACCGTCGCACATATGAAGCGAGAGGTGTTCAGCCAGGTGTTCAACCTCCCGGTTGCTCCCGATCTGCCAGCCGTATACGTCGAGGCTGGTTTGATCGCCAGGCTGCAAAGCATGATCCATCGGCCCAACTAAGCGGGCCCTGTATTGCGCGTCGAGAGAGGACGTCCATCGGCGTCCTCTTTTGACATCGAGCGCCAGCATTGGGAGAGCGTTGGGGACGCGGGATCCTGCGCTGCACTCACTTGCCCACTATCACGCTAGCAAGTCGCATCTCGTCGCACTTCCGAAATCGCTGTTCAGCATTTGTGCACGAACTCGTAATGAAGGCAGGATAGCCTGCCGGCGGCTCTTTGAATCAAAGTTGTCGCCATGAGCGACAGCACACATGTTTCTACTTGGATCGATCTCGCCGCCAGGCAGCGCTTCGCTGCAATTGCCAATCACGAAGGCATGTCGGAGTCAGCGCTGCTCCGGCGAATGATTCTGCTGATGCTCCAGTCGACCCAGCCGCAATCCGAGCTGACAACGCGCTTGGCAGATAGATCGACGCGTGAAACGCGCATGACGCTGCGGCTTCGATTGGACGATCAGCAGCTGCTCCGGGCGAGGGCGTCAGCTCGGGGGATGCCAGCGGCGACGTACGTCTCTGTTTTGGTTCGGTCGCATCTACGCTGTCTGGCGCCGCTTCCTAAGGCAGAACTGCTGGCGTTGAGGCAGGCGGTCTCTGAGTTGGGTCGTATCGGTCGGAACCTGAACCAGATCGCACGCGCAGCGAATCAATCGCAGAAGGTGACTGGACCACAACAGGAGGATCTGAGGGCGATCTTCAGGTTGTGCCAAGGCCTGCGGGACTACGTCAAGAGTTTGCTCAAGGCGAACGTAGCAAGTTGGGAGATCGGCAATGCCGAAGAAGACCGTTGATCTCAGCGGCAAACCGCTGCTCGACATCGCGAGCTATGGACGACGAGGGCCTGCGCGCCGCGATCGTCTCTCCCTCGCGGAAGTCGAGCACATCAGGCGAACCGTGGATCGAGTACCAGAGGTGATGGTCAAGGTCCTGAGCAAAGGAGGTCATGACATCAAGGCGGTGCGTCGCCACCTGGACTATCTGAACCGGCGAGGTGAGCTTGAACTGGAAACTGACGATGGTGAACGAATATCAGGGAAGGAGGCGCAGCGAGCGCTGCTCGATGATTGGGACTTAGACCTCGACGAGCATCGACGGCGGGGCGATCTGCTGCCTTCAGGCGATCGAAGGTCTCCAAGGCTCGTCCACAAACTCATGTTCTCGATGCCGCCCGGCACGCCGCCCGATAAGGTATTGGCGGCTGTAAGGAACTTCGCGACACAAGAGTTCGCGCTCCAGCACCGCTATGCAATGGTGCTGCACACGGATGAACCGCATCCTCATGTGCACATCGTCGTGAAGGCTGTCAGTGAGCAGGGCGAGCGTCTGAACATCAGAAAGGAGACGCTGAGGCACTGGCGGGCAGAGTTCGCTCGACATCTTCGAGCTCTCGGTGTCGAGGCGAATGCAACGGAACGCGCGGTTCGTGGT
>CADEEJ010000436.1 GCA_902826315.1 uncultured Steroidobacter sp.
ACCCTGCTGGGTCAGATGCTCGAGCTGAAGGCCCGCTCGCAGACGTCGGCCGCGATCCGATCGTTGTTGAGCCTCGCGCCGAAAACTGCGCGCCGAATAGGCGCGAACGGTGCGGAAGAGGACGTGTCGCTCACGCACATCCATCTCGGAGACAAGCTGCGTGTACGGCCGGGTGAGAAAGTGCCAGTCGATGGAGTCGTCGTCGAAGGCCGCAGCGCCGTGGATGAAGCCATGGTCACGGGTGAACCCATGCCGGTGGCCAAAGGTGTCGGCGACAAGCTGATCGGTGCCACGGTGAACTCGAACGGCGCACTGATCATGGTCGCCGAGCGAGTCGGCGCACAAACCGTGCTGGCGGGAATCGTGCGCATGGTCGTCGAGGCACAGCGGTCCAAGGCTCCGATGCAGCGCATGGCTGATCAAGTGGCGGGGTACTTCGTGGTGGCGGTAGTCAGCATCGCGATTCTGACGTTCCTCAGTTGGGGCCTGTTCGGACCGGAGCCCAGCTGGGTTTATGGACTGATCAACGCCGTGGCCGTGCTGATCATCGCCTGCCCCTGTGCGCTCGGCCTCGCCACTCCGATGTCGATCATGGTCGCCACCGGCAAGGCCGCCACCCAGGGCGTGTTGTTCCGTGACGCGGCGGCGATCGAGAATTTGCGCAAGATCGACACCTTGATCGTCGACAAGACCGGGACCTTGACCGAAGGCCGGCCGCGATTCGATCACGCCTTCGCGGCACCCGGCTACAGCGCTGACGAAGTGCTGCGCGTCGCTGCAAGCCTCGATCAGGGAAGCGAGCATCCGTTGGCGGAATCCATCGTCAAGGCGGCGCATGAACGCGGCTGGACGCTCGAAAAAGCCGATGGCTTCGAATCCGTCACCGGTCGCGGGGTGACGGGCCGGATCGGCGGCAAATCCGTGGCACTCGGCAACGGCGCGCTCATGGCGCAGCTCGGCGTGCCCATGGACGCCCTGCAATCGCAAGGCGAAGCGCTGCGAGCGACCGGAGCCAGCGTGATGATGTTGGCAATTGACGGCCGTGCGGCGGGCGGCCTTGCCGTGTCTGATCCGATCAAGACCAGTACGGCCGAAGCGCTGGCCAGTTTGGTCGCTGACGGCATTCGAGTGATCATGGCAACCGGTGACGGGCCTACAACCGCCCAGGCCGTCGGCGCCGCGTTGAAGATCGCCGACGTGCGTGGCGGGGTACAGCCGGCCGACAAGCTCGCGTTGGTGTATTCGCTGCAAAGAGAAGGACGCGTCGTCGCGATGGCGGGCGATGGCATCAACGACGCGCCGGCCTTAGCGAAGGCCGATGTGGGCATCGCGATGGGTACCGGAACCGATGTCGCCATGAACAGCGCGCAGATAACCCTCGTGAAAGGGGACCTGCGCGGCATTGCGCGAGCCCGGACCATTTCGCAGCAGACCGTGGCGAACATGCGGCAAAACCTTGGCTTTGCCTTCGTATACAACGCGCTGGGCGTTCCGTTGGCGGCCGGAGTCTTGTATCCGTTCACCGGCTGGCTGTTGTCGCCCATGATCGCCGCCCTGGCCATGAGCCTCAGTTCCGTCTCCGTGATCGGCAATGCACTGCGCTTGCGCCGGGCGCGCTGACGGCAGAATGACGACCTCATGAAGCATGTGCGCAGTGGCCGCAGAATCCGCCTGGGCACAGTGCTGTCAACACCTGAGATCAATGTGTTGCTGTTCGCATTCCTGCTCAACTACCCGTGGGAGTTCATCCAGACGCCGATGTACGAGCGGCTGGCCGGGATGCCCCACTGGGAGGCCGTCCAGATCTGTACGCAGGCGACGGT
The DNA here is from genome assembly GCA_902826315.1 of uncultured Steroidobacter sp. Taxonomy (GTDB): domain Bacteria; phylum Pseudomonadota; class Gammaproteobacteria; order Steroidobacterales; family Steroidobacteraceae; genus Steroidobacter. Next base: position 1,824 of record CADEEJ010000436.1, read on the forward strand.
CGGTGACGCCGTCATCATGCTCATAGCTTTCTGGGGCGTGGCGCTACTGAGACGCGACCGCGCGTGGATCGCCCTTCCAACGCTTCACTGCGCCTTGCTGTTTTGCCTCATCGGCGTGGGGATTACGGTATGCATCGAGGCGCTGGCACTGCGTGGCTGGTGGTTGTCGAACTGGAACTACTCCACGGCCATGCCGATCATCCCCATCCTGGGCGTGGGACTGTTTCCCGTGCTGCAGTGGCTAGTGCTGCCCCCGCTCGCAGCCGGCCTGGTGGGAAGGCAGATCCGCGGCAGCAGACCTTAGCGTGCCGCCGCCGCGTCGGCGCTCGTCAACACCGGAGAGAAGCCGCCGCCGGGCGTGCGGAAGTTCGTCGTTTGCCCCTGATAAAGGCGCGCCGCAACCAGCAGCAACTCGGCGGCGTAAGCGTAATTTCGGACGTCGACTTTCAGGCTGACCGGCGCGGCGGCCGATCCGACCGTACGCAGGCTTGGCTTGACCAGCGCCTGCGCGACGTAGTTGCGCCCTTGCATCTCGTCCCAGACGCGCCGCGTGAGTTTGTCGCCGCGATACGCCGCCTTGCCGCCGAACCCCGCCGCAGGCTTGAAGAACAAGCGATCGCGCCGAGCCCAAAGCTCGTCCCGATTCCCGGGCGTCACGATTTCCGTGCATGGGACACCGGCGCTCAGTACCGCGAGTTGCGGCGCGGGGATTCCCGCAGCACGAAGAAACTGCTCGTCGCTGAGGAGCGAAAAGTTGCGCTTGTCGGCATAGAGCGCATGGGCTCGAGGATGAGGACTGACCACAACTTCGCGATTCAGGTACGCGGAGCGCAGGTGCGCCGATGCGGGCTCCTGCAATGCAAAATCCGTCAGTCGGTTGTAGACGAAATCGATCTGTACCCCATCCAGGAAAAGCCTCCCGTCGCGACGCGCCAGCGCGCCCGGCTCGCAGATGAACGCATCGAGGCCGTTGCGGCGAAAGAGCTCGCGATACAGCAGAAACTCGGGGTAGAGGTACTGCCCTTCCGGGTTCACGTCGACAATGGCAACGGTTCGCAGCGCAGCCGCTGGGCGCTGCTGATGCCACTCTGCGGCAATCACTTCGAAAATTCGTTGCTCCCCGGTTGCAGCATCGCGCACAGGGCTCGCCAAATCTGCCGCCGCGTTGCAACAGTCGCGCTGCGCGGGCCCGAGCATTGCGTTGAGCAGTGCGCCGCCCGGATTGGTATTGATCTCGATCAGCTGCGGTCCCGACTCGCTCAGATGGAAGTCGAAGCTGAGCAGTCCGCCGCGCGGGCCGGGCTCGAAGCGCGCGACTTCCGGCGCCCATGACAGCGCCGTGTGCCTGTAAGTGGCCGTCGCGATCACTGATTCCACGGCTGCGATCACGCGTGCCATCTGGTGCAGTTGGTCGCGGGAGACGAACACGGGTCGGGACGAGAACAGATGCGGATGAGATACCGCCATCGTTGCGGCCAGGCCACGTCGTGCCAGATCGCCTTCAAGCCGGCGCCGCAACGCATCAGTATCCACGCCGACGCAGAAGCATGTGCGATTGAGCACATCGGAGC
>CADEEJ010000437.1 GCA_902826315.1 uncultured Steroidobacter sp.
CAGTACCTGCGCGGTCGCCGCTTGACGACCGCCGCACAGCTCGCGCAGTGGCTCGAAGTCAGCGAGCGCACGATCTATCGCGACATCGCCGATCTGTGCGCCTCGGGAGTGCCGATCGACGGCGAGGCCGGCGTCGGCTATCGCCTGCATCCCCACTTCGATCTGCCGCCGCTCATGTTCAGCTATGAAGAGATCGACGCGCTGGTGATGGGTGCGCGCTTCGTCGAGTCGTGGGGCGGGCCGCGGCTCGCGAACGCGGCGCGCGCCGCGCTGGCCAAGATTGTTGCGGCGCTACCGGAACAGAAGCGCGCGGCGGTCCACGAGTCACGGCTATTCGCGCCCGGCTTCTTCATCGACCCGCAGTGGGGCGCGCGACTCGACACGCTCCGCGCGGCGATCGTCAAGCGTGTCTACGTCGAGTTCGAGTACCGCGACAGTCATGCGCAGGATTCGCGACGCCGCGTGCGACCTTTCGCCGTGTTCTTCTGGGGCGGCACGTGGACGCTCGGAGCATGGTGCGAGTTACGGCGCGACTTCCGTAACTTCCGCCTCGACCGTTTCACGACCCTGCAGATCTGCGAGCAGGAATTTCCCGATGAGCCCGGCCGGCGCTTCGACGATTACATGAAGCACGTGACGGAGAGTTGAGCACTCGACCTATACTAGATGCCGTGCCGACACGGGACGACAAGCCGAAGGCCTTCGCTTCACGCGCCAGATTTCGCGCGTGGCTGGAACGCCATCACGCGAAGGCGGCCGAGCTGAACCTGCGCTTGTTCAAAATGCATGCGCGCGAGCGCGGCGTGACCTACCGCGAAGCGCTCGATGAAGCGCTGTGTTTCGGCTGGATCGACGGCGTGCGTCGCGCGCTCGACGCCGAGAGCTTCACCCAGCGATTTTCGCCGCGACGCGCAGGTAGCAAGTGGAGCCTGGTCAATCGCCGCCGGATGCGCGAGCTGCAGGCCGAAGGTCTGGTAGCGCCGCCGGGTCTTGCGGCCTGGCAAGCCGCATCGAAGCAGGCGACCGGCTACTCCTTTGAGTCCAAGCCTGCCGCTCTCAGCAGGCGCTATCTCGCGCAACTGAAGGCCAATAGCAAAGCGCACTCGTACTATGAGCTGCAGGCGCCGTGGTATCGGCGTGTAACGACTCACTGGGTCATGAGCGCGAAACAGCAAGAGACGCGGCAGCGTCGGCTCGAACGCCTGATCGCCTGCTGTGCGCAGGAGAAGGCGATCGCACCCGTGCTCGAACGAAAAACCCGCAAGAAAGCCTCGTGATCGAGCTCGAGCACGTCAGTCACTCCTATCCGCATGCCACGTCGCTCGACGACGTGAGCTTGCGAGTCGCTTCGGGCGAGACCGTGGCGCTCATCGGCCCGAGCGGCTGCGGCAAGTCGACGCTGCTGAAAGCTGTCATCGGGCTCGTGTTGCCGAGTCGCGGCCGCGTGGCGATCGACGGTGTCGAGCTGCACGCAGGCAATGCGCTCGAATTGCGTCGGCGGGTCGGCTACGTCATCCAGTCCGGCGGATTATTTCCGCACCTGACTTCGGTCGAGAACATCACGCTCGCGGCGCGTTACTTGCGCCGCGACCCGAAATGGATCGAGACGCGCGTCGACGAGCTCGCCGATCTCGTGCGGCTGCGGCGCGAAGTGCTGCAGCGATATCCGACCAACTTGTCCGGCGGGCAAAGTCAGCGCGTTGGGCTGATGCGCGCGTTGATGCTCGACCCTGCGGTGCTGCTGCTCGACGAGCCGCTCGGCGCACTCGACCCGATGGTCCGGCACGAGTTGCAGGAAGAGCTGCACGCCTTGTTCGAGCGTTTGCGCAAGACCGTCGTGCTCGTCACGCACGACATGGCGGAGGCCGCGTTCTTCGCGAACCGATTGGTGCTGATGCGTAGCGGTCGCATCGTGCAGGAAGGCACGTATCGCGATCTCGCGACAACGCCGGCGCAGGAATTCGTCAGCGAGTTCGTGCGTGCGCAACGTGGCGTGCATGGGATGCCGGGCAATGCTTAGGGCAGCTGTCATCTGCGCCGCGATGCTGGTCGGCCCCGGCGCCATTGCGGCCGAGCTCGTCATCGGTTCCAAGGTATTCACAGAATCCGTCGTTCTCAGCGAGATCGCCGTGCAGCTCGCGCGTGACTCCGGCGAGGATGCGAAGCATCGGCGCGAGCTTGGGGGCACACGCGTGCTGTGGAGCGCGCTCGAGCGCGGCGATATCGATTGCTATCCGGAGTACAGCGGCACGCTGCGCGCCGAGATATTCGCGCAGCAGTCCATAGCCGACGACGCGCAGTTGCGTGCCGCATTGACACGAGCCCACGCGTGGGCCTCGCAGCCGCTGGGCTTCAACAACACTTACGTCTTGGGCATGCGCCGCGATCGCGCGCGCCAGCTCGGCATCGAGCGGATGTCGCAGCTCGCCGCGCACCCGCAGCTGCGCTTGGGATTCAGCAACGAGTTTCTCGAGCGCGCAGACGGCTGGCCCGGACTGCGTGGGCGTTACCAGCTGGCGCACAAAGACGTGCGCGGTCTCAATCACGATCTCGCCTATCGCGCGCTCGCCGACAACGCGTTGGATGTCACGGACCTGTACTCGACGGACGCGGAGATCGTGCAGTACGACCTGGTCGCGCTGGCCGACGACGCGCACTATTTCCCCGTTTACGACGCCTTGTTCGTCTGCCGCGATGACGTGCGGCCGCGCGTGCGCGAGATTCTCGATCGTCTCGCCGGCCGCATCGACGCCCGCGCGATGACGCGGATGAATGCGCAGGCGAAACTGGATCGCGAGCCGGAAACGCAGATCGCCGCGGAGTTCCTGCGCGAGCAGTTCGGCGTCGATTCGCACCCGCGCGAGCGCAGCCGCACCGAACGCATCTGGCAGCGCACGCGCGAGCACCTGGCGATGGTCGGTATCTCGCTCGCGGCAGCGATCCTGGTCGCGATTCCTCTCGGCGTGCTTGCGTTCTATCGACGTCGCATCGGGCGCGTCGTCTTTGCCGTTGCCGATGTGCTGCAGACCTTGCCGGCGCTGGCGCTGCTCGTGTTCCTGATCCCGTGGCTCGGCATCGGCTATGCGCCGGCGATCTTCGCGTTGTTCCTCTACAGCGTGCTGCCGATCCTGCGCAATACGCACGCCGGGCTCGCCGACATTCCGCAGGAGTTGCTCGAATCCGCAGCCGCGCTCGGCCTGCCGCGCGGCGCGCGACTGCGTCATGTGGAGTTGCCGCTGGCGGCGCGCTCGATCATCGCCGGCATCAAGACCGCGGCCGTGATCAACGTGGGTACTGCGACGCTCGGCGCGCTGATCGGAGCCGGCGGCTACGGTCAGCCGATCCTCACCGGCATCAGGCTCGACGATCTCGGGTTGATCCTGGA
>CADEEJ010000438.1 GCA_902826315.1 uncultured Steroidobacter sp.
GCCTGCTCTTCCGGCGTCATCTGCCGTTCCGGCATGTTGAAGGAACCGCCGCCCGCGGGAGCACCGCCGCCGCCGCCACCCGCGGCCAACGCTGCGCCCGAGCCCAGCGCTACGACCAGCACACCCAAACCAATTGCCGCGATTCTCATACAGGTCTCCCGACTGACGTTACGCCAGTACGTCCGCTACCTCGAAGGTACGGTTCAATCCTGGTGCCGGAGGCAGATGGTACGCCAGTGACGGAAGTCAGGTCGCGCACGCGCACCTGGCGCAGGTGTCGGATCGTGCTTGAGGGCTGGCCGGCGGTGCCGCCCTTCTTGCCCCGGTCGACCAACGAGTGTCGCCAGAGCCGGCACCGCCGGCCCAACCGTTCGAGCTGCCCTGGTTTGGAGCCACCTGCCCCAGGGCCCTCGAGTTCTCGATCGTCAGGCGAGCATCGGCACGCCGATGACTTCGCCTGGAGAGTGTTGCGGAGCTTGGGAATGCGCCTCGTCGCGCTCGGCAGGCTGCGGCTTCGGCGCAGGCGCTTCGAGCTTCTCAGGAGCCGGCGCCGGACGAGCGTGCTCAGCCGAGTCGGTCAGCACGAAAGCGCCTGAGGCGAGCATCGGCAGCAGGACGAGCAGCAGCCCGAGGCGTTTTTGCATTCTGGAATTCCGCGCAAGAGCGTTCTTTGCGGAAGACAGATGCAAGGTGCGGGCCGGGCGAGTTAGAGCGCTGATTCAGGCGCTCAACGGGTCGCGGCGAGGCTTATGTCGCGCGCCAGCGTAAAGAATTTCGGCGCTACTGCGGGATGCGGACGTGACGAATGCTGCCTATGGGCGCTCAGCTGGGAAAGTTCGCGCAGGGTCGCTGACGGCGCTCCAGACAATTGTCCCACCAGGAAAACCTGGTCGGACACTGTGCCGTTGGTGGCCAGGTCATAGCTGCCGGCCGCGAGGTCGCACCACCCTTCGGCGCCGGCGTCGAGGGCGAAGAGACAAAGAGTGGAACAGATGAGAGTGCGAAGTGTGCTCATGATGCCGATCCTCCTTGGGTCTACTTCTTCGGGCGTCACTCCCACTGAAGTGCTGGGAACGCGGCTCCCGACAATCCCATTCGCTCGATCGCCTCCTTCATTTTCGGCGAGACGACGATGTAGGTCGTCAGGTCGACGATTCGCTGCACGGGTATCGAAGGATCGTAGGTCTTGCGATCCAACACGATCGTGTCAGGTGCAGTCAGCGCCAATCGACCACAGATCTCGCAAGGCTGATGCGAGCGCCAGCCTGCAAGCCGAACGCCAGGACGCACATCCACTTCCATGAGCTTCGCAGGTGTGCCGCGTATCCACTTCAACTTCGGCGTGCGCCCCCGCAGATCGAAACCACGCGCCAGCAGTTCCTCGTACGCCCTCTGTTGCAGCAGGCATGTCCACGGAGTAAGCCAGGCGACGTCAGGAAGGTTGCCTTTCACGTCTGCGAGCAACGCTCCGAACTGCGTCCCCGGCTCCCATTGGACATCGGCGGGTAGTGCCTCACCAACCGCCGAGCGCAGCGATTGCCACTCGTCTACAGATATCGGTCCTCCCTTCTTCGCCGCGCGCCGCAGAGCAAGCGGCAGATCTTTCGCCGCAATGGCGGGATATTCCGATCCAACAGTGCTCCAGGCTCCACAGCGCGGACACGATATGCCCGGCAGACCGAGCTCATGCGTGCCATCGAGATCGTATGTTCTCGAAATCTCCTTGTCCGGCTTGAACAGATAGGGACGCTGAACGTTCATTCCAGATACTTGCGGCGATAGCTTTCGAACTTGACGGGATTGCCGAACTTGTCCACCAAGCTCAATGTGCAGAAAGCCATGGCACGAGGCGCTGCGGTCTTTCGTGCACTATGAAGGCGTGGACTAGCTGCTGCTTGAGGGCGACGAGCTCGAGAGCGCTGCAAAGGATCCTGTCGTCTGCGGGACGTTCGGCCCTTGCGGGCTTCCCATCATTGCAGCCCAGTTCGTAGATGTGGATACGGTAGTCCTGAAGTTGAACCGTGGCAGCTACCCGGCCTCCTATGAATCCGGGATGGTGATCTAACGGGAACGATGCGTCTGGGGCGCCGATCTGTTGCAGCGCCGCTGCTTCACTTGGCTTTGGTCCGGGTCCCTCGACCTCCAGAGTGACGGTGTTCAGCGCTTTGGGAAGCATGTGAACCAACTCGCGTCCGAGCTCGAGTCGCTCTCTTCCCGCGCTCTCGCGAAAACTCTTGAACGTAGCCTGCTCCGCGGAGGTCCAGCTCATTTGTTCGGCGCTAGGCCCATCGCCGCAGGCCGTAACCAGCAGTGTTGCCAGCACGAGGTGCGCGCCCGCGCGCGGCAGACCCGGAGGTGCCGCTGGCTTGCTATCTCTATTTCGCATCTCCGTTACCAAGCTGTTCTTCGGTTCTCGCTCCCAGGTCTCCGTACAGATGGACGTCTGTCGCGCGAACAAGCTGCTATTGCTGACCGTGCGTGTCAACGCCCTCGATGAAGGGAGCCTGCGCCATGGCGCTGGCAGCCAACATAGCGGGGCGCTCTGCGCGCCTTGCGGGAATGGGTGGGTGCTTTGGTTTTTGAGTTCGCCGCCGACCTTGTGGATGAATATGACATAGAGGCGAAGTTCGAAAGGTATCGCAGGAAGTTTTTTGAATGAGACTGCAGAAGCCGCATTTGCTGGCGCCGGACGATCAGATCCGGAAGAAGTTCAGGTACGAGTTCGACGGTGAGCACGACTTCGCACTCGCGGATATGGATTGTCCCGAGTGCACTGCGTGGGGCACGATGGGCTCTCGACGCTGAGGACAGGAGCGCGGCGCGTCCCTGCCCTTATGTCGCCAGCAACGATTCGAGATCCGCGCACCACCTGAGCACGTCAGTCACTACAACCCACCCCTCGATCCCCAACCAGTAGGGTCTGCGGCTCCGGTCAGGTGACCCGCAGTAGAGCATCCAGCGCAGCGTGAATCCGCCGTGCTCCCAACTCTCCGCTTCTCCCGACAACGCCGTTAGCTGGAGGTCCACATCGTCAGTGACGAAGGTCTGGGAAGGTTCGATGTCATGCGGAGCGTTCGCACCGATGTGCGAACGCAGGTAGTCGGTCATCCCCTGGATGTCGGCCCGCGAGAATCGAAATTCGCGGGCAGGAATGCGCGCGTCGCTCTGGTCGTCGAACCCTACGCACATCGTGCAGGCGATCATTCCAGCGCGGACGAGCCGGATGTTCGCCAACCGGACACTAGCGCCGTCGAACGCCAGCACCAGGCTTTCGCGATGCAGGCTCATGTCACTCATGCGCGGATTCTAGCGGACACGCGCTTGCCGTACTGCAGTGTGGGCTTCAGCAAAGGACTGTCATGGTTGGCCAATGCTCGTGC
>CADEEJ010000439.1 GCA_902826315.1 uncultured Steroidobacter sp.
CCCGCGCGTCGTAGATCGAAGTCGACTCCAACGCCGCGCCGGCATTGATGAGCACAGTCGCAACCTTCTCCGCACCCAGCGAAGCCGCTGCAATCAGCGGCGACTCCCTGTCATTGCCATTGATCGCTGCGCCGTGAGCAAGCAGCAGCTCAGCGAGCTCGCCCTCGCTGCCATTGGTCAACCATCCCTGGCTCACGCAATCGGAAACGTAGTGCAGCGGATCGGATTCGTTGTCCTGGTTCAGGTGCCAGCGAATGGTGCGATTCGCGAGTGTGGGATCGCGCTCGAGCGCGCGCCGTGCGCCCACCACGTCTCCCTGTTCGATCAGGCGCCGGAAACTGTCATCGGTCATGATCGCGCGATGCTATCCCGCGTCGCCCAGCGCTGCACGATCTTGCCGTCGCGCAAGGTGTACCAGTCGATGTGCGCGATCTCGTTTCGCGTGCCGACTTCGCGATGTATTGCAGTGACGTTACTGCGCACGACCACTGTGTCACCCGCGGCGACCAGGTCGACGATGTCCATGTGATAGTCGGAAAACGTAGTGAAGATGTCACCGAGCGCGTTTTGCGCGCCCGCGTCTTCGGCCCAATCGGCTGCAGCGCCCAGCAAATCGCCGCGATTGATCTTTTCCAGGTTCGCGCGAATCACCGCTTCATTGAGCGCCGTCACGTCAGCGGGCTCGACGTGCGCGAGTGTCGGCAAAATAGTGCGCGCCACGAGCGTGACGTGGATGACTTTGCTCATTGGGGTCTCCCCGGCCCAACGTTCAAGTCACTCGTTCTCCGCGCATGTGGCCAGCGGGTCAACTGCACCGAAGTGCATGGCGTACGCCCGGACGTGAGATACGCACGCTAGGGCTGCGACCCGTCTCACAATTTCGTGGCATCGAAAGCTGCCGGCAGTGCCAATCTTGTTACGCGCGAGCGCGGCTTCCGAGGCGCAGATGCGCAAAAGACCTAAGACCGGACTAAGACCCGGCGTAGGGCTGCCGCCGAATTTACCTGCCAGAAATCCCCCTCCATTGTGCGGCGCATTCGCTCAGATGCGACCTACTGAATCCAACCTGGGGGCCAGACTCATGATCAAGCGGACTCTGATCGGACTCGCGATTGCCGCGGGTTACCTGTCGATGAGCGGCATCGCACAGGCGCAGCAAGCAATCCCCTGCCAATTCTTCGACGATACCGACGGCGTGCTCTGCGGGCTCGGCAGCCGCACCGCCGATGCGAATAACTGGGTCGCACTCGGCAGCGTCGGCTTTGCGATCGCCGCCTCCAATAGCGTGGCCGTCGGCAGCAACGCCTTCGCGATCGAAAACAATTCGACGGTCGTCGGCATGAACACGCAGGGCTGGGGCTTCCAGTCGACTGCGATCGGCTTCGGCGCCGCCGCCCTGTCCAACCATTCTCTGGCGCTCGGCGCCAGCTCGAACGTGTCGGCGACCGGTTCCGTCGCGCTCGGCGCCGGCTCGTTTGCCGACCAGGCCAACGTCATCAGCATCGGCTCGTTCGGTAACGAGCGGCGCATCATCAATGTCGCCGGCCCGATCGACCTGACCGACGCGGCGAACCGCGGTTACGTGGACGATTCGATCGGCGATGCGCTCATCACGGCGCAGGACTTCTCGAACTTCGCGGCCAACCAGGCGCGTACCCAGGCGCAGAACTTCGCGACGAACCTCGTCACGGGCGGTACGACGGCCGGGAACTTCACATCTACGACCGTAGGCAACGGCGGCCTCACGCTGAACAACAGCGGCGACATCGTCCTCAACGGCGGTGGCGACATCACGCTGAATGGCGGCGGCCGGATCAGCTTGACCGGCGGCGGCATCACCAATGCCGGCCGTATCACAGGTGTCAGCGCCGGCATTGCCGCCAACGATGCGGTGAATGTGTCGCAGCTGAATACCGTTGCGACCAACGCGCAGACCGCGGCGAACAATGCACAGGCGGCGGCGCAAACCTTCGCGCAGACTGCAGCGGACAACGCGCAAGCGGCGGCGCAGACGTTCGCACAAACTGCGGCTGACAACGCACAAACAGCTGCACAGGACTTCGCAACCAACCTCGTTACCGACGGCACCACCAACGCGAGTGTCGCGTCCGTGAATGTCAACGGCGGCGGTATCACGAACGCGGGCTCGATCAGCGGTGTCACCGCTGCGACGACGTCGGATCAAGCCGTGAACTTCGGTCAGCTGCAGGCTGTCTTCACGCAGCTGGTCCAAAGCGGCTTGTGCCGCATCGACGGCGCGACGGTGAGCTGCGGCGTGACGAACGCGTCCAATGCCGTTGCAGTGGGCGGCGCCTCAGTCGGCAATGACGCGAACAACGCGATCGCTGTCGGCAATGGCGCGAATGCCCAGAGCGCCGGCGGCATCGCGATGGGTTTGAACGCGACGGCGGTGCAGGCGAATTCAGTGGCGATCGGCGCGGGCGCACGCGCCAACTCGTCGGTTGCGCTCGGCACGGGCGCGCAGGCGGTCGGCACGAACACGACGGCCGTCGGCGACAACGCGAACGCGTCGGGTCAGTTCGCGGTGGCGGTCGGCAATAACGCTGCGGCGACTCACGACAACTCAGTCGCAATCGGCAACGGCTCGCAGACGAGCGCTGCCAATACCGTGTCGGTCGGTGCCGCCGGCGCTGAACGTCGCATCACGAACGTCGCGACCGGCACGGCTACGACGGACGCGGTCAACCTCGCGCAGCTCAACACCGCGATTGCTGGCATCGCCCCGCAAATCAGCGGCGCCCGCGACTACACGAATCAGCAGATTGCGCTGACCAACGCACGCACCGACAGCATGGTGAGAACTGCGCGTGAGCACGCATCGCGCGGTATCGCAGCGAGCTCGGCGCTGCCGACGGCAGTGCCTTCGCAGGTCGGCAAGACCGCTTTCAACATCGGCGCCGGTCACTACGACGGTGAAACCGCAGTCGGTCTGTCGATTGCCCACTCGTTCAGTCGCAATCTGCTGTTGAGCGGCAGCATCGCGCAGGTCAGCGGCGGTGACTCAGTGAGCCGCGTCGGTATCGGTTTCGAATTCTGAGAGAGCGAAAAAATGATCAAGAAGATTCTGATCGCACTGGCGTTCGCCGCAAGCTACCTGGGGATGAGCGGCACGGTGCAAGCGCAAAGCGATGTCCCTTGCCGGGTCTGGTTCGATGCGACGGCCGGCGTGTTGTGCGGCACCGGCGGCACCAATGTCGGCGCGACCAACTTCGTCATTCTCGGCGGTGTCTCGCCCGCGTTTGCGGGAGATGGCGCCGTCGCCGTCGGCGCCGGCGTGCGTGCGAATGGCAACAACTCGGTAGGAGTCGGCCGGGACGCATTTTCGACCGGTCTGCTCTCCACAGCAGTCGGCTACG
>CADEEJ010000440.1 GCA_902826315.1 uncultured Steroidobacter sp.
CTCAAGCGCAAGGACGCGTCAGCCGTCACTCCTTCAGCGGGCATGGTAGCTCCTTGCTAATCGCCCGGCGGCAAACGGGCGACCTTGGGCGCCGCTGCAGTCGATCTTGCCAGAAGCATGTTTGCGAGCACGTCTGGCGCGCTCAGCTGCGGCGTTTGCGGACCCACAGCGCGGTTGCGCAAGGTCTGAACCTTGTCGAACGTGTACTCGAAGGCCTCCGACAGAGAAACGAAGCCATCGGCGTTCGGATCGAATCCGCTGCGCAACGCCTCGAGCAGAGCGTGGGTGAACAGCCCATGACGCGCGGACGGTAACTCCTGCGACTCTTCGTTGCCGCGTGAGGCCGCCAGCAACGCGAAATTCGACGACAGCGAGCGCTTCGCCAGCGAATGCACGTCGAACGTGCCGCCCATGGCGCCAGAGGAACAGGTGTCGACGATCAGCAGCCGCCGACCCGCCGTGTGGCGCAACTGATCGACGAAGATGTCCCAGCGCAGCAGCGACGCGGCCGTTGCCGCGCCGACTTGCACAGCCTTGATGTCCGCATTGCGCGCATCCGCGGGCACGAAATAGTAGTTGCCCTGCCGGTCGCTGATGCCGTGCGAGGCGAGGAACACGACGACCGTGTCGGCGCCGCGCGCCGTCGCTAGAAAGTCCTTCAGCGAGCGAACGATGTTGCTCCGAGTTGCGCGCAGCGACGCCGTATCGGCGAGCACGAGCGTCTTGGTCGAGACAAAGCCAGTCTGTCCGCCCGCCTGTTCGAACAGACGCGCGATCGCGACGGCATCCTGCGCCGCGAAGTTGAGATCGCGCACACCCGGATCCGTGAAGTCGCTGGCGCCGATGGCGATCACGTACAAGACGCCGGGGCTGGGCTTGAGCTCGCGTGAGCTCTCCACGGAGCGCTCGGCAAGGCCGAGCGCGAGCCCGTTCGACGATTCGACCCGCAACTGATTCAAGCCGGCTGACAGCGGCACCTGCATCTCTCTCGAGAATGAGCGTCGCTCGCTGTCCTGCAACGGTTGGCTGGCAGCCACGGGAATTCCGTTCACGAACAGCGACCAATCCTGCAGCGGCAGGCTGCGCGATTCGCCCTTGATCGACACTTGCGCCAGCGACTGGCCATCGCCCTGGGGGATCTCGGCAATCGTCAGTTGCAGCCGCGGCGGAGCGATGCTGTCCAGCTTGGCCACGTCGAATGCGCCGTTGTCGGCCTTGTCGAGCGCCGTCGCCGCGCCATGACCCTTGAAGTAAGCCTGCACCAGGTCGGGCCGATACAGGATGCGCTCGAACTGGATCGCGCGGTAGAAATCAGGGTCGCGATCGCCGCCGCGATTGACGTGCCAGCCGATGAAGTTGTCGCCCGATACCGAGGACATGTAATAGCCGGGCGGTATCCACGCGATCCAGTCCTGACCGTTGCGATGCGCGAACAGCGCCAGCAATTCGCCGCCGTCGCGCGCGCGAAACCAGCGTATCGTCCCATCTGCCAGCGCAGCGACGACGCTCGCGCCATCAGCAGTCACTGCCGTGAGATTGACGTCCGCCGAGAGAGCCGTGCTCCATCGTTGCTTGCCAGTCCGGTCGAACATCCGCACCGACCAGTTGGTACCGACGACGAGTCCGCTGCCGTCCGGTGTCGCAGCCCAGTTGCGCGCCTCTTCGCGGTGATCGAGCCGCGCGCTGGTGCCGTTGATCGACAGCCGCTCCCGATCCGCGCTGACTTCGATCTGCCAGCCCGGAGTATCGCTGCGCGGCGGCAGCAGCTGCTGTGGCGCCGTGGCGGCCTTTTGCAGCGCCGATTCGGCGGGAGCGAGAACATCGAATACGAAGAAGCCTGCGCTTCCAGCCGCGCCGAATGCGACCGAGTTTCCCGACGCGGACAGGCGGAAGTCCGCGGCCATGCGCCGCAAGTCCATCGTCGGCGAGCGATAGCGCCAACGCACACGTCCCGATGACTCGATCACACCGACTTCCGGCTCGCCGCTGGAGAAGGCCATTGCCGCACCGGGCAGGCGGCGCATGTCGCTGATTCGTCGCGTCGACGTCAGCACTCGCTGCGGATCGCCGCGGCCGCGCCGCGCGAATCGATAGATCGGCGCATCGTAGCTGGCTGCCATTTCGCCGCCTGCATAGATGTATTCGCCGTCATCGGACCATTCGACCACGTGCAGACCGCGCTGGCCCGCTTCCGCCGGCAGCTTCAACGTGTAGACCTCGCGCAGATCCTTGGCGCCGAACACCGAGAATCGCGGCTCGCCGTCGTAACCTACGGCCAGCTCGCGATCATCGGGCGAGAACTGCACGTGCATCGGATTCACGCCCGGCGTCGGTCGCTCGATCACCTCATCAAAGCCGCGCGCCGCCTCGAAGCGAAACAGCGTGCCGTCCAGGGTCGTGATCGCCAGATCCCCATTGGCTGCGAAGTCTGCGCCGATGATCTTGTCGCGCGTGCCCAGGTGGGTGTGCACCAACTGCTGCTTGAGCAAGTCATAGATGCGCACGCCACGGCCGTCGGCGAGGCACACTGCCAGAAGCTTGCCGTCATCGGAGAAGACGAGATTGTCGATGGCGGCGTCCGACAGGTTGAGCAGTCGCAGCGCCATGATGCCGCTCGCGGTGTCGAAGAAATACACCGTGGACTGGCCGGCTTCGAAGAATCCCGTGTAGCCGGCGACGGCAGCGACACGTCCGTCCGGCGACAAGGCACCGGCGTACAACTGGCCCTCGTGTCCGTTGCGAATCGGCACGCGCAGCACGTGGAGCAGCCTGCCGGTGGCGGCCTGCCACAGTCGCGCGGTCTTGTCGTCGGATACGGTCAGGACGAGCTTGCCGGCGCGGTCGACCGCAAGCTTTTTTATGTAGCTCGTGTGCCCGCCGGTCTCGACCCGGGGGATCGGCGCCGTGCCGGCATCTTCAGCGGATCGCGCGATCGAATGCGCCTGAAGCGCAAAGACCGCCGCGACGACCGCCGTCACTCCTCGCATCGTGCAAAGACGTCCGGTGCCGCACCGTCGACCGCGCGCTGCGTACCCAGGTCAGCCAGCTCGCCTGCCCCGCGTGGGCAACGCTCCGCATCAGTAATCGTATTTGTTTCTGACCGATTCTCTTCCGACTCGTAGCCTTCGTCGCGGCGCTCCGCATCGGTCGCGGTCGGCGGCACGTCCGGCACAGGCTCGTTGATAGGCGGCAAACCGCCGAACCCGTTCAGTCCTCCCACGAGGCTGGCGCTTTGCGATGCGGTGCCCGCCGCGCTGCCACCGACTCCGCCGCCGGTGCCGCCCGAGCCGAAGAGACTGAGGCCGCCAGCACCCGGTGTCGTCTGGAAAGTGGCCCCGGCCCCGACGTTCGTGTTCGCGCCGCC
>CADEEJ010000441.1 GCA_902826315.1 uncultured Steroidobacter sp.
GAGACAGATCAGCGTCGCTGCTGATTTCGCCTGACGAGGAGCGCAGACGATGAACTTTTCGTGCGCAAAACTCTTGCAGAGCTTGCTGATCTGATACGCAGGCTCGATGCTCCCGCCCCTGCTCAGCAGGAGCAACAGCACGTCCTTGTCGTGCTTGGAATTCCTCTTCTGCAATCCCTGATAAATCTGGTCGAGCTCATACGTGCTGATTGATGTGTGCGCATCGAGAATCGCAATGAGGCAGTAGCGACTTAGCCCCGGCTGCCCGGTCAGTCCGGAAACATCGTGCTTGAGACGAGCAACGACTTGGTCGCGTGTCGCATCGGCCAATTCAAAAATATCGATCAGCGGAGGCTCTGTTGGCTTCGACGAAGCCGGCGGTGGCGCCGCCGGCGGCGGAGCCTCAGGCGAAGTCAACGGCTGAGTTGCCGATGACGGCGTCTCGGGTGACACCAGTGGCGGAATGTCAGGGGAAGTTACTGTTGGCGGTTCCTGCGGAACCGTGGGCGCTGGTTGCGATGGTGACCCCGAGCCGGAGGGAACTGCGTCCAGCGCTAGGTCTCGAGGTGTCTCGACATTGATGGCGTTCATGGCCGTTGTCTCCCTACGTCGGTGCCGGGTTTCCTCAAGCAGGAGCTTCGATGCTACGAAGGGTTTCGAGAAGTTTGACGAGCAAATCTCCGAGGGCCGCCCTTTCAAATTCAAGAAATTCATAGTCGCCTTGCAGGCCTCCGATACTTTGGACGCCGGATTCTTTGAGCAAGACTAATTTCTTGTTCTTGGCTAACGCATATGCCTTTTCGTCCACAACCCACGGACTGGGCAACCACTCCTGCTTGCGAGCGATCTTGTCCCGCCTCGTGAAGATTCCCAGGAATCCGTCACATTCTTCTATTCGCCCTCGGACTTTCGCGGATATTGTGTTGGCCGAAGGCTTCTCACCCGTCACAACCACGAGGCCGTAAGCAGCGACGAACCTAAGCACGACATCGTTGACGACGTGGTCGTCCTTCGCGAATGAATGCCCCACGAACAGCTTTCGAATCGCGGTGACTGTCGGCTTGGGCTGAATGACCACGGCAGTCGCGGGTGACATTGCCCTGTGCTGCTTGAGAGGTATGACAATAGTGGTTCGAAAATCCGCAAGTATTGCCGATAGCTCCACGTCGTACCGGCGTCGCAGCACTGCCTGCTCGGAATACGTCAGCAATCGCTGGAAATGCACGCTGATATCAGCGAGCGCATCTCCAGGAATCGCGGATGCTTTTGAGATCACGGGGACGAACTCAACCATCCAAGTCTCAGCGAGCTTGGCCATGCCTGTCCGAAACTCACCTGAGGTAACTTGGCTAGTGACGGACCTGTAACGTGTGCGCAGCTCCCTGCGCGCATCTTCCACGGCATCCCGGAAGCGCTCGACGCTGAGTACAAATGAATCATCAATCATCTATTTCGGTCTGCGCGGCGTTTTCTTCTGTTTGCGGCGCGGAGCGCTGCCGCTGGTTGCAAAGCCAGATTCAACCGCTTCCAAGCCTCGCGACGTGAGGTATGAGTCAGCTTCAGCCTCGTGGATCCAACCGGCCCTGACCGCTTTCGTGAAATCTCGGTCGTAGTTCGCACCCGGCTTCTCTTTAGCGGCCGAGAAATAATCTTTTAGATCACCGCGAGCGAATCGTGCGCGGTTTTCATACTTGTCCCTGTAGTAGGCGAACAGAGCAATCATCTGTGTGTTGCTCTTGGGATTTTTCTCCTGCATTAACTCCACAAGAGACTTGGGTCGAGTCTCGCTGGGAGGCTGCCGCAGTGGAGTTGCCGGTATGCGGTTCACGTTAGTCGGGTCGACTGGCGGCGCGGCTGCCGCTTGCATCCCGAGTAGAGCGGAAGCGGAAGCCAGCACCTTTGCCCTCTCATTCGCGTCGAGCCCTTGAAGCGCCGAATACACCGCTTGGACTGCGTCCACGATGGAAGGTGTTGCCGACGGACTCTTCGCCATGCCTGTGCCCCCTCAATTGATGACGGCGCTTTGGAAGCGTTGTTGCAGTGCCATCACTTGCATAGACGGCCCGAGTATCCGCTCCAAGCCCTTGCCCATTGTTCGAATTATGCGCAGGCTCGCTGGAGCGCGGCCCTGCGATCCCAGGCGGAGCGTGCCATCGCTGTGTAGGGCTTACAAGGCCGACATGCCGATAGTCGTTAGCAAGGCCGACTTTCGACGCAGGGCACTGGATGCGCGGTTAAGGGTCACCTTCGTGCCCCTTCCTAAATGCCTGATCCGGTCAGTCGAATCAGATAATTAAGAGGCTGCAGCTCCGAGCAGCGGTCATAAGCGCGGCAGGTCCGCGCTCCCATGACGCACAATCCTCACGTGTCGGCCGTCCTCCAGCTGATGCGCTCGGTGCGACACTGCGATTTCGCGGACAGCCCGCCTCCGTCCACAGGGCAAGTGATGAGGCACTCCAATAGCATTCAAAGGAACGGCTTCGGCAAGCGCTCCCCACCGCAGAGGACGATCCCACACCCGAACATCCTGAATACGTGGCGGCACGCGGCTTTGAACCTGACGTCGCGCGCCGGGCTGTATTGCACAACGGCGCCTCAAGATCCCTATCGAAATCTTCGGCGGATCGAAGACCGCTACATTCGTTCCCATCTCCTTGCCGGCCGATCGATGGTCACTCAACCCAAAGACTCCAACCACGCTTCAACTTCGCGCCGATGGACGCAAGAAGTGAACAGCCATCGCCAAGAACACAGGCATCATCCTCTACGTGTGCGCAGCGGAGTTTCGCGCGCTCGCGGTTGCGTAGTCACACGGCTGCGCGGGACCACCCAGCCCGGAGCCTGCGCGACACCCAGAAGACACTGCGACTCTTCATTCCTGGCGGTGACATCGCCCTCCATGGAAGGAAAAAACAGGACAGATTCGCAAGAACCCTCCCAGTTCGACGCGACTATGTATTTGCTGGGAACTCCTGCGATAGATAATTTGGCGCCCCCGGCCGGAGTTGAACCGACGACCTACCGCTTAGGAGGCGGTCGCTCTATCCACTGAGCTACGGGGGCGTTTTTGTTGGAGCTGCGTGCGGGGCGGCATATTACCATTCGGGTTCGGTCACTGCCCGATTCCAGGAATTCGACATGCAATCGCTCATTCGTGTTTGTGTCGCCGTTGTTGGTCTCGCATGCGCCTGCGCTGTCAGTGCGGCGAATTCCGGCACGCTGCTCGTGCTCAACAAGTCCGACAACACGGTTTCGCTGCTGGATCTCGCGTCGAAGAAATCCGTGGCGACGATTCCGACAGGCATCGGTCCGCACGAAGTCGCTGTGTCACCAGACGGGCGCACAGCTGTCGTCTGCAACTATG
>CADEEJ010000442.1 GCA_902826315.1 uncultured Steroidobacter sp.
GCGTTTCGGCGGGTGACTGCGGCACGCGGGCGTCTGCGACCCGACACGCTGCTGACGCAAGCCGAGCGGGTGTATTCGCTGTCGCTCGTATCCGCGGGCCGCAGCATGGAAGCGCTGCCGATCATCCGCAGGGTCGTCGAGGACACGCGCCGGCTCGACGCCGGCGATACTCAGCGCGTCGCCGACGCCGAATGGGGCCTCGCCATCGTGCTCGCGAACCTGGGTGCGCTCGACGAGGCGCTGCCGCTGATGCTGCACGTCATCGGTCATGAGACGCAGCTCGGTGCCGCCGCGAACCCGCAGCTGCTGGAGCGGCTCGGCTGGGTCGGAATGATGTATGCGCAGGCCGGCATGCCGGTCGAAGCCGACGAGGCGTCGCGTCGCATGGACGAAGTGGCTGCCCAGGTCGAGTCCGTCGGCATGGCGCTCAAGCTGCGCAACCAGCTGACCAAGGCGTATGCCGCAGCCTATGCGGGCAACCGAGAGCGCGTGCGCCAGCTCACCCGCGCGATCCGCGACTTTCCCAATGTGCCGAACACGGCGCGAATCGAGTCGATGTCGATCGACACGCTCGATGCCCGCTGGAACGGCCAGCGGGTGCAGGCGGGTCAACTCGCGCTGCAACTGGCTGAAGCAGTCGAGGCATCGAAGCTGCCGCCGAATCGACGCGCTCAATATTTTTCGATTGCCGCAAGCGCCCTGCTTGCAGCCAACGACGAGCCGAGCGCGGAGCGCTTGCTGCAGCAGGCTAGCGAGAACTACCAGAAGGTCGGACGTCAGCCTTCGGTCCTGATGTCCGAGTTCATCAATGCTCGCGCGCGCCTCGCGCTGGCCACGGGCGATGCGGCCGTGCTCGACGATCTGCAGCAGCTCGTGAGCTCGTGGCAGAAGGTCAACCCCAACAGCATGTGGCACGGTGAAGCGCTGTATTGGCTGTCGCGAGTCCAGGAAGCGAACGGCCAGGCGGCGCCCGCAGCGCGGACGCGCGAGCAGGCCGCGCGCATCCTCAAAGGCTCGAAACTTCCGGCGCTGCGGCAACTGGCGTCCTGATTCGCAATCGAAGTGCGTCTGACCGGGCATAGGGGAGGATTTCCTGTGCTCGTAGAAACCTGGTTGCAGTTCGTCGTGCGTTTTCGTTGGGCCGTGCTCGTCGCGACACTCGTCGCGATCGTCGCGGCCGGTGCGCTGGCCCGCGGGCTGCACAAGGACACTTCCGCCAACGCGTATATAGAGCCCGGTAATCCGGCGCTGCTGTATCGCGAGCGCGTCGTCGAGACTTTCGGGCTGAAGGAACCGATCGTCATCGCCGTCCGCAGCAGTGCGCCCGGCGGCATCCTGACGCCGCAGGCGCTGAGTCACGTGCGCCTGATCGTCCAGCGGCTCGAAGCGCTGCCGAACATCGACGTCGATCGCATCGCGAGCCTGGCCAGCCGCAGCGCCATCACCGGCGGCGATGCCGGGATCGAAGTGGCGCCGATCCTGCCGGCGGGCGAGATCGATGCCGCACTGGTCAGCCGCGTGCGTGCTGCCATCGACGCCTCGCCGATCTACGACGGCACGCTCGTGTCCAAGGACCGCAGCGCCACGATCATCGCGGCGGAGTTGCTCGACGAGAAATACAACGCCGAGACCTACCAGGCGGTCCTGGATCTCAGCCGCACGCTGCCTGCGTTGTCCGGCGTCGAGGTGTTCGTCGCGGGCGCGGGTGCGATCACCGGATACTTCTCGTCGTACATCGATCGCGATGCCGGCCGGCTCGTGCCGTTCACGGCGATCGCGGTGACGCTGGTGCTGTTCTGTGCGTTTCTCACGATTCGCAGCGCCGCGCTGCCGATGTTCATCGCCGCTGCGACCATCGTCGCAACGCTGGGCGCAATGGCGGCGAGCGGAGTCGCCTTCTACGCGATCACCAACGGCATGGTCGTCGTGCTGATCGGCATCAGCGTCGCGGAGCCGATGCACGTCTTCGGCGAGTACTACGCCTTGCTGCAGGAACGTCCGCACGAACGCAACGCGTCGCTCGTCGTCGCAGCGATGCAGAACGTCTGGCGTCCCATCGCGCTGACTTCGCTGACGACGGTCGTCGGATTCCTGTCGCTGTGGGCGACCAGCACGATGCCGCCGATCCGCTACTTCGGCCTGTTCGGTGCGATCGGCGTCGTCGTCGCCTGGGTGCTCACGGTCAGCTGGTTGCCCGCGGCGATGACGTTGCTGCCGCTCAAGCCGAGCCGCCTGCTGCAGCACGCGGCTACGACGTCGGCGGATCCGGTCGGGCGCGCCGTACTTGCGTTGGGATCGATCGTCACGCGCCGGCCGCGAACTGTGCTGCTGCTGTCGGCAGTGTTGTGCGTAGTCGCGTTGCTGGCGTCGACGCTCGTGCGTGTCGACCACGCGCGGATCGAGAACTTCAACGCGAGCGAGCCGCTGTATGTCGCCGACCGCGAGATCAATCGCACGCTCGCCGGCACCAATCATCTCGACATCGTCATCGAGGCCGACGCCGATGAGGGCATCCTGCAGCCGGCAACGCTGCGCAAGATGGATCGCCTGCAGCACTACGCGCGGACGTTGCCCGGAGTCGGCGCGTCCACGTCGATCGTCGATTTCATCAAGCAGCTGAATCGCGCGGTCGAAGACGGCCGCGCCTCCGCATACGTCATTCCAGACGACGACAGCCTGATCGCGCAGCTGGTGCTGACGTACCAGGCTTCCGCGCCGCCCACGGAGTTCCAATCGCTGATCGATTCCTCGGCGCGCACGGCGCTGATCCGGATCTGGGTGCGTGCCGATCGCTGGAGCGAGCAGCGCAAGGTCGTGCTGGCGATGCGGCGCTACATCGATAGCGAGTTCGGCTCAGGACCGGCCACGGCGACGCTCACCGGCCGCGTGATGCTCGACTACGAGTGGGTGCAGTCGGTCGCCTCGGGTCACGTGCTCAGCGTGCTGGCTTCGACGCTGAGCGTGCTGCTGATGTGCATCGTCATCTTCCGCTCGTTCCGTGACGGCTTGTTGTGCCTGGCGCCGCTATTCGTGTCGGTCGCGCTCGTCTACGCAGTCATGGGACTCGCCGACATCTGGTTAGGCGTCGCGACTTCGATGTTCGCCGCGGTCGCGATCGGTCTCGGCATCGATCTCGCGATCCACATGGTCGCTCGCGCGCGCAAGGCGGAGCGCATGGAGTTGGATACCGATGCGCGCATCATGTATGTCTACCAGTCGACCGGGCGCGCGGTGTTGTTCAATGCGGCGGCGGTCGGTCTCGGCTTCGGCATTCTCACGCTGTCGGCTGCGCCGCCGATCCGCATGTTCGGCATCCTCGTCGCAACCGCGATCGTCGGTGCGTTCGTGGCGGCATTGACGGTC
>CADEEJ010000443.1 GCA_902826315.1 uncultured Steroidobacter sp.
GCTGAAGTTCGCGGACCTGGAGACGATCACGAAGCTCGCGACGTCGCTGCCGCAGGCCGCGATTCTGTCGGCCGCGCCGCACGGCGTCGCCGCGAAGCTGATCGACGATCTGCTGACTGCGGCTGAAGCCAAGGGCGCAACGCCGCGCGTGATCGATATTTCAGCTGACTATCGCTACGCGACCGCAGGTGCGTACGAAGCCGTGTACAAGCACGCGCATGGCGCGCCGAATCGCATTGCGCAGTTCACCTGCGCGGTGCCGGAGCATCTCGATAAGTTGACGACACGCCACGTCGCACATCCGGGATGCTTTGCGACCGCAGTGCTGCTCGCGAGCGTGCCGCTGCTGAAACTGCAACTGACTGACGCCCGCTTGTTCGCTGCCGGCGTGACTGGGAGCACCGGCTCCGGACGCACGCCCGGCCCCGGCACGCACCATCCGCAGCGGCACAGCGATCTGTACGCGTACAACCCGCTTTCGCATCGGCACACGCCCGAGATCACGGCGCTCGCACAAGCAGCGAGCGGCGTGCCTGCGGAGTTCAACTTCGTGCCGCACTCGGGTCCGTTCGCGCGCGGCATTCACGTCACCGTGCAGGGGCATGCGCAACGTCCGATCAAGACGCCGGAGCTGCTCGACGCTCTGCGTGAGTTCTATCGCGGTCGTCCGTTCGTCCGAGTGGCGGCCGAGATGCCGCACGTGAAGGACGTCGCCGGCAGCAACTACGCATTCATCAGCGGCGCGGCCAATGGCTCGACGATCGCGGTGATGTGCGTCATCGACAATCTGGTGAAGGGCGCTGCGGGCGGAGCGATGCAGTGGCTCAACAGGCTGTTCGGTTTCGAGGAAACGACCGGATTGCTGGCACCCGCAACAGGCTGGACCTGAAATGGCTACTGAGAAAGTCGTTCCGATAACCAAGGCATTGCCGGATCACCTGGCGCCGGTGTTCGCGCAGTTCCCGCTGGAAGTGCACGACGCTAGCGGCGTCTATCTGCACACGCCGAGCGGCCGCAAGGTGCTGGATCTGTACGGCGGTCATGCGGTGGCCGCGCTCGGCTATGGGCATCCGCGTTGGGTCGAAGCGCTTTCGCAGCAGGCGCGCTCGCTCTGTTTCCAGAGCAATGCAGTGCCGCTCGACGTGCGCCGGCGCGCCGCAACGCGCCTCGCGGCGTTCTGCGGGCTCGGCCTCGATACGATCTTCTTCGTGAACTCGGGCGCGGAAGCGAACGAGAACGCGCTGAAGCTGGCCTTCAAGATGACGGGCGGCACCGAGGTCATCGCGGTCGAAGGCAGCTTTCACGGACGCACGGCTGCGGCCGGTGCGATCACCTGGGGCGCGCAGCAGAAGTGGTTCGGTTTCCCGCGCCCGCCGTTCGACGTGAAGTTCATCAAGCCGACGGACATCGACAAGCTCGGCACGCTCATCAACGATCAGACGGCCGCTGTGATCGTTGAGCCGGTGCAGGGCGTCGCCGGTGCCGTCGACATGCCGCGGGACTTCCTCGCGGCGCTGCGTTTCCGTTGCAGCGAGAACGGCTCGGTGCTGATCTTCGACGAAGTGCAATGTGGCGTCGGGCGCACCGGCTACGCGTTCGCGGCGAACATGTACGGCGTCACGCCCGACATCATCACGACCGCCAAGGCGCTCGGCGCGGGCTTTCCGGTTTCGGCGCTGCTGATCGCCGATCACGTCGCGTCCTATCTGAAGACCGACACGCTCGGCACGACGTTCGGCGGCGGACCGATGGCCTGCGCGGTCGTCGAGACCGTGATCGACATCATCGAATCGGAACACCTGCTCGAAAACGTGCGGCAGCGCTCGGCGCAGATCCGCAGCGAGTGCGTCGTCGGACCGGTCGTCGCGACCCAGGGCGCCGGCCTGCTGCTCGGCTTGCGCACTTCGCGGCCCGCGAAAGACGTGCAGGCGGAATTGCTGAAGCTCGACATCCTCACCGGCACGAGTGCCGATCCGAACGTCGTGCGCATCCTCGCGCCGTTCGTGCTCGGCAGCGAGCACG
Source organism: uncultured Steroidobacter sp. (assembly GCA_902826315.1). Taxonomy (GTDB): domain Bacteria; phylum Pseudomonadota; class Gammaproteobacteria; order Steroidobacterales; family Steroidobacteraceae; genus Steroidobacter. Next base: position 2,023 of record CADEEJ010000443.1, read on the forward strand.
TGGCACAACTTCGCGACGCACTGAAGAAGATCGCACCATGAACCGCTTCCTCGACCTGGCCGACTTTCCGCGCGAGCAGATCAAGGATCTGCTCGGTCTTGCTTCGAGACTGCAGCAGCATCCGCAACCGCAAGCGCTTGCGGGCAAAGTGCTCGGCCTGCTGTTCCTGAATCCATCGCTGCGCACGCTCGCTTCGTTTCAGAGCGCGATGATGCGACTCGGCGGGACTGCGGTCGTCATCACCCCGGGGCAAGGCACGTGGCAGATGGAGACGCGCTCGGGCGCGATCATGAACGGCGCAGCAGCCGAACACGTGCGCGAAGCCGTACCGGTGCTCGCGTCGTATTGCGACGCTATGGGCATCCGCATGTTCGCCGAGGGGCGCAACCTCGCCGCCGATCTTGCCGAGACCGGCTTTCGCATGATGGCGGACCTGTGCGACAAGCCGCTCGTCAACATGGAATCCGCGATGAGTCATCCGTGCCAGGCGCTCGCGGACTGGCACACGCTGGACGAGCTGCGCGTGCCGGAGCGCGGCAAGTTCGTGCTCTCCTGGACCAATCATCCGCGCGCTCTGCCGCTCGCCGTCCCCTCTTCCACCGTGCACATGGCTGCATTGCGCGGCATGGAAGTCGTCGTGCTGCGGCCCGATGGTTTCGCGCTGCCCGAGCAGATCATGGAGAAAGCGCGCCAGGCGGCGCAGGCCGCCGGCGGCGCCGTCCACGAGACGACCGATCGCGCCGAAGCACTCGCGGGTGCGCACGTGATCTACGCGAAGGAATGGGGGTCGCCGCAACACTACGGCGACAACGAAGCCGACGCGCGGCTGCGCGAGTATCTCGGCGACTGGTGCGTGAAGGACAGCTGGTTCAAGACCGCGGACCCGCGCTGCCATTTCATGCATTGCCTGCCGGTCCGCCGCAACGTCGCCGTCGCGGACGAAGTTCTCGACGGGCCCCGCAGCGTCGTCGTGCGCGAAGCGTTCAATCGCATGGTCGTGCAGATGGCAGTGTTATATAGATTGTTGAAAGGTTGAGAGGTACCTCCACAGTGCTCCGCTCCGATCCTTCTGTTGCCATTCGCGCGCTGCGCAGCGCCGCGCCCTACATCCGCATGTACAAGGGCAAGGTGTTCGTCATCAAGGCGAGCGGCGGCGTCTTCGGCGACCTCGCTACGACGCGCTCGCTGATCGAACAGGTCGCGATCCTGCATCAGGTCGGCATCCGCGTCGTGCTCGTGCACGGCGGCGGTCCGCAGCTCACGCAGGTGCAGGAGTCGCTCGGGCTGACGCCGCGCATGGTCGCGGGCCGGCGCGTCACCGACG
>CADEEJ010000444.1 GCA_902826315.1 uncultured Steroidobacter sp.
GGCGTCACCGCCATCAACCTCGTATCGACCCCGCGCGCGGGCAAGACCTCGCTGCTGGAATCGACCATCCCCAACCTGGCGCGCGAGTATCGGATCGCTGTCGTAGCGAGCGACCTGGCCTCCGACGACGACGTTCGCCGGATGAGTGCGCTGGGGGTGCCGACGATCCAGGTGATGACGGGCGACGTGCGCCATCTGGATGCGAACATGCTGCAACGGGCGATGCGCGACATCGTCACGCCGCAGCTCGATCTGTTGTTCATCGAGAGCGGCGGGCACCTGGCTTGTCCGGCGAGCTTGAGTCTCGGCCAGCACCACAACGTCGCGCTGCTGTCGGTACCGGACGGCGACGATCGGCCGCAACGCGAGCCGGCGATATTCCGTGCGGCCGACCTCGTGTTGCTGACGAAGACAGACCTGCTCGAAGCCGCCCGGTTCGACGATCTGCAGCTGCGCAGGAATCTGCGTGCAATCGGCTGCGACGCGCCGCTGCTCGGTCTTTCCAGCCGGCGCGGCATAGGTATCGATGTGTTCTGCGAATGGCTGCGTGCGAAGGAAGCGATGCAGTCGCTGCGCGTTGCACAGCTGACGCCGGAACCGGAACAGCAGCCGCTGACCGACAACCCCAAGGTCCGCTACAACTGAGAGTGCAGTTGATAGGCGAGCCAGGCGTAGCCGCGCTCGAACATCGGGCGCCGCCGCCAGCGTTCCAGCTGCAATTCCTTGCTTCGTCGCAAATCGGCTTCGAACGCTGCGCGCAGCTCTTCGGCGGTGCTCTCGTCGAGGATGCCGACCCCGACTTCCTCGTTCAACGCCAGCGACCGCGCATCGAAGTTGGTGGAGCCGACGTGCGACCAGATGCGGTCGACGATGACGATCTTCTGATGCGGCAGCGTGGGCTCGAATTCGTACACGCGGACGCCGGCCTCCAGCAACGAGCGATATAGATAAGAGCCGGCGGTCCGGACGAACGGACTGTCCGTCTCCTTGCCGGGCACCATCAGGTGGACGGCGACGCCACGCTTCACCATCTTCGCAAGCAGCTCGCAGACGCCGTCGTCGGGTGCGAAGTAGGGGTTCTGGATGATCACTTCCTTGCGTGCCGAAGCGATCGCCACGGTGTAGAGCAGTGCGACCTTCGAGCCGACTTCCTCGGACGCGCTGCTGACGACGTGAGCCGGAACATCCCCTTTGTGCTCGATGCGGGGATAGCAGCCGTCGCCGGCGGGTACGCAGCTGGTCTCTTCGATCCAGTTCTCCATGAACACGGACTGCAGCGCGCCGGCCACCGGGCCTTCCAGGCGCACGGCGGTGTCGCGCCAATGCTCCATGTCCTCACCGTCGCCGAGCCATTGATCCGCGATGCCATGGCCGAACGTGTAGCCGATCGCGCCGTCGACGATGAGGAGTTTGCGATGCGTGCGGTGATTGAAGCGCCGCATGTTCCACCACGACGGACGGCAGTACGAAGTCAGCTCGACGCCGGCATCGCGCAACTCCTGCAGTCGTGTAGCGGTGGCGCTGGATCCGCCGAGCGCATCGACGAGCACACGGACCTTCAGACCTTGTCGCGCCTTGGAGCAGAGCGCTTCGACGAACTGCCGCTCGAGGTCGCCGGCGGTCCACACGAACGTTTCCAGGTGAATCGTGCAATGGGCTGCTTCGATGTCCGCGAGCATCGCGGGGAACAGCGCGCCGTTCTGCAGCACCGAGCAACGATTACCTTCGTACACGGCTCCGCCCGTCAGGCCGGCCAGCGTCTGCATGCCTTCGTGCAGCGCTGGCAGCTCGTCGAGCTGCAGATGCAGATACGGAGTTCGCCGCCGGTGCGTCAGCATGAAGATCAGCATCGCGAGCGCTGCGCCGACCAACATCCAGACGACTGTCATGCCTATGGTTGCCATGCCTATATACGAAGCGCGCTGCGCAGCTGTTCCCCCTACGCAATGTGGGCGCCGAGCCCGGCGTGCTAGAGTCGAACGATGAGCGCACAACTCGGTCACTTCGTCGACGGAAGTCGGCGTGACGGTGCGTCCGGTCGCAGCGGGCCGGTGTTCGATCCCGCAACTGGACGTCTGGCTGCCAACGTCAGCTTCGCATCGCAGGACGAGACGCGGGCGGCGATCAAGGCTGCGCGGGCTGCGTTCCCGGCCTGGTCGGAAACGCCGTCGCTGCAGCGTGCGCGCGTGCTGTTTCGATTCAAGGCGCTGCTCGACGCGCATGCCGATGAGCTCGCGGCCGTCATCACGAGCGAGCATGGCAAGGTGCTCGCGGACGCGCGCGGTGAAGTCACGCGCGGCATCGAGGTGGTGGAGTTCGCTTGCGGAATTCCACATCTCCTCAAGGGCGAGTTCTCCGACAACGTCGGCAGCGGAGTCGATTGCTGGTCGTTGCGGCAGCCGCTGGGCGTGTGTGCAGGCATCACGCCGTTCAACTTTCCGGCAATGGTGCCGCTGTGGATGTTTCCGGTCGCGATCGCCTGCGGCAACACGTTCATCCTGAAGCCATCCGAGAAGGATCCTTCGTGTGGTTTGCGGCTTGCCGAGTTGCTCGCGGAAGCTGGGCTACCGCCGGGCGTTCTCAATGTCGTGAACGGCGATCGCGAGGCCGTCGATACGTTGCTGAACGATAGTGACGTGGCGGCTGTGAGCTTCGTCGGCTCGACGCCGGTCGCGCGTCATGTCTACGAGACCTGCGCGCGTGCCGGTAAGAGAGTGCAAGCACTCGGCGGCGCGAAGAACCACATGGTCGTGATGCCCGATGCCGATGCGAAGCTTGCGGCGCAGGCGCTGATGGGTGCGGCATATGGCTCGGCGGGCGAGCGCTGCATGGCCATTTCAGTTGCAGTCGCCGTCGGCGACGCGGGCGACCGGCTGATCGCCGAGCTTCGGCCCTTGATCGCCGCACTCAAGATCGGTCCTGGCACTGCAGCGGGCGTGGAGATGGGTCCGCTCGTGACACGCGAACATCTGCAGCGCGTTCGCGACTACATCGATGTCGGAGTGCAGGAGGGCGCGACACTCGTGGTCGACGGCCGCGCACTACAAGTAGCGGGACACGCGGACGGCTTCTATCTCGGTGCGACGCTGTTCGATCGCGTCGAGCCGCGCATGCGTATCTATCGCGAGGAGATCTTCGGACCCGTGCTCGTCGTGGTGCGAGTACCGGATCTGCAGGCCGCTCTCGCTCTGGTAAACGAGCACGAATTCGGCAACGGAACTGCAATCTTCACGCGCGACGGCGACGCCGCACGCGCTTTCTGTCATCACGTGCAAGTCGGGATGGTCGGCGTGAACGTGCCGATTCCCGTGCCGATGGCCTTCCACAGCTTCGGCGGCTGGAAGC
>CADEEJ010000445.1 GCA_902826315.1 uncultured Steroidobacter sp.
GGAAGAGTGAAGTTACCTGCGTTCGCTCAGCCGACGGCCTCCGGATATCCGGGTGCAAAGTAATAGCTGAAATACGATTTGCGCACGGGTCGAAACTACCTGCGCGGTGGCGATCGTGTCAACCGGATCACTCCGGGCTGCCCCGCGCCGGCTTCTTCGCCAGCTTCCGCTGCAGCGACCGCCGCTGCACACCGAGCAGTCGCGCCGCCGCGGAGATGTTCCCGTCCGTCTCGCGCAGCGCCTGCTGGATGTGCTCCCACTCGATCCGCCCGAGCGGGATCATCGGCTCCTCCTCCTCCGGCGCACTTGCGGCCTCTTCGTCGAGCACGCGCAGGATCGCGTCGACCGTCACCGGCTTGAGCAGATAGTCGTCGGCGCCCGCCTTGATGGCTTCGACCGCGGTCGCCACGCTGGCGTAACCCGTCATCATCACGACGCGCGCGCCGCCGCTGGCCTCCCGCAGCGGCCCGATCAGCCGCAGGCCGGACTCCTTTCCGATCTTGAGGTCCACCAGCACGAAGTCGAATGCCGCGGTGCGCGCCAGTTCGAGTGCGGCCGCGCCGTTCGTCGCGGTTGCCGCTTCGACGCCGCGCCTCGCCAATGCGCGCTGCAGCGTGCGCAGGAACAACGCGTCGTCGTCGACGAGCAGCCCGTTCATGCGCGCCGCTCCGCGGGTAGTTTGCAGAGCACGCGTACGCCCGGGCCTTCGAGCGGCGCCTGCATCGTGAGTTCGCCCCCGAGCCGCTCGACGGTGGCGTGAGACAGCGCGAGCCCGATCCCCAGGCCCCCCGGCTTGTTTGTCTGGAACAATGTTCCCGGCAGCGTGCGCGACGCCTCGGCGAAACCACGCCCGTAGTCGCGAATCTCGACGACGAGAAGGTCGCCCTCGATGTCCAGCCGCAGGTCGACGCGCGGCGTCCCCGCCTGTTCGCTGGCGTCCGCCGCGTTGTTCAACAGCACCTGCAGCAGATGGCCGACCCCCGCATCGACACCGCCGCGACCCGCGATGTCGCCACTGCGGTGAAGTTCGACGGCGGGCCGCACCAGCTGCCAGCGATCGATTACCTCCTCCAGGTCGGGCAGCGACGCATGCTCCTGCGCCGGCGCCGCCAGCTCGCGGACTCGGTCGCGGCATTGCTCTACCAGCAGTCGCAACGTGGAGTGTTCTTCACGAGCGCTCTCCTCTTCCAGCTCCCCGATGATCAGCGTCATCGTGGCGAGGGGCGTATTGAGCTCGTGCGCGACGGAGGCCGCGTGGGTCGCGAGCGCGACGATTCCTTCATTGCGCGCGAATCGCTCCCGCATCGCGGACAGCTCGCGCTCGCGCGCCCGCCACATCGCGGCGAGCCTTGCCACGAAGACCATCAACACGCCGGCGGAGACGACGAAGTTCACGAGCATGCCGGCTTTGTGCAGGTTGAATGCGTCGCCCATCAGCGTATGCACGTGCGGCAACGGATTGGAAAGCCAGGCCGACAGCCCGAAGCCGGTCATGGACGCCAGGGCCACGGTCCACACCCACGGCATCGGCAAGGCCAGCAATGACAACGCGATCGGCAGCAGGAACAGAGACGAAAAGGGATTCTCGATGCCGCCACTCCAGCCGATCAGCCAGGTGAGCACCGAGATGTCGACGAGCAGGTGGGCAACGAGCTCCGCCGCGCCAGGCTCACGCTTCTGCATCGCGCGCAGGCTCGCGTAAACATTGAACGCCGCGAGCACCGCGACGCCGCCCCACAAGGGAGGGGAACTCAGCTCCACCGCCATCGGGCCGGTGACGAGGTAGATAGTCAGCGCCTGACCCGTGGCGCCGAGCCAGCGCAGGTTGCAGAGCAGCCGCATGAACGAGCGCAGCTCGCCGTCGTGCAGCGGCAGCGCTGTAGGCCGGCTCCCACTGGCGATGTCGTCATTCCTTACGATCGCGGACATGCCGGCATTATGGCGGGAAAGTGCCGCGCGCGACTCGCCGGCTGCGACAAAATGACGCACCCGTGCGCGGCGACTCCACTCCTAGAATCCGCGGGACCGAAACGGGAGTCCAAGCATGCCGACAAACATCCGCGCCCTCTCCTGCTGGGCGGCGATCGCCGCGCTCACAGGCAGCACCGCTTTCGCGCAGCAACCTGCGCCGCCGCTCGACACGGTGATCGTGAGTGCGCAGCGCCTCGCCGAAGAGCTGGAGGCCGAGCGCGCCGTCACCCCCGGCGCGGTGACGACGATCGACGGTGAAGAGCTGTATTCACGCAGCGTCACCAATCTCGCGGACGTGCTGCGCTACGTGCCCGGTGTCTGGTCGGAGAGCGTGAGCGGCTCCGACGAGATCTTCTTCTCGAGCCGCGGTTCGAATCTGGATGCCACGTCGTACGACAAGAACGGCATCAAGCTCCTGCAGGACGGGCTGCCGATCACGACGGCCGACGGCAACAGTCACAACCGCGTGCTCGATCCGCTGAGCGCGCGCTTCGCCACCATCGCGCATGGCGCGAACGCGCTCACCTACGGCGCCAGCACGCTCGGCGGCGCCATCGACTTCACCTCGCCCACCGCACGCAACAGCGATCCGCTGTCCCTGTTCGCATCCGGCGGCAGCCACGGGCAGTTGAACACGCAGTTGAGCGGCGGCTACGCGACCGACTCTTTCGACGCGTTCGGCGTGGCGGAGTACCGCGACTGGGAGGGCTACCGCGAGCACAGCGAGCAGAAAACGAAGGGCGCGTACGCGAACGCCGGTTTCCACTGGTCCGACTCCGTCGTCACGCGCGTCTACCTGAGCGCACTCGACAGCGAAGCCAATCTTCCCGGCGCGCTCACGCGGGCCGAAGCGGACGAGGATCCGGGTCAGGCGGCCCCCGCGGCCTTCGATGCGGACTACGGCAAGGTGGTCGAGACGCGCCGCGCCGCCACGAAGACCACTTGGAACATCGACGGCAAGAACGCGATCGACGTCGGCGTCTCCTACGAGAAGCAGTCGCTGTATCACCCCATCGTCGAGCGCATCCTCGTCGACTTCGACGGTCCGGGACCCAACCCGCCGGTGGAAGTGTTCAGCCTGCTGATCGACACGGATCACCGGGATACCGGCGCGAGCTTCCGTTATCGGCACGAGGGCGAGGCTCACAACTTCCTCGTCGGCGCCAACTTCGGCGACGCGACGGTGTCCGGTGGCAACTATCGCAATCTCAACGGTCGCCGCAACGGCCTCACCGACTACGTCGACAACAGCGCGGACAGCCTCGAAGTGTTCGCGGTCGATCGCTGGAAGCTCACCGACGACTGGACCCTCGTCTACGGCGCCCAGTGGGTCGACGCGAGCCGCGACGTACGCACGACCGCCGCC
>CADEEJ010000446.1 GCA_902826315.1 uncultured Steroidobacter sp.
GGTCCCGAAGGCTGGTACGTGCTCACGGGAGAGCAGTGTCTGGAGACTCCGGCTGGCGCCAACAAGGCTCGCGCCGGAGGAACCATGACGGTGCCGCCGAATATTCCAATGGAATTGAATGTCACGGGTACGAAGCTCCGGCGCGCGTTTGCTTTGGTGATCCATGATTCGGCTCAGCCGAGAGGCATACCCTCTGACTGGAAACCGGCCGGAGCGTGTAATCAATAACGGGGCCGATCAACCGGCGAGCCGTATCCTTTTCACGTCTTGCTGCGGTGGTGCCCCGAAGAGCCGACTGTACTCGCGACTGAACTGCGAGGCACTCTCGTAGCCAACAAGGCCTCCAGCGTTACCCGCGTCAACATTCTGGTTCAACATCAATTGCCGTGCTTCCTGAAGTCGCAGCTGCTTTTGGTACTGCAGCGGGCTCGTGCCGGTGATTGCGCGGAAATGCTGGCGGAACGTAGTAGGACTCATGTGTACGCGCGCAGCCATGTCGTCAACTTGAATCGCACGTGTGAAGTTCTGCTTGAGCCATGCGACGGCTTTCGCAATCTGCTGACCGGGCGACCCGTTCGCAGCGAGGTGTTGAAGTTGCGGGCCGTGTGGTCCCGTCAACAAACGCACAATGATCTCCTGCTGGACGAGTGGCGCCAGGCGGTCCGTCAAGGCGGGTTCCTCCAGGAGCTTGACTAAGCGGATCACAGCACTCAGCAAGGCGTCGTCAAGCACTTCAATTGAGATCGGCCGGTAAGTTGCGCCTCTCGCGGGAGACGGCAGTTGCATTTCCGCTGCCATCTGCACGATGCGCTGACTGTCCAGTTTGAGCATGAGCCCGAGAAGTGGCTCTTGCACACTCGCCCGCATGACGTGCGAGATCACTGGCAGATCGATCGACGTCAGCATCGACTGGCCCGTGCCGTAACTGATCACCTCCTCGCCCAGCATCACCTGCTTGTCGCCTTGGGCGACGATGCCCAACCCGAGGTTGAAGATACAGTGCAACGGATCAGTGGGACTTGAGCGCCGATGGAGTGACAGCGCCGCGATGGCCGTGACGTGGTCGCCATCAGAATGAGCAAAGTCAGCAATCGCGCGAGCAAGGCCTGTCGTCGCAGGTCGCTGTGACTTGCTCGATCTTGAAAGGCTGCCCATATGGCGAACTCCAACGATGACCTTGACCGCGCCAGTCTAGCGCCGTGCTGTCTGCGGGTTGTCTACTTCCAGCGAAGTTCCGTCAGTTTAGGCAAGAACCGCGGTGGTTCCGGCAAACGGCCCCACAGCAAACAAGCGACAGTGGCGCAGCAGAATTTGCCGCTCAGCATCAGGAGTTCAAGCATGAACGAAGGTACATACAAGCCCGGTACAGCGCAGATCGGCCGGCGCAACGTCATCATGAGTGGTGTCGCGTTGTCCGCTGCGGCTTTGGTGACGGGAACGGCGCTCGGCGCCGGGACGTCAACAAGAGATTCGGTCGCCAGGAAGGTCTGGCTGATCACCGGCGCGAGCCGTGGTTTGGGACTCGACATCGCGAAGGCTGCGCTCGATGCCGGCCACTACGTCGTCGCCACTGGACGCGACCCCCTCAAAGTCGGGGCCGCAATCGGCGAACACGAAAACCTACTGAGCATCAAGCTAGACGTGACCCGTCCCGAGGATAGCCATGCGGCGATGGCGGCAGCGGTCAGCAAGTTCGGTCGGATCGATGTGCTCGTGAACAACGCCGGCAATTTCTTCGCTGGCTTCTTCGAGGAACTCAGTCCTGATCAGGTTCGCAACCAGATCGAGACATTGCTGTTCGGCCCGATGAACGTGACCCGCGCAGCACTGCCTGTGATGCGCAAGCAGCGCTCGGGCTTGCTGCTCACCATCTCCTCAACCGCCGGCATCGCTGGTGGAATGTTTTGCACGGCGTATGCAGCCGCAAAGTTCGGTATCGAGGGATGGATGGAGTCGCTGACCCCGGAAATCGCACCGTTCGGCATCCGCACGATGCTGGTAGAGCCCGGCTTCTTTCGCACCGAGCTCCTCACCGCCGGGTCGACGACGTACGCCAAGCCTTCCATCGACGACTACGCTCAGCGCACCAAGGAGACTATAGCTGCGTGGAACGGTATGAATGGTAAGCAAGGCGGCGATCCCGCCAAGCTCGCGGACGCTATCGTGCAACTCGCAGGTCTAAGCGAGCCGCCAATCCGCTTCGCCGCTGGCACTGACGCCATGCAGACCTTTGAGACGAAGGCGAACGCTCTTCTAGCGCAAGCCGCCGCCCACCGCGGCCTCTCCTCAGCGCTCGCACACGATGAAACATGACCGTGCAGTTGGCGTCCCGCGAGAGACGCCAGCTGGCTCGTACCCACCACGTTATTCGCGCGACGTGTCCGTCCAGAACACTTCGCGATAGGTTGTCGCGGGCGCCGCGCAACCACAGAATCCGCCGCCATATCGTTGCTTTTACACAATGACCTATTGTGTAATAGCAACGTTCCGTCATGTAAGACCCACATGAGCCTACACAATCGAATCGCCGTTTTTCGTGCGGAGCGCGGCATCTCGCGCCGGCAACTGGCCGAAGCGGTCGGGGTCAATCCCCAGACAATCGGTTATCTCGAGCGCGGCGACTACAAGCCAAGTCTGGAGCTGGCTCTGAAGATCGCACGTCATTTTGGCGTGGCTATCGAGATGATTTTCTCGTTGGATCGCTTTGCCATGACGTTCGGCGCGCAGGAGAAGGCGAATGAAGCGAAGTCACAAAAGCATGCTGTCAAGGTTGGATGACGCTTTGTGGTGGACCGGATTCCCCGCCAAGGTCGCCGATGACATGTCGGACGACCCATCGGTCGATCGCGAGCACCGGCCGTTACGCTGGGTCCCGCTGGTGCTGATTGCTTTCTCGTGCGCCCTACTGGTTCTTTGCTTGATCTGGGTGCAAAAGCTGCCCCACGTCTCGCCGGCAGCCGTTGTCGGCATCATGACGGGAATGATGACATCCATCGTGACAGCGGCGCTGTTCGTTCATACGAGCGGGCCGTTGGGAAAACCTTCTCTCGAAGATGATGAGCGCGAGGCGGCGCTGAGAAGGGACTCCTTCCTCTTTTGTCTTGGCCTGCTCGCCGGTCTTAATTGCCTGGGCCAGCCCATCCTCCTGATCGTATCTCACTGGCAGGATTGGCCAACCGCGCAGACTGCTACCGTGGCGTTCTCCGCTCTGATCTTGAATGCCACCTTGCTCGGAACCTTGCCGACCCTGTATGCGAGCTGGAGTTCGCGGCAGTTGCCGAGAGAGTCGTAGCGTCAAGCAGGCCAAGGATCGATTCTT
>CADEEJ010000447.1 GCA_902826315.1 uncultured Steroidobacter sp.
GACGACATCATCAAGGAAGCGGCGCGCATGCTGCGCTGGTCGCTGCGCGATCCGGAATGAGCGCTAACGCGGAATGGCAGAACTGGTCCGGCAGCGTGCAAGCGCAGCCGTCGCGCCTGGCGAGCCCGCGCACCGAGGACGAGTTGGCCACGTTCGTGCGCGGTGCGGCCAAAGTGCGCGTCGTGGGAGCCGGGCATTCGTTCATGCCGCTGTGTGCGACCACCGGCGTGTTGCTCAATCTCGCGGAGCTGGATTCGCCGATCGAGGTTGCTGCCGACGGTGCGAGTGCGTGGGTGCCGGCAGGATGGAGCTTGAAGCGGCTGACCGCTGCACTCTGGGACCGCGGCTATTCGTTGCCGAATCAGGGTGACATCAATCCGCAATCGCTCGCAGGAGCGACAGCGACCGGCACGCATGGAACCGGCGTCGAATTGGGCAGTCTGTCGACGTTCGCCCGCGCGTTTCGCCTGATGCTCGCCGACGGCTCGATCGTCGAATGCAGCAATGAGCAGCGGCCAGAGCTGTTCGAGGCGCAGCGCCTGTCGCTCGGGCTGCTCGGCGTCGCTACTCGCATTCGCGTGAGCATCATGCCGGCCTATCACCTCGAAGAGCGTGTCGAGCGCGTGCCGTTCGCCGCAGCGATCGAGCAGTTCGAGAGCGTGGCACGAGCGCATCGTCACGCAGAGTTTTTCGTCTTTCCGTATGCCGACGAAGTCATCATGAAGACGCTGCATCCGGTCGCGGATGCCGGCGCATTCAAGGAGCCGTCGGCGAGCGACGAGACGATCTTCCGGTTCTGCTGCGATGTGACCGCAGCGGCGCCCGCGGTCGCGCGCGTGCTGCAACGGCAGCTGATGAGATTGATCCGTGCCTCTCGCCGCACCGGTCCGGCGTATCGCATCTTTCCGTCCGAGCGCACTGTGTCGTTCGAGGAAATGGAGTACGAGATGCCCCGCGCTGCCGGGCTCAGCACGTTGCAGGAAGCGATCGCGTGGGTGCGCAAGCGCAAGCTGCCGGTCGCGTTTCCGTTCGAATTCCGCTGGGTCGCAGCGGACGACATCTGGCTGAGCCCGTTCAACAAGGGGCCTGGCGCGTCGATCTCGATGCACCAGTACAGCAAGATGGAGTGGCGCAATCTGCTTGCCGCCGCCGAGCCGATTTTCCGCGCCAACGGCGGGCGTCCGCATTGGGCCAAGCGTCATACGCTCACGTCGAAAGACGTCTTCGCGCTCTACCCCATGGCAGAGCGGTTCTGTAAGGTGCGCGAGCAGGTCGATCCCGCGGCGAAGTTCGCGAATGCGCACTTGACCGAGCTCTTCGGGATCGGCGCTTGAATAGCGAGAAGGTCATGCTCGACGACGTCCGTTTGCACGCGCACCTGATCGGCAAGCCTGGGTCACGGCGTGAGCTGAATACACCCGTGCTGGTACTCGACCGCGATGCGCTCGGCCGCAACGTGCAGAAGATGGCTGCGCTGGCCAAGCGCTCCGGCGTAGCGCTGCGCCCGCATGCCAAGTCTCACAAGAGTCTCGCCATCGCGCGTCTGCAACTCGACGCCGGCGCGATCGGCCTGTGCTGCGCGAAGCTCGGCGAAGCGGAAGTGCTCGCGTCGGGCGGCGTCGAATCGATTCTGATCACTTCGCCGGTCGTCTCCGCGCCTGCGATCGAGCGGCTGATTGCGCTGAACAGCCGGATCGGCGATCTCATGGTGTCGGTCGACAATCCTGCGAACGCTGTGACTCTCGCGGCTGCGGTTCGCGACCGTCCGCTCAAGGTCATCATCGACGTCGATCCGGGAATCCGGCGCACCGGCGTCGGCTCGGTCGAAGCTGCGGTCACGCTGCTGCAGGCAATCCATTCAACCGACAAGCTCGTCTTCAAAGGCGTGCAGATGTACTGCGGCATTCAGCAGCACATCAAGGACTACCAAGAGCGCTACGCAGCGATCGAAGAGCGCACCGCGTATCTACGCTCGATCATCGCGGCACTGGCAGAGCACGGCGGGGCGTCTGCGATCATCACCGGTTCGGGCACCGGCACGCATCACATCGATGCGCAGCTCGGCTTGCTCACCGAGTGGCAGGTCGGCTCGTACGTGTTCATGGACCGGCAATATGCGGAGTGCGATCTCGCCGGCGACAAGCAGCAGGCGTTCGAGTATTCGCTATTCATCGACGCCCGCGTCGTCAGCGCCAACACCCGCGGTATCGCGACCATCGATGCCGGCTACAAGGCGATGGCAACCGACGGCGGTCCACCCGTCGTGCTGTCCGGCGCACCGCAAGGATCGAACTACATCTTCATGGGCGACGAGCACGGCCTGATCGTCGATCCGGCGCAGCAGCACGCCTGGTCGATCGGCGACATCGTCCGCCTCGCCGTGCCTCACTGCGATCCAACGGTGAACCTGTACGACGCCTACCACGTGGTCAGCGGCGAAACGCTGCACGACATCTGGCCCGTCAGCGCTCGCGGGCGGTCGAGGTAGGGCGGCTCCGGGCCTATGGCGCGCATCGAGCACATTGCGCTTTGGGTCGACGACCTTGACGCTCTCAGCGCGTTCTACGCGCGAGCGTTCGGCGCGCAGGTTGGGCAGCGGTACGTCAATGCGGCGAAGGGGTTTGAATCCTGCTTCCTGACGTTCGATTCCGGAGCGCGGATCGAGTTGATGTCGACGACGCGCCTGGCGCCGGCGCGACATGCGCCGGGTGTAGAGCGCATGGGGCTCACGCATCTCGCCATTTCGTTGGGATCGGAAAGCGCGGTCGATGTGCTGACAGCACGCCTGCGCACGGAAGGGATGCGCGTGCTCGACGGTCCGCGGCGTACCGGCGATGGTTACTACGAGAGTGTCGTGCTCGATCCGGAAGGGAATCGGATCGAGATCACCGCCTGAGCCGATACGCGCGAGGCGACGCGCCGGTGCTGCGTGCGAAGAACCGCGAGAAGTACGCAGGATCCACGAATCCACAGGTCTCGGCGACCAGCGTCACGCTCATGTTCGTGTAGAGCAGGCTGCGCTTCGCTTCCAGCAGTCTGCGTGCGTTGAGCAGCGCGAGCGATGCGCTGCCGCTGCTGCGTACGCAAGCGAGCCGCAGGCGTTCCGTACTCACGCAGAGCGTGGTCGCGTAGTCCGCGATGCTCATCTGCGTCCGATAGTTCGCCTCGATCAACGCACGATATCGCGCCGCCAGCTGCGAATCGGGCGAACGCGGATGAACTGCACCCGGCGCAAGCTCAAGCTTACGGCGCAATGCTCCGACCAGGATCGCAGAAAGCCACGACTCCGCGGCGATGCGCCGGCC
>CADEEJ010000448.1 GCA_902826315.1 uncultured Steroidobacter sp.
GGTGAGGTCAGCGTGGGCGCGAACGCTGGGGTGGCTGGTGCCGCATGGCTCCGACACACGCCGCGGCATCGCCGTGCAGGTGCTCGTTATCCTTGCGCTCAGCTCCGTCGTCGCGCTCGTCGTTGCTACTGCGATCAGCAATCTTCACGCGCGCGGCATTCCGTTCGGGCTGTCGTTCCTGACGGAGCGAAGCGGGTTCACGATCTCCGAATCGGTCCTGCCATACGATCGGGATGACAGTAACCTTTGGGCGATCGCAGCAGGCATCGCCAACACGCTTTTTCTCTCGGCGCTCGTGATCGTGCTCTCCACTGCGCTGGGCACGCTATTGGGTGTCGTGCGACTGAGCAGCAATCCGCTGATTGCGGGTCTCGCACGGGCATGGGTGGAGGGCGCGCGCAATACACCGCTCATCCTGTTGTTGATCTTTGTCTATGCGCTCTGGTGGCAGGTGCTCCCGGCCGATCGAGCCATGGAGATCGCGCCCGGCGTACTTGCGTCGATGCGTGGCATCGTCTTGCCGCGCGTTTCATTCCCATGGAGTGGCGCGTCGACACTGCTGGGTGTAGCCGTATCCGTGACTGCACTCGTTGGCGCGCAATGGGCGGCGCGGCGTGCGCAGGGCAGAAGCGGACGCCGCCCACCCTATGTCGCCGTGACGGTGGCCGCACTGTTCGCGAGCCTGGCAGCAATCCTCTTTCTCTTATGGAGCCGCACCGAAGTGGTGTGGCCCCGCTTCGAAGGCGGCGACTTCGTGAGTGGCCTCGTGCTCACGCCGGAGCTGTTCACGATCACTTGCGGTCTCACCTTGTACACCACTGGTTTCATCGCGGAGATCGTGCGAGCGGGCATCACGTCGGTGCCACGTGGCCAGTGGGAAGCGGCACGGTCACTGGCACTCTCGCCATCCCGCGTGCTCCGATTGGTCATCATGCCGCAGATGCTCCGCGTGATCGTGCCGTCGATGACCAGTCAGTACATCAACGTCGTAAAGAACACGACGCTGGCGCTCGCCGTCGGCTATTCCGATTTCATGGTCGTGATGGGCACGATCATCAATAAGACGAGCCATGCAATCGAAGGCACGGTCATCATCATCTGTGTCTATCTGGCTATCAATCTCGCGATGTCCGCCTTGTTGAACTGGTACAACCGACGAGTCGCGATCAGGGAGCGTTAGATGACGGGCCTCGACACGAGCACTGTTCCTGTCACGGCACCGGAGGTGCGCACTGGACGCTCGCGCATGCTGAAGGCCCTGTTCGGTACACCACTCAACGCAGTCATCACGATTGTGCTGGCATTGATCGTGGCCGCTGGCGCGCCCGGGTTGGTGAGATGGGCGGTGATCGATGCGGCGTTCTTACCGGCCGAGCCGTCGACGTGTCGCGATGCGGATGGAGCATGCTGGAGCTTCGTCATTGCCAAATACAGCCAGATCCTCTTCGGCATCTATCCTGCCGATCAGCGCTGGCGCCCGGCGCTCGTGTGCGTGGCATTGCTCTCGCTGCTCGCGTACTCGATTCGTCCAAGCGCCTGGCGCCGACACCTCGCATGGATCTGGGCCGGCATGATGATCAGCGTTCTGCTCCTGATGCGCGGCGGAATCCCGGGCCTGCCGTATGTCCCGACGGCGTTGTGGGGTGGGCTGCCCGTCACCTTGATCCTGACCGTGGTCGCGATCGGCATTGGATTCGTCATCGCTATCTTTCTGGCGCTCGCTCGCCGCTCGGAGTTGCCCGTCGTCCGCATAGCGAGCGTGATCTTCATCGAGGGAACCCGTGCGCTGCCGTTGCTCAGCATCCTCTTCATCGCTTCCATCATGCTTCCGCTGCTGGTGCCGGAAGCCCTCCTGCCCGACAAGTTCTTCCGTGCCCTGATCGCGTTACTGCTGTTCTCTTCCGCTTACATTGCAGAAGTCATCCGGGGCGGCCTGCAAGGTATTCCGCGCGGGCAATTCGAAGCGGCCACGGCGCTGGGCTTGTCGTATTGGCAGATGCAGAGGCTGGTGGTGCTGCCCCAGGCGATCGCAATGGTCATTCCATCATTGACCAACACGATCATCATCATGATCAAGAACACCAGCCTGGTTCTGGTGGTCGGGCTCTTTGACCTCATCAGCTCGGGCAAAGCCGCCCTGGCCGATCCGACGTGGAACTCCCCGGCGGTGGAAACCTATCTGTTTATCTCGGCGATCTATTTCGCCTTGTGTTTCTCGTTCGCCCGTTTCGCGGACCGTCTCGAGCGGCGCACTAAGGTGGTCGTATGATGCAGTTGATGCATGCGAAGGCAGACGAAGCCGCCGAGCCCATCGTGCAGATTCAGGCCCTCCACAAATGGTTCGGGGAATATCACGCCCTGCGAGGCATAGACCTGTCGGTCAGGCGGGGCGAGCGCATTGTCGTATGCGGTCCCTCCGGCTCGGGCAAATCCACACTGATCCGCTGCATCAATCAGCTGGAGCAGCATCAGCGCGGCCGCATCGTCGTGAACGGCAACGAGCTCACGGCCGATCAGCACACGCTGGAGACTGTGCGGCGCGAGGTGGGAATGGTGTTCCAGAGCTTCAATCTGTTCCCGCATCTGACGGTTCTTGAGAATTGCATTCTGGCGCCAACCTGGGTGAAGAAGCTGCACAAAGCCGAAGCCGAGGAGGTTGCGATGCGCCTGCTGGCGCGTGTCAGGATCGGCAATCAGGCGCACAAGTATCCCGGGCAGTTGTCCGGTGGGCAGCAGCAGCGCGTCGCGATCGCGCGGGCGCTATGCATGAACCCGAAGATCATGCTGTTCGATGAGCCGACATCCGCGCTCGATCCGGAGATGGTCAAGGAGGTTCTGGACACGATGCTGGGACTCGCGGAAGACGGAATGACCATGCTCGTGGTCACTCACGAGATGGGATTCGCCCGGCAGGCGGCCGACCGGATCGTCTTCATGGACGAGGGCTGCATCCTCGAAGCGGACAGTCCCGCGAACTTCTTCGCGCACGCCCAGCACGAGCGCACCCGGGCATTCCTGAGTCAGATTCTGCGGTAGACGGTCGTATCAGTGAGTACGGCGGCACGTTCGAACAGCTCGAGTCCGCTTCCAAGCGCCTGGCCGTCGTCGCGCCGCTGATACTGCTCATCATCGGCGGACTGCTGTTCCTGTATCGACGCGACGAGCAAGGCAATCGTGTCTACTACACCGGCGCAGAAATCGACGCGGAACGGACAGCGGCCGAAAGGCTATGAAAGAGCTGTGCGATGAGATCGCTGGTCCATGGGCGCAGCGTCGCTGGCAGTGGAGGATCGGGGGCCA
>CADEEJ010000449.1 GCA_902826315.1 uncultured Steroidobacter sp.
CGGCCTGCTCTCGCGCGGTAATCGCCGACTGCATCGCAGTGGCAGCTTCGTATAACAGCAGCACGAGCACGATGACGTTTGCGAGAGCGACGAGCGCAGCATCCATGCTCCCAGCCTGCTGGCTGGCTTTGATCTGCAGCCAGCCGACAGCAGGCGCGATCACGAGCACGGCAGGCAGCAGTCGCCGGAGCAGGACGCCACGGGCGTCGTGGCTTGCGATGATGCGGGCGACACCACGGTCAGGACTTGTGAGCAGGAACCCGATTGCCGCCAGCTCGAACAGGCCGGCGGCCTGAATCGACATGGCGGTGTGCGAGCCGATGCGATACAGCGATGCGGCATCGAACAAGTAACCCAGGATGCCCACATAACCGATGCAGAAAACGATCAGCGCGAACCCCTGCGCCGCCACCTGCAGCGCCGCGCGACACGAATTCATGAGCAGGAATGCGCTGCCCATGAGAACGAAACTGACCGCGCTCCACTGCGCCATGCGCCCCGGATGAGGAGTATCGGGACGCAGGTCGGCTGCGAGCAGTTCGTCGATTCCGAGGTCAACCCGAAAGAGATGTTCCGCCCAGTGCGCGCCGCCCAACAACGCGACGGCCGAGGCGAGTGGCAAGACGACGGATCGGAAACGCCGGTCGCCGCCGGACGGAGAAGGACGAGCTGTGACAAGGAGCAGCAGCCCAACGGCCGCGAAGCCGAGGGCCGTGTTCGCTTTCATTGATACCGAGCCGGGAATGAGACGCGCCCAGGCGTCGCCTTGCACGAACCATCCGATGAGGACGACCGACCCCGCCAACAACAGTACCCAGCCCAGCGCATGAGCCGATTGCCGCAGAGATTCTGTCCCGCGGCGAGTCGAGGCCGCACGCCCGGAATGGAGGATCTTGGCGGTGAACAACATCGGACCCCGCGAACGGCTCACTGGACGGGCGAGTCCGTGCGGTAATTGGGCGCTCTGCCCTCGTGCCTCCTCGAACGTAACGTGGGCTGCATGGTCGCCACGTGCGTCGCCTTCCAGGATGGCTGCGCTGTGAGTGTCAGTATGACCGGGAGGCTGCATTCGCCTATCAGGCGTTCCAGCAATTCCCCTTGCGCCAGTTGACTAAGGCGACTCGCGCGTGACGCAATTCGCAGACATACCAGAGGCCAGCTGCCCAGTCGCCAGCGCGACCGGGATCATTCCCGCAATGAGCGCCCACGAGTTCATGGGACTTGGTCGCAGCCGTCCGGCTCCCGCTTCCGTCAGCGCGTCGCGTAGAGTGGCCCGGCTGGTGCGTACTATGTCGGACCTCGGGCCGCGCGCGCACAAGAACCCGATCTTATGGCGCGCTCCGACACTCGGCGCCGGCCCGGTAATGCAACTTGGCGGAATTCGACTCGATAGTGCTCGAGTCCAATGCACGATTTCAGCCATCTGACTGCAAGAGGACGCCGCCCAGGCCGGGCGAGTTGCGATTGTGGTCGCCCTGGGGAACTCGCGCCGACCCCAGCGGCGGCTATTCCTAAGCCGTCCGGTGGTCGCTTGGTTCCAGGCGAAACTGTCTGTGCCGCGTCTCCTGTGACGCGCTTCACACCGCACAGCGACGAAGTTCAATCGCGCACGGACGCGGCCGATACACCTACACACATGCGGTTGTGCGCCGAGTCTGACCGTCGCGCGCTCGATCCTGCTGGGCCTGCAATTGCCATGAACGACCCTCACACCAAGCCGCCCGACCCCCGTGCCCTGATGGATGCGATCAAAAGCATGGGGACAACGCTGCGACAGCCGCAACTGACGCGAATTTCGAATGAAACGACTCGCCGACGACTCGCTGAAATTGCCGGCACGGATTCAGAGTTCGTGAGCGAGCTGATCGAGCGATTCGTACTCGCCGCCAATGCTGCGGTCCAAGACCTGCAAGCTGCCGCACGACGCGGCGACCCTCGATCGCTTGCGCACGCAGCGCGCGTTCTGAAGGAAGCGAGCGACGAGCTGCACATCCGCGGACTGGCGCTGCTCGCGTTCGCAATGCAGACAAGAGCCGGGTTCCGCGAACCACGCGATTGGAGCGCGGACGTCGCGCTGATCGCAACGGAGCTTGCACGCGTCGAAATTGAACTGCGGACCTTTGGCTCCGATGCCTCTCGGTAGGCGCCGACGTGATCCAGCCGGAGTGCGGTGAAGCGGCATTCAGCCTTGGACTGCAGCGACCAGTTTGTCCGCATCCGCGCAGTGCACACCGACGCGAAACTGCCCATGATCCTCGATGCAGAAGCACACGCGCCCCGCCACCGCAATCGTCGGACTCGTGTTGCCATACAGCTCGACTTGCAGCCGACAGTACGTTCCCGGCTGCAAGGCGACAGGTGATGTAAGACAGACGCCACTGATCGAGACATCTACGGCCTCGGCTTGGAATGAGCCGTCCGGCGCATCCACCAAAGCTCGCGCGCGAATGTAATGTCTCCTGCTCGAACGCCGTTCGCTCGAGGATCCGTCGTCGCCGCTACAATTCATGCTACGGAGTTCCTGCCAGTGTGGACATGGGAACATCATTACACGCAGAGACTGCAGGCGCGTCTGTCTTCGCCCTCACGCAGGATCGCGACTACTCCTTCTTCAACGACCGGCGCAGCGATAGGCGCCGTTCATCGCGCTCACGACCTCAGTGGAGTACATCGGCACGAACAGCCGGCCCTCGTGCAAAGTGACCGAGCCGGTGATCGTGCTGGCCGGGTGGTCCCTGAGCGCGCGCTTCCAGATCAGCTTGCCGGTGCGCGCTGCAACGGGTAGACATTCGCGTTGAAATCCCCAAAGAAGAGGCGATCGGCCCGGCCGTGGCGATCCGCGCCGAGCGCCGGAGCGCGCTGCGTACTTCACTCTCCGCGGTGAACGTCCACCAGGTGCAGCCGCTTTCAGGATCGAGTGCGTATACCGCTCCGTCCTGGCTGCCGACGAACAACGCTTGATCGGTGAGAACCGGCTGCGATCGTGCACGCGCTGCGCCGGGAAAAGCAAAGGCCCACTTGAGTTCGAGGCTCGTCACCGACTCCGGTGCGAGGCCGCCGGCGCTCACCGGCTGGTAGCGGCGGTTCGCGATGCCGGTGCCCCAGTCATTCCATGAGGGTGCGCCTTCGAAAGTGATCGCGCCGGTGCACTTTCGCTCCTTCCGTGCCGAGAGCTTTCGTTCCGAGATAGTCGGCAAGCGTGCGGCATTCGCTCGGCGCCAGCGCCTTGCCCTGTTCGCGCATGACCCGGTTTCCAGCGATTGGAGGATGGTGGCGTTCGAGCACCGCTCATTCCCACCA
>CADEEJ010000450.1 GCA_902826315.1 uncultured Steroidobacter sp.
CGCGATACTCGGCGCCGACCGCGAACTTCACGGTGCCGCCGGGCAGGTCGAACACGTCACCGGTCAAGCTGCCGACGAAATTCGTCTGCTCGAAGACCAGCACGTTGGTCGCCCTGATCGCGATCGCTCGCGCGCACGCCGGCGCCAGGTTGCCCGGGCCGAACACATCGAACGTGGCGCAGCCGCGCGCCGCATACACAGCCGGGTTGTCCAGCGCAGCCTGCAGTTGGCGGCGCGACACGTTGCCGCCTTGCAGCGACGTGCCTTCGGCTTGACCCCAGCTGCCGAACACATCCCACGCGAAATCGCGGTCGCCGAGCTGGAAGTCGCCGCGGAACCCGATCAGGCCCTGCACGACGTCATAGCCGTTCTCTTGCGTGCGCGGTCCGACTTCGTTGATGCGCTTGTTGAAGATCAGCGGTGCGTTCGGATTGACGGTGCGCTGGGCCGCCAGCTCGCGCAGATCCGCCGGGATCGTCGTATTGGTCAGCGGAATGTTGCAGCCGAGCGCGGTGCCGGTGCACGTCACCGGAGTCGAGGCCAGCTGCTGATCCGAGTGGTACGTCGTGAACATGATGCGCGAGTACGCCTCGGCCGAGAAACCTGCGGCGTCCGGCAGCATGTCGTAGCGACCGAAGGCTGCGATCTGGCGCCGCTCGAGCGGCAGCTGCAGATTGTTGATCGGGCCGAAGTTGTACGAGTAGATCTTCGGGTTGAAGCCCGGATCCGACGTATCGCCTTTGTAGTTGGCGACGTCGACGCCCGCCAGCGTGGCGCTACCGAAGGAGAACAGTGTGTGATCCTGGTTGAAGCCGAGGGTCTGGCCCGGACGCACGGTGTTGGCAGCAACACCATAGCGGGCGAACACTGTATCGAGCGCAGCCTGCGGCGGCGCGTTGGCGCCCCAAGCGACGCTGCCATCCGGAATGGTCGGCGAGCCGGCCGGCCGCAGATCGGCGCCGAGCGACACGTTGCTGAACTCGCGCGCGCCGGCAAGCAACTCGTCACGCTTGTCGTAGCTCATCGCCAGCACGGCGTTGCCGCGGTTCTCGGCGAAGTTGCCGCCGATCAGGCCTTCGATCAGCGTCGTCTGCGCGTCGCTGTGCTCAGTGCGGTTGCTCTGGAAATTCAGCTGCACGCCTTCGAAGTTGCGCTTCAGGCGCACGTTGACCACGCCCGCGATCGCGTCCGAGCCGTAGGTCGAGGACGCGCCGCCGGTGAGGATCTCGACGTTGTCGATCAACGCCGACGGAATCGTGTTGAGGTCGATGACGCCGGTGACGTTCGAGCCGACCAGACGCGTGCCGTCGAGCAGCACCAGCGTGCGCGAAGTGCCGAAGCCGCGCAGGTCGACGTTCGCCTGGCCGCCGTTCGACGGGTTGTTGGAAGTGGTGGTCACCGACGGTACGAGCTGCGGCAGCGTGTTGAGCACCTGCTCCACCTGCACTTCGCCCGAGAGATTGAACGCGTCGGCGTCGATGGTGACGACGGGGCTCGGTGCCTCGAAGTCCTGCCGGATGATGCGCGTGCCCGTCACGACCACTTCACTGATCGTCTGTGTGGGCTTGTCTTGCGCGTTCGCGGGCAGCGCAGCGGCCATCGCTGCAGCTGCGCCAGTCAACAATGCGTGCCGTACTGCGACACGTACTAGATTGCTAGTCGCCATTAGAGGATTCCTCCTACGAGAGCTGTTGTATTTCGTCCCTAGACTCGGCCGCGGCCAGTATCGAAGTTGCAGCCGGTCATTGGCTCGGCGCGGATTGCGAATAAACCCGGCCAGCGTGGTGCCGAGCATACAACTGTAGTCCTTACAACGAAAGATTAATTGCTCGACTGGCAACGACGGCTAAATGCGCGCGGAAGCTACCGAAATATATACAGATCTGCAGAGCAGTAGCCGGCAACACAGGGAGCCTGCGCATGTATACATGTTGTTTTTTGGAAGCAACAAACCGGCCGAGAGAGCACTCCTTGGCAGCGCACAGTCAGCCGGGTTCGCGTGCCTGCATGCTCTGCTCGGGGCTATGAGAACCAGCCGGGGGAGCTGGCGGCCAGCACGGGCACTGCCCGACCGACGCGGTCAGGAGAAGTGCGTATACACGCGGAATTTCAACGTGCTCTGCGCTCGCTGAGGAATGTCTTCAGGACGCGGGCGGTATGGGAGCTACGCGCCGCGCGTGCAACGTCGTCCGGCGCGCCCTGGACCACCAGTCGCCCGCCCGCATCGCCGCCTTCCGGGCCGAGGTCGATGATCCAGTCCGCTTCCGCGATCACGTCGAGGTCGTGCTCGATCACGACCACGGTGTTGCCCGCGTCGACCAGCCGATGCAGCACGCGGATCAGCTTCTCGACGTCCGCCATGTGCAGACCCACGGTCGGCTCGTCGAGAACGTAGAGCGTCCCCGGTGCCGCAGGGCCCGGACGCGCGCCCGCGTAGCTCACCTTCGAAAGCTCGGTCACCAGCTTGATGCGTTGTGCCTCGCCGCCGGACAGCGTCGGGCTCTGTTGTCCGAGCGTCAGGTAGCCGAGGCCCACGTCCTGCAGCAGCCGCAAGGCGTGATGGATGCGCGGATGCGCGGCGAAGAAATCGACCGCGTCATCGACGCTCATCGTCAACACGTCGCCGATGCTCTTGCCCTTGTACTCGACGGTGAGCGTGTCGTGATTGAAGCGCCGGCCGCCGCAGGTATCGCAGATCACGCGCACGTCCGGCAGGAAGCTCATCTCGATGCGGCGCAAGCCCTGGCCGTCGCACGAGTCGCAGCGTCCGCCGGCGGTGTTGAACGAGAAACGCGAAGCGGTGTAGCCGCGCATTCTTGCTTCGGTGGTCTCCGCGAACACCCGCCGGATCGCATCCCAAAAGCCGACGTACGTTGCCGGGCACGAGCGCGGCGTCTTGCCGATCGGCGTCTGATCGACTTCGAGCACGCGCCCGACCTGTTCCCAGCCACGCATGCCGCGACATCCCTGCCAGGTCGCTTTCGCGCCGCGCCGGCGGCCGAGAGCAGCGCGCAGGTTGTCGTGCAGAACGTCGCGCGCCAGCGTGGATTTGCCCGATCCGGATACGCCAGTCACGACCACCAGCCGGCCGAGCGGTATGCGGAACGTCTGCTTGCGCAGGTTGTGCATGGACGCGCCTTCGATCGTGAGCGCCGCTGAACGGCCATTCACTGCACGCCGCTGCGCGAGCGGATGACGCAGCGGATCCGCAAGCAAGCGGCCGGTGATCGACTGCGGCGAACGTTGCAACTCCTCCGCCGTTCCGGCCGCGACGACGTGGCCGCCGCGCGTGCC
>CADEEJ010000451.1 GCA_902826315.1 uncultured Steroidobacter sp.
AGCGCATCGATGTAGGCGGGCAGATCGGGACTGCCGCTCTCTTCGCTGCCTTCGATCAGGATCACGCTGCGCGCGTACGGAATGTTCTGGTCGGCCAGCGCTCGCAGCGCGAGCAGCGAGCCGAAGACTGCGTAGCCGTCGTCCGCGCCGCCGCGGCCATACAGGCGACCCTCGCGCAGCACCGGCGTCCAGGGATCGAGGCCTTCCGCCCAGCCACTGAACTCCGGCTGCTTGTCCATGTGACCGTACAGGAGCACGCAATCGTTCGTGCTCGCCGCGGCACCGCCCGACGCCGGCACTTCGATGAAGAGCACCGGGGTCAGTCCTGGTAGCCGCACGATCTCGATCTTCATGCCCGGGAGCGCGTGTTTCTCGCACCACGCCTTCATGAGCTCGGCGGCGCGCTGCATGTGGCCGTGCTGTTCCCACTGCGGGTCGAAGTGCACCGACTTGTTCGGGATCCGGATGTACTCGGACAGCGCCGGCACGATCGACTGGTCCCACGCCGTGTCGATGTAGCGGGTGAGGCGCTCCATATTGATTCCAGGGTTCACTTCAAACCTCCGCGGCCGGCGCTGGCCAGCCGAATAGCGTGTGAGCGTTACGCGTCGTCAGCAACGCGAGTTCCTGCGGCGACTCGCCGCGGGCGGCTGCGACTGCTCGTAAGACATGCGGCAGGTACATCGGTTCGTTGCGACGGCTCTGCGGCTTGGGTTCCAGGTCGCGCGGCAGCAGGTAGGGGCCGTCTGTCTCGATCAGCAGCCGCTCAGCCGGGAGCGTGCGCACGACGTCGCGCAGGTGCAATCCGCGGCGCTCGTCCGAAATCCAGCCGGTGATGCCGATGTACAGCCCGAGATCGAGGTAGGCGCGTGCCTCGGCGATTCCGGCCGTGAAGCAGTGAGCGACGCCGCCGACCAGGCGCGAGCCGTACTCGCGCAGGACCGCCAGGAATTCCTCGTGCGCGTCGCGCTGATGCAGGAACACCGGTTTACGCAGCCGAGCTGCGAGGTCGAGCTGGCGCCGGAACGCCGCAAGTTGCGCGGGACGCGGCGAGAGATTGCGAAAGTAGTCCAGCCCGCATTCGCCGACTGCCACCACTTCAGGCTCTGTGGCCAAGGTCGCGAGGTCCTGCAACGCCGGCTCGTCGAGCTCGGCCGCGTGATGCGGATGAACACCGGCCGTGCAACGAAAGCGCTGCGGATCGCTGCGCACTAGTTCGATCGCGGCACGCGTGCTGGCGATCGAGCTGCCGGTGATCAGCATGTGCGTGACGCCCGCAGACTCCGCGCGCCGGATCACGTCCGCGCGATCGCTGTCGAAACTGTCGTGGGCGAGGTTGATGCCGATGTCGATGAGAGGGGCGGGCAATGGGTGAATCTGCGTCGGAGGCAGCCTGTGCTATCGTTCGGGGCCATGAATTGTAGTGCAACGTCCTGCGGGCTGCTGCTGGCCGTGTTCGCCGCTGCAACTGCGAGCGGCGAGAGCGTCGCGGAGCTCGATGACGCCGCGGCGCGCATGCAGTACGCGTTTTACACCGCCGACAGCCAGGGGATCGAGACGATCCTGAAGAACCTCGACGAATTCCAGGTCGATCAGGTGCTGGCCGCGAACAAGTCGTATCAGCTGGCCTACGGCAACTGGAAACTGTCGCAGCTGTATCTGCAGTCGCTGTCGGAGCAGCGGCCGCGACCGAATGCGAAGTCGTTGGCAGCGAAGGCGGCGCAGTCTTGCGTGCGTCACGCGCGGCGCGCGATCGAACAAGACGCGGCGTTGGCAGAGGCTCTCGCGATCGAGGCGGCATGCGAAGGGCATTCGGCGACTGCCCGTTCAGGCTCGGCGGGATGTGCGAACAGCAAGTCGCTGCGCACCGCGGCCGGACTCGCTCCGAACAATCCGCGCATCAAGCTCGTGCAAGCGATCTGTGCACCGACGACCGCAGTGGATCCGGCGGCGGCCGATCGATGGCGCGCAGTCGTTGCGAGCTTTGAAGCGGCGCCGGCTTCGCGACCCGGCAAGCCTGACTGGGGTCATGTGGAAGCGCTGACGATGCTCGGCGAAACCTACCTGCAGCGCGGCGATCCGGTGGCTGCCCGCGACGCACTCGAACGTGCGCTGGTGCTGGCGCCGGACTATCGTCAGGCGCAGCAGCTGCTGCAGGCCGCCGCAACCCGGCCGCGTTGAACTAAACTGTGCACGTGAACCGAAGTCAGCTCCCTTCTTTTTCGCCGCAGCTGCAGCTGTTCGACGCGCGCAGCGCGGACGATCGTTGGACGGTGCGTGTGAGCGGTCGCGCACGCCGCCTGTCGGTTCGCATCTACCCGGGCGGCAGGGTCGAAGTCGTCGTGCCGCCGGGCGCATCGCCGGCAGCCGTGCAGAAATTCATCGGGACGCATCGGCAGTGGATCCATCGGCGTGTCGCAGATCTTTCGACAGCCGCGCCCGTGGACAACAGCCGTCCGGCCTCGATCAAGTTGCCGGCGATCGGGCGTCACTATGCTGTCGAGTACGAACACGCGGGTGAGTCCGCCGCGCGTGTGCGAGTCGCTGGCGAAAATGCACTGTTCGTGAAGGGGCCGTTGCACAACGACCGCGCGCTCGCCG
This sequence comes from uncultured Steroidobacter sp., assembly GCA_902826315.1. Classification (GTDB taxonomy): domain Bacteria; phylum Pseudomonadota; class Gammaproteobacteria; order Steroidobacterales; family Steroidobacteraceae; genus Steroidobacter. The sequence continues at coordinate 2,602 of CADEEJ010000451.1, forward strand.
CGGGCCTGCGCAACTGGCTGGCGGATCTCGCACATGAGCAGCTTGGCAACGAGCTGGCCAAAGTCGCAGCGGAAAGTGGCTTTCGTTACGGCCGCGCGCAGATCCGCCGGCAGCGCACACGCTGGGGCAGCTGCTCCGCGAGCGGCACGATCAGCCTGAACGTGTGCCTGATGTTCCTGCGTCCGCAAGTCGTGCGTTACCTGCTGCTGCACGAGCTGTGTCACACGAAGCACATGAATCACTCGGCGAAGTTCTGGGCGCTGGTCGAGAGCTACGAGCCCGACTATCGTGCCCTCGATCAGGAGCTGCTGCGCGGCTGGCAAAGCGTGCCAGGGTGGATGTTCTCGTGAGCGAAAAGGATCCCACTCAAGTGCGGCCGGTGGACCTGTCGGACGAGCAGGTGCACTGGGACCTCGGCGAGTCGCAGAGCTACGGCCAGTACCTCGGGCTCGACCAGCTGCTCTCGGCGCAACGGCCGGTGTCCGCCGAGCACGATGAGATGTTGTTCATCATCATCCACCAGGCCTCCGAGCTGTGGATGAAACTGTGCCTGCACGAGCTGACGGCTGCGCGCGAGCACATCCAGCGCGACGACCTCGGACCTTCGTTCAAGATGCTCTCGCGCGTGTCGCGCATCCAGGCGCAGCTGGTGCAGTCGTGGGACGTGCTGGCGACGATGAC
>CADEEJ010000452.1 GCA_902826315.1 uncultured Steroidobacter sp.
GTCGGCACAGGCGGTCAACAGGACGAGCGCTACCCACGAAATGGGGGAGCGGAACGGCGGCGGGCAGTGCATGATTTCGTGGACCTCTTGCTTGACCGTCCCGGAAGGTCATGGTCAGATCCCGGCGGCTCGCCTATCGTACAAAAGCAAGATTTTCTGGCCACTGATCTTCGCGTTTCGTTGCCGGGGAGAACTCATGAAAGTCATCGCTCTGCGCGCTGCGATCGTTGCTGCGCTGCCCCTGTTCTGCCTGTCCGCCGTCGCTGCCGAAGGGCCGCTGGCGATGAAGAAAGGGCAGGGTGGCTCGGAGGTGCAGGGTTCCGCAGGTCCCGGCGGCTCCCAAGGCGATAACGGCCTCGAACACTGCGACAAGCCGATGGGTGCGCTCACGGTCGTCGAGCCCCAGGACTATGTTTCGCAGTCGCTATCACGGTACGGCCTGCAATCCCCGACCGGCCTGATCCGCATGATGGTGCAGCAGTCGAACTGCTTCATCGTCGTGGAGCGCGGCATCGGCATGCAGAACATGATGCAGGAGCGCGCGCTGCAGGAATCGGGCGAGCTGCGCCAGAACTCGAACATGGGCGGCGGCCAGATGGTCAGCGCCGATTTCATCCTGACTCCCGCCGTCGTGTTCTCCGAGAACAACGCGGGCGGCGTCGGCGGCGCGCTCGGGGGCTTGCTCGGCGGCCGCAGCGGCAGTGTGATCGGCGCGGTCGCCGGCGGATTGAAGTTCAAGGAAGCGCAGACGAGCATGCTCGTCGCGGATGCGCGCTCGGGCATCCAGGTCGCGGCTGCAGAAGGCAGCTCGAAGAAAGCGGACTTGCGCCTCGGCGCCGCACTGTTCGGCGGCGGCGCGGCCGGTGGTCTCGGCGGCTATGCGAACACGAACGAAGGCAAAGTGATCGCCGCCAGCCTCATGGACAACTACAACAACGTCGTGAAGTCGGTGCGCAACCAGCCGAGCCTGCAGCGCGACGTCGGCACGCTCGCGGACGAAGCGGGCAAGAAGGTGAAGAGCGGTGCGGTGTTCAACGAAGGCGACACGATCGTGCCGAAGATCGGCAACGTGAAGCTCTACTCCACGGCCGCCGACACCGGTAAGACGGTCGCCACGCTGTCCAAAGGCGACGAGATGATCTTCATGGGCGAAGAGCAGAACGGCTTCCTGAAAGTGGAATCCGGCAGCGGCAGCGGCTGGGTGAAGAAGGTGCTGGTCAGTAAATAGCGGATCCCCGCTTGCGCGGGGACGACGGCTAGGCCGCGAGGCCCAGCTGCTTCAACAACGGCTCGATCTGCGGCTTCCTGCCGCGGAACTCGACGAACGCTTCCATCGCGTCGCGGCTGCCGCCCTGCTCGAGAATCGATGCCAGGAAGCGGCGCGCGACCTCCGCATTGAAAATTCCCTGCTCTTCGAAGGCGCTGAACGCATCGGCCGCGAGCACTTCCGCCCACTTGTAGCTGTAGTAACCCGCCGCATATCCGCCCGAGAAGATGTGCTGGAAGCTGTGCGGGAAGCGGTTGAATGCCGGTGGCTGCACGACCGCAACGTGCGCGCGGACATCGGTCAAAGTGCGCATCACCGCATCGCTCGACTGCGGCGCGTTCTCACTGTGAATACGCAGGTCGAACAGCGCGAACTCCAGCTGCCGCACCGTCGCCATGCCAGCTTGGAACGTGCGCGTCGCGAGCAGGCGCTCCAGCTCGATCTGCGGCAGCGGCTCGCCCGTCTCGACGTGACCGGAGATCAACGGCAGCACTTCGGCGCGCCACGCGAAGTTTTCCATGAACTGGCTCGGCAGCTCGACCGCGTCCCACGCGACGCCGTTGATGCCGGCGATGCTCGGGTAGTCGACGCGCGTGAGCATGTGATGCAGGCCGTGGCCGAACTCGTGGAACATCGTCACGACTTCGGAGTGCGTGAGGAGCGACGGCTGCTCGCCCATCGGCGGCATGAAGTTGCACACCAGATAGGCGACCGGCTGAGCCGAGTTGTCGGCGAGCCGCTTGCGGCCGATGCACTCGTCCATCCAGGCGCCGCCGCGCTTCTTCGGGCGTGCGTACAGATCGACATAGAAGCCGCCGCGGCGCGAGCCGTCAGCGTTGAGGATGTCGTAGAAATGGGCATCGGGATGATAGAGGTCGACGCCGCTGCGCTCGGCGATCCGCACGCCGTAGAGTTTTTCGGCGACCGCGAACATGCCGGCGAGCACGCGCGGCAGCGGGAAATACGGGCGCAGCGTTTCTTCCGAAAGTTGCAGGCGCTCGCGCTTCAGGCGCTCGACGTGGAACGCGACGTCCCATGCGTTGAGCTTGCGGCCGGCGAACTGCGTCAGATCTTCGTACTCGCGCACTGCGACCGGCTTGCTCTGCCGCGCCAGCTGTTCGAGGAACGCACGCACTTCTTCGACCGACGAAGCCATCTTGGTGGCGAGCGAGTACTCGGCGTAGTTGGGATAGCCGACCAGCTGCCCGATCTTGTGCCGCAGCTCGAGAATCTGCGCCATCAGGTCGGTGTTGTCCCAACGGCCGTCGGTGGCGCCCTGGTCCGAAGCGCGCGTCACCCAGCCTTGATAGAAGTCGCGACGCAGCGCTTCGCTTTCCGCGTGCATCATCACGGCCTGGTAGTTCGGCGCGTCGAGCGTGAAGAACCAGCCTTCCAGCTGCCGCGACTGCGCGGCCGCGCGTGCACGCTCGACGATCGGCTGCGGCAGCCCTTCGATTTCGCTTTGCTGCGTCAGGTGTCGCGACCATGCGTTGGTCGCGTCGAGCACGTTCTCGTCGAACTTGGACTGCAGTGTCGCCAGCTGTTCGACCAGCGCTTTGAACTCCGCCTTCTGCTCCGCCGGCAATGCGACGCCGGCCAGCCGAAAGTCCCGCAGCGCGTTCTGCAGGAGCTTGCGCTGCCCGGCTGTCAGGCGATTGCCCTCGTTCGCGAGGATCGTCTCGTAGGCGCGATACAGGCGGTCGTTCTGCGCGAGCTCCGTGTGCCACGCGGTGAGCAGCGGCAAGCAGGCGTTGTAGGCGGCGCGCAGCTCGTCGGTGTTGACGACGCCATTCATATGGCCGACGGGCGACCACGTGCGTGCGAGACGGTGATGCATTTCCTCGAGCGGCACGACCAACGAATCCCACGAGGGCTCGGGCTGCGCCAGCAATGCGGCGAGCTGCGCGCGATGCGCGTCGAGCAACTCGCGCAGCACGGGCTCGATGTTCGCGACGCGGATCGACGAGAACGCAGGCAGATCGAAGTCGATGGTTGACAT
>CADEEJ010000453.1 GCA_902826315.1 uncultured Steroidobacter sp.
GCACCTTGTAGCGGTTCATCTGGCGCCACACCGTCTCGGACTGCGGCTGCACGCCCGCGACCGCGCAGAACACTGCGACGGCGCTGTCGAGCACGCGCAGGCTCCGCTCCACTTCGATCGTGAAGTCGACGTGGCCCGGGGTGTCGATGATGTTGATGCGATGCTCGGGGAAGTTGTTCTCCATCCCCTTCCAGAAGCAGGTGGTCGCCGCGGCGGTGATCGTGATGCCGCGCTCCTGTTCCTGCTCCATGTAGTCCATGACAGCAGCACCGTCATGCACCTCGCCGATCTTGTGCGAGACGCCGGTGTAGAAAAGGATGCGCTCGGTCGTGGTCGTCTTCCCCGCGTCGATGTGCGCGGAGATGCCGATGTTCCGGTATCGCTCGATGGGAGTAGTACGGGGCACGATAGTCTCTCGATCTATTACCAGCGGTAGTGGGCGAACGCCTTGTTCGCCTCCGCCATGCGATGCGTGTCTTCACGCTTGCGGACGGCGGCACCGCGATTCTCGGAAGCGTCGAGCAGCTCGGCCGCCAGGCGCTGTGCCATGGACTTCTCGCTGCGCGCCTGGGCCGCTTCGATCACCCAGCGCATCGCCAGTGTCTGGCGGCGAGCGGAGCGAACTTCAACGGGCACCTGGTAGGTGGCGCCGCCGACGCGACGGCTCTTCACTTCGACCGTCGGCTTGACGTTGTCGAGCGCCATGGACAGCAGCTCGATCGATCCCTCGCCCGGCTTGCCGGTCTTCTCGGCAATGCGGTCGACCGCTCCGTAGACGATCATTTCGGCGATCGACTTCTTGCCGCGCTCCATCACCATGTTGACGAACTTGGCGAGCAGCAGGCTGTTGAAGCGCGGATCCGGCAGGATCGTGCGGGTCGGTGCAGACGCTCTACGAGACATAGATGACTACCTTTACTTCACTTCTTGGGGCGCTTGGCGCCGTACTTCGAACGGCCCTGGCGACGCTCGGTCACACCGGCGCAGTCCAGGGTTCCGCGCACCGTGTGATAACGCACGCCCGGAAGATCTTTGACGCGGCCGCCGCGGATCAGCACGACCGAGTGCTCCTGCAGGTTGTGGCCTTCGCCGCCGATGTAGCTGATGACTTCGAAGCCGTTCGTCAGGCGCACCTTCGCGACTTTGCGCAGCGCCGAGTTCGGCTTCTTCGGCGTGGTGGTGTAGACGCGCGTGCAGACGCCGCGCTTCTGCGGGCACGCAGCCAGCGCCGGAACCTTCGTCTTGTAGTTCGCCGAGGTCCGCGGCTTGCGGACGAGCTGACTGATGCTGGCCATACCGACTTACTTCCTAAGCATGTAACGAAAACACCAGGCCGCCCCGTAACTTACCCGGTGGCGGCCTGGAGTGAATCTGGCTGATTGGGGGCGAGCTTGCCGAGGGCGCCGGCCAATCGAAGGCGCGCGATTGTAGGAACGAGTCCCGAGAGTGTCAACCGCTGGAAAAACCAGCGGTTAGACACCCCTGATGCCTCACTCCGCGGCAGCCCCGGCTTCGTCGGACACCGACTCCTCGCCTTCGCCACCGCCGCCGCCGACGTCCATGAACCCACGACCCGTGCCGATATCCCGGCGCCGGCGCCGCGAGTGGTAGAACGAGCCCGTTCCGGCCGGGATCAGCCGGCCGACGATCACGTTCTCCTTCAAGCCGCGCAGGTCGTCCTTCAGGCCCCGCACCGCAGCTTCGGTCAGCACGCGGGTCGTCTCCTGGAAGGAAGCCGCCGAGATGAACGACTCCGTGGCCAGCGACGCCTTCGTGATGCCCAGCAGCACCGGCTCGAGGCGGGCCGGGATCTTGCCCTGCTGCTCGATGCGCTCGTTGACGTCAGTGACTCGGGAGCGGTCCAGCTGCTCGCCGCGCAGCAGCGCGGTGTCGCCGCTGTGGGCGATCTCGATCTTGCGCAGCATCTGGCGAATGATCACCTCGATGTGCTTGTCGTTGATCTTCACGCCCTGCAGCCGGTAGACGTCCTGGATCTCGCGCACCAGGTAGTTCGCCAGCGACTCCACGCCCTGCAGGCGCAGGATGTCGTGCGGGTTCGGCTCGCCGTCCGCGATGACCTCGCCGCGCTCGACCTGCTCGCCTTCGAACACGTTCAGGTGGCGCCACTTCGGGATCAGCTCCTCGTGCTTCTCGCTCTGCTCATCGGTGATGATCAGGCGGCGCTTGCCTTTGGTTTCCTTACCGAAGCTGACCGTGCCGGTGTACTCCGCGAGGATCGCCGAGTCCTTCGGCTTGCGGGCCTCGAACAGGTCCGCGACGCGCGGCAGACCGCCGGTGATGTCGCGAGTCTTCGACGACTCCTGCGGGATACGCGCGATGACGTCGCCGACGGACACTTTCGCGCCGTCCTCCAGGCTCACGATGGCGCCCGGCGGCAACGCGTACACCGCCGGAATGTCGGTGTTCGCGAACGTGACTTCCTTGCCCTTGGCATTCGTCAGGCGCACGACCGGACGCAGGTCCTTGCCGCCGCTGGAGCGCTGCTTCGGATCCATCACGACCGTGCTCGACAGGCCCGTGACCTCGTCGACCTGGCTTTGCACCGTCAGGCCTTCGATGAAGTCCGAGAACTTGATGAGACCCGCCACTTCGGTCACGACCGGGTGGGTATGCGGATCCCAGGTCGCCACGATCTGGCCCGGGCTGATCGGATCGCCGTCGCTGACGGTGATGACCGCGCCGTACGGGATCTTGTAGCGCTCGCGCTCGCGACCGAACTCGTCGATCACGCCGAACTCGCCGGAGCGCGACGTCGCGACCCAGTGGCCCTTCTCGTGATGCACCGTCTTCAGGTTGTGCAGGCGCGCCGAGCCCTTGCCCTTCGCTTCGACCGAGTTCGCCGCTGCAGCTCGCGATGCCGCGCCACCGATGTGGAACGTACGCATCGTCAGCTGCGTGCCCGGCTCGCCGATCGACTGGGCCGCGATCACGCCGACCGCTTCGCCCAGGTTGATGCGATGACCGCGGGCAAGATCGCGTCCGTAGCACTGCGCGCAGACGCCGTAGCGCGTGCGGCAGGTGATCGGCGAACGCACCTTCACCTGGTCGACGCCTTCCAGCTCGAGCTGCTTCACCAGCTTCTCGTCGATGAGCGTGCCGGCCGGGACCACGATCGCTTCGCCTGACGGCTTCAACACGTCTTCGGCCGCGACGCGACCGAGCACGCGCTCGCCGAGGCCTTCGACCACGTCGCCGCCTTCGACGATGGGATTCA
>CADEEJ010000454.1 GCA_902826315.1 uncultured Steroidobacter sp.
AGGCCAGCCGAACGCGAAGCGGACGAGCTCGACGACCCTCAAACATTCGCCTTGCTGAACGCCTTCCGGCTCGCACATGGCACGTCAAGAGGTCCAACGACTGTCCTTCACAGACGTCGAGCCGCCGATACTGATGGGTCTTTCACTGGAGTGCGCGCCTCGTGAGCGCGACGTCAATCTCCGGAACGTCGCGCATATCAACTCGGCCCCGCCGAGGCCAAACGTTACGCGAAGCTCTACATCTCTTCTGGAGCGTCGCCGATCAGTTTGCAAAAGGCCGGCTTCTGCTCGCGCTCGTCACCGTCGCCCTCGGCGCGCTGCTCGCCGCGCTCTCGCCGATCGCGATCAAGCTGGTGGTCGATGCTCTCGGCGGCAATGGCGCGGCGACGGATGTCCTATTCACGCCGCTCACTCTCGTCCTGCTCTACGTCGTCGGCCAATATCTCTTTCGCTGCACAAGCGAGCTGCGCACCATGCTTCACGGCCATGCGGAGCAACGCATCCGCCGTCACGTCAGCCGTCGCCTCTTCGAGCACCTCGTGCGCATGCCGCTGCGCTTTCACCTGGAGCGCAAGGTCGGCGCGCTGGCTGAAACGGTCGAGCAGGGACTGCGAGGCTACGAACTCCTACTCCAGCACCTCGTCTACACCGTCGTCCCGGTGATCATCGAATTTGCGGCCGTCGCGATCGTATTGGTCCATTTCGGTCAAGCCAAGTACCTACTCATCCTCGCGCTGTCCTCGATTGCATATGTTGCGGCGTTCAACCGCTGGGCTACAAAGATCTACCAGCCCTCCGAGGACGTCTCCCAGGCGCACATCGACTCGCACGGCATCCTGACCGACAGCCTCGTTAACCAGGAAGCAATCAAATACTTCGACGCCGAGCCTGTCGTATGTCAGCGCTACGACACGGCGCTTTGCCTCAGGGAGTCCGCTTGGCGCCGCTTCTTCAACCAGTACGCCGCGAACGGGCTCATCGTCGCGACGATCTTCGGGCTTTCGCTGGGCGTGTCGCTCACCTACGGTCTGCGAGATGTTACGCGGGGGACCATGACGGTCGGCGACTTCGTCTTGGTGAATGCGTACGTCATACGGCTCGTTCAGCCGCTCGAGTTGCTCGGCTTTGCAGTGCGCGACATCGCACAGGGCCTCGCCTTCCTGAGCGCCATGCTCGCCTTGCTCCGCGAGAAAACCGAGACCAGCGGGATGGCCTTTTCCAGTGACGCTTCATCGATGTCACGCGGCGCGCTCTCCTTCGAGCACGTCAGCTTCTCCTATCATCAAGAGCGCGTCGTTTTGCAGGATGTGAGCTTCACCGTGCCAGCGGGGAAATCAGTCGCGATTGTGGGCGTGAGCGGCTCCGGAAAGTCCTCGCTCATTCGCTTGCTCTTCCGCCTCTATGAACCGGAGGCCGGCCGGATCCTGCTTGATGGCGTTCCGATTGCCGAGATGCCGCTCTCTGCGGTCCGCCAGGCTATCGCGATCATTCCGCAAGACACAGTCCTATTCCACGATACCGTCGCCAACAACATAGGATTCGGTCGCTTCGGCGCCTCGCGGCAAGAGATCGAGGAAGCTGCTCGCATCGCGAACCTGCATGACTTCATCCTGAGTCTGCCCGAGGGCTACGAGACAATCGTCGGCGAGCGCGGCATGAAACTCTCGGGCGGCGAGCGTCAGCGTGTCGCGATCGCGCGAGCGGTGTTGAAACGGCCGAAGGTCTTCGTGTGCGATGAGGCAACGAGTTCCCTCGATAGCAGGAGCGAACGCACAATCATGCGCAATCTCGTCGACCTATCGACCCAGTGTACGATGCTCATCATCGCGCATCGCCTTTCCACGGTCGTCCACGCCGATGAACTACTCGTGCTCAATCATGGCGTGATCGTCGAGCGGGGCACACATGCTGAACTGCGCGTACTCGGAGGCTACTACGCTGGGCTCTGGGACGCCCAGCAAACCGGCGCGACTGGTCGCGGCCAGCCCGAGAAGTTCGCGGCATCGTTGCAAGGTACGACACCGCCCAGCAGCTAGGCTTGCATCGTATTCGAGCGCGCGGTCCGCCCGTGTCGAACGCAGTCGCGGATCCGCGGCACAAGAGCCAAGAACTGGCCCCGTGCGCACAAGACGTAGGGAAGAAGATCTGTTCAAGGCCGGTCAGTCTCAATGCGTACGTGCTCGTGTGCAAATGGATGATTGAAAGCGGTAATCACCCTGTCATGAATGCATGTATCGCAGAATATTCTTGCTGCGCGTCGCAGAGCTCGGTCGTCTCAGCCTTGACAATCGACCGCTGCGACCGCGGGCCGTAAGGTCTCGTGCACCCGAAGACTTCGCATCAATATGCCGAATCTCTTCCAGAGCGCTAATACCCACACTGGTCTCGAAACCAGCGTCGTGCAAGCTGCGCTCGAGCTGTACAGGCGAGACCCGTTCAAGGAGCCGTTGCAAATCCTCGATGCTGCGATCGGTCATCGGCATGGATATCAGCTCGATTACGAGTTCGAGAATGAGGAGCTGCGACCTCCGCATCCCTTCGCAGAGCTCCTGCGCAAAGCATTTGCGCCATGGTTGAGCTCGTCATCACTCACGCCGGACAAGTACTGGGCGTGCGTCATCCTGCCTTTCGCACGGCGCTATCAAATCTGGGAGCCCTATCGAGACGATGCAGCGACCGCTGACGAACTTAACAATGTGACGTCGTTACAAGCAAGGGGCGACCGTTCGGGCCATTCTTCTTAGGTGATAAGGATCACTGAATGAACGTTGAGCGCAGCCTGGGCGGATTCCGGTAGTCCGACCGTCGTTCAACACAGGGGTGCAGACGGATTGCCAATGGATGAGCGAAGGATTGCCGAGCGGCAGCGTGCTGCACTTGCTTCTTGTGTCCGAAGGTATGCAACCGACGCGCACGTTATCGACTGGTTCAACCGAACCTACGGCACGAAACTCAAAGCACCGATCCTCGAGCTGATGGGGAGCATCCACGAGCAGGAGCAGCGCGCGCGTACGCGGGCGGCGAATGACGTGGATATGTTCGTGCAGTTCATCATCGTCGTGCTTTGGCCGCGCCTTCAGCAACAGATCGAGCAACCGGAGTCCGCACCCTGGGCCGGCCTGGCCAATTCGCTGGCGCGCCGGCGGCAGTGGGCGAGAAAAGTGCGGCGCGCGACATAGGAGCGTTGCGATGGAATCAGGTCTCGGCGCTCTTGGTCCGCGCATCGCGGA
>CADEEJ010000455.1 GCA_902826315.1 uncultured Steroidobacter sp.
CAGTGGCTGTGCGACATGGCGGAGCAGGATCCGCGCGTGGTCGGCATCACGCCGGCGATGCGCGAAGGCTCCGGGCTCGTGGAATTCTCCAAGCGCTTTCCGGATCGCTACTTCGACGTCGCCATTGCCGAGCAGCACGCAGTCACGCTCGCGGCCGGCATGGCGTGCGAAGGATTGCGGCCGGTCGTCGCGATCTACTCGACGTTCCTGCAGCGTGCGTACGATCAGCTGATCCACGACGTCGCCCTGCAGAAGCTCCCTGTTACGTTCGCGATCGATCGTGCGGGCCTCGTCGGCGGCGACGGCGCGACTCACCAGGGCAGCTACGATCTGTCGTACCTGCGCTGCGTTCCGAATCTCGTCGTGATGGCGCCGGCTGACGAGAACGAGTGCCGGCAAATGTTGTTCACGGCTTCGCAGCTGGACCAACCTGCGGCCGTGCGCTATCCGCGCGGGCAAGGTCCTGGTGTTGCACTCGAATCGGCGATGCGAGCGCTGCCGATCGGCAAGGCGCAAGTGCGACGCGAAGGCCGCAGCGGGCTCGCGATCATTGCAGTAGGCTCGATGGTGCCGACGTGCGAGCGCGTCGCCGAGCAGCTGGATGCGACGCTCGTGAATCTACGTTTCGTGAAGCCGCTGGATGAAGAATTGATCCAGCGGATCGCAGCCGCGCATCGCGCGCTCATCACCGTCGAAGAGAACGTGGTCGCCGGCGGCGCCGGCAGCGCGATCAACGAGTGCCTGGCGGCGAACGGTCACTCCACGCCGACGTTGAACCTCGGCATTCCCGACCGCTTCATCGAGCACGGCTCGCGTGAGGATTGCCTGACCCTCGCGGGGCTGGACCGCGCAGCGGTCGAGGGCGCGATCACGCGCTGGTGGCAGGGGGAGAAGCGGTTGGCGGTGGGCGGTTAGCGGTTGGTGCGGAGGGGTTGCTTTATACTGGCCTCGGCCCAATAAGCGCCGTTTCCAGGCGATTCTGCAGACCGAACCATGGCGACTCTTCCTTCAAATGCAGTGCCCCCAGCGACGTCGATAGAGGACGTGCAGGCGCGGGCGGATTCCCGGCAGCTACCGATCAACAAGGTCGGCATCAAGGACGTGTACCACCCGGTGCGCGTCAAAGACCGTTCGAGCGGCGAGCAGCACACCATCGCCAACTTCAACATGTACGTCGCCCTGCCCCACAACTTCAAGGGCACGCACATGTCGCGCTTCGTCGAGGTGCTGCACCGGAACGAGCGCGAGATCTCGGTCGAGTCGTTCCGCGACATCCTGGTGGAGATGACCGAGAAGCTCGACGCGCAGAGCGGCCACATCGAGATGGACTTCCCCTACTTCGTCATGAAGAAGGCGCCGGCCTCGGGCGTCGAGAGCCTGATGAACTACGATGCGTCGCTGATCGGCGAGCTGCACCATGGCAAGGCGGAGCTGTGGCTGAAGGTCGTGGTCGCCGCCACCAGCCTGTGCCCGTGCTCGAAGAGCATCTCGAAGTACGGCGCGCACAACCAGCGCTCGCACATCACGATCAAGGCACGCGTCGACGGCCACATGTGGCTGGAGGAGCTGATCGACATCGCCGAGTCGGAAGCTTCATGCGAGGTGTACGGCATCCTCAAGCGCGCTGACGAGAAGTACGTGACCGAGCGCGCCTACGACAACCCGAAGTTCGTCGAAGACATCGTGCGCGACGTCGCCGTGCGGCTGAACAAGGAAGAGCGCGTGCGCGCCTACGTGGTCGAAGCGGAGAACTTCGAGTCCATCCACAACCACTCGGCGTACGCGCTGATCGAGAAAGACAAGGACTGACTTCGTCGTCCCCGCGAAAGCGGGGACCCATCCGGTGTGCCATGGAAAGGCAACCTGCCGTCTATATCCTCGCGAGTCAGTGCAACGGCACGCTGTACATCGGCGTCACGTCCGATCTGATCGCACGCATCTGGCAACACCGCACGGACGCAGTTCCAGGTTTCACGCGGGAGTACCGCGTCCACACCCTGGTCTATTACGAGCTGCACCACACGATGTACGCCGCTATCACGAGGGAGAAGCAGCTGAAGAAGTGGAATCGGGCGTGGAAGGTAGAGCTGATCGAGAGAACGAATCCGGAGTGGGTGGATCTATGGGATCAGATCAAGCGGTGAAACTCCGTCATTCGGCGCAGTGAGAGACTCCGTCATTCCCGCGGAAGCGGGAATCCATCCGTCGCGAAGCATGGATCCCCGCGTACGCGGGGATGACGAGAGAAGAATGGATCCCCGCCTGCGCGGGGATGACGAGAGAAGAATGGATCCCCGCCTGCGCGGGGATGACGTCCTCGTACCTCGGACGTCAGCTGGGGCTCTGCAGACGGCCGATGAGGCTGCGCAGGAAGACCTTGTTGAAGCGCAGCTGGCAGGCCGCCGAGGACTGCTCGAGCAACGTCGAGCTCACCTTCATCAGCGTAACCGGCGCCAGTGCCTTGATCGTCGCGAGCCGCTTCGCGCCGCGCACGTAGCTGGTTTCGCCGAAGCAGTCGCCGGCATCCAGCTGGCCGACGGCGCGGCCGTTGCGCATCACTGCCACGCTGCCTGACACGATCACGTAGAAGCGATCGTCCATCTCGCCTTCCTTGACGATCTCCTCCTCCTTCTCGTAGTCCTGCCAGGTGCTGGCGCGCAGCACTTCGAGGATTTCCGACTGCGAGAAGTCGTGGAAGAACTTCAGCGTGCGCAGGATCGAGAACCGCTCCTGGCTGTCGAGCTTCGACAATCCTTCGCGCAGCGTCTGGTGCACGCGGGTCAGGTCGCCCGCCAGCTCCAGCCCGTTGCGGTAACGCTTCGCCGGCTCCTTCTGCAGCGACTTCGCGACTGCGTTCTCCAGGACCTCCGGGATGTCCTTGCGCAGCGTGAGGATCGGCTGCGCGGTCGCGTAGACGATCTGGTGCAGGAGCTTCGACAGGTTGCCGCCACGGAACGGGCGGAAACCGGTGAGCATCTCGTACATCACCGCGCCGAGCGAATACAGGTCGGAGCGATTGGTGATCTCCAGCGACTGCACCTGCTCCGGCGACATGTACGACGGGCTGCCCGCGATGCCTTCGATGCGCGAGATGTCCGAATCGGCGACCAGCGCGATGCCGAAGTCGATGATGCGCACGTCGTTGGCCTGCGTGAGCATGATGTTCGACGGCTTGATGTCGCGATGGATCACGCCGCGGCTGTGCGCGTAGTGCAGCGCCT
>CADEEJ010000456.1 GCA_902826315.1 uncultured Steroidobacter sp.
CCTGCTGGGTCAGCTCCTTCGCGATGGCGGTGGCACTTTCGCGTGCGCCCGTGCCTGATCGCTCACACCAGAAAATATCGACGTCCCAGTCGTGCCAGGGCAGCGCCTTGGCAGCCGCGGGTGGCGGCGCAGGCTTCGGCGCCGCTGCCTGCTGCACGACCGCGCTCTCGATGTTGAACTTCTGCTCTTCCTTGAGCACTTTCTCGACGGCCTCACGCACTTCGGGCACGGTGGTCTGCGATACGCCGAAAACCTGCAGCAGTTGCGTTCGCAGCGGCTCGGCCGCCAGAACGACAACGAGCGCACTGGCGGCTTGCTGCTGCTTCTCGTCGTTCGACTTCAAGGACGCAGTGACGGCCTCATACACGCGAAACGTCAGGTCCTCATCCAGCTTCTTGACGTTGCGCTCGGTCATCAGCGCATCGAGCGCCAGCTCCTGCTGCTTGAGCTTCTCCTGAACCTCCAGCTGCCGCACGTCGATCTGCGTCTTCACCTGCGAGACGGAATAGTTCACCCAGGCCGCGAGCAGCGCCGCAACGACGGCACTGACAGGCGTGAGGACGTTCTTGATGAAGTCAGCCATCCGACGGTGAGTATCAGCAGCCGTCGGCCAGCCGCAATTGACCTTTGGTTCACCGGATGAACCGATGCCCCTCGACGCTCAGCGAATCCGGCTGAGTGCTTGTGCCTTCGAACTGGAGGTCTGTGGCGTCGCCGGGCTCGAGCTCCACTCGCACGGCATCCGGCTTGGCAAGCGGTTCGGCGTGGGCGTGCAGCACGCCGCAGGTCACGTGCAGAGTAGGATCCTTCACAGTGACCTCGACGGAGCCCCAATCTGCGTTCTCATACACGCCGGCGTATGCGGCGAGCGGGCGCGTGAGAGCGAGCTGCAGGTTCGCACGACTGTCGCGATCCGCGACGATTCTGCGCGCCGCCTCGTCATAGCGAGTCTTGACCGTGTCGAGTGCGGCTTCCAGCCGTTGCCGCGCATCCGGATAACCGCCCGCTCGATCGTAGACATAGTTCGCGATGGCGTTGACGACGCGAAGACCGATCGTGCTGTCGTTGGCGAACGCGGCGACGCCGATCGCGTGATCCGGCAGATAGGAGACGTGCGCGCGCATGCCCGTGAAGCCGCCGAAGTGATGCAACAGGCGTTCGTTGCGATAAGGGCCGATGTACCAACCGAGGCCGTACTGCTCGCGCTTGTAGCCATCGAGCTCTGCGTTGACTGTTGCTATCGGCGTGCGCGTGCCCTGCACGACTTCGGCGGGCACGCAGCGGCGGCGACCGACTCGTCCGTCTTCGATCATCAGCTGCAGCCATATCGCTGCGTCCTGCGCGCTCATGATGACGCCACCGGCGGAATGCATCGTCAGGTCGGTCTTCTCCAGATAGCGGCGCTCGCGCACACCCGATCGACCGAGCCCATGCGGCTTGGCGATGGACCATCCCGCTGCCTTGGAGCGCGACATGGACGTAGAGGTGCGTGTCATGCCCGCCGGATCGAAGACTTCTCTTTGCAGCAGATCCTGCCAGCGCACGCCCAACTTGCGATCGGTCAGGATCGTGGTGATGTTGTATCCGACGTTCGCGTACTGGAACGTGCCGAGCGGTGCCGCGGAGTTCGGTGCGCTGACGGCAAGCAGCCGCCAGAGCGTGTCGCGATCGTGTTGGCCACTGGATGCGAAACGGAACTCGATCGGCTCATTGGCGATCCCATGGATGTGCGCCAGCATCTGCCGCAAGCGAACCTCACCGGCGCGCGTTGCAGCTGGAAATGCAGCCTCAGGCGCGAGCTCCGCGAGCGTCGCATCCAGGTTCAATTCACCGCGTGCGCTCAGCTTGGCCAACGCCAGCGCCGTCATCGACTTGGTGGACGAAGCCACATAGAACGCTGTGTCCGGGGAAACGCGCTCGCGCGTCTCGATATCTGCAAGACCGAAGCCGCGCGCATAGACACCGTCGCGGGAATACACAGCTACTCCAAGTCCCGCGACGATATCGCGCGACATGGCAAGCTCGACGGCAGCATCGATCTCCCGCGCGAGAGCGAATTCTTGACGCCCGTGACTACGATCGCGCATGGCGCATGCAGTCAGGGAAGTCGCACCCAACAGCGTAAGCACGCGTCGCCGACTGAGTTTCAGCATGAGCAGCAGCCTAACGCGGCAGCAGTTCCCGCGTATTGAACGGATGTTGCATTACATCGGGCGCAGGAGGCGATTCGGCGTGGTGCCGATCACGCTGCGCATCAGCTGAGGCCAACGATAGGCGTTGCATCCCTCTCATCGCTCGGCCTTCTTCCATGGCGTCGCTACACCGGCCGGCACGCCGAGTCGGTCCGCAACGAGATCCACCCAGCGCAAGAGGTCCGTGCCCTCCACTGGAATTTCCGCAAACAGCGGGTGCAGACCGCCAAGTCCCGCGGCTTCGATCAGGTGCTTCTCGTTGCACACCCACTGGCTACGCTCGCACACGATCGCATGAGCCTCTTCCATGATTGCTGTCGCCGCCTGACCTGCGACGCCTGCGACGTTGCCGCGCCTCGCGTGCATTCGCGCGTAGTCGAGGCTGAAGGATCTGCAGAAGCGCCAGACCTGCGGTGCGGCCAACGCAAGTTTCGGCGGAAATGGCACGGCATCGACGCGCCCGTGGAGCGCGATGCTCGACGCGAGCTCAGCAGTCAGGCTGTACGTCGGAATCCCGGCCAGATAGCCGAGCAATGCGTCACGCTCGAACTCGCCTTCCTGCGCGCGTTGCGTCCAATGCTCGACGACATCCAGATCGCGCAACAGAACGTCGATCTTCTCATCGTCGCACTGAAGCCACGCACCGCCATTCATGATGCGTCCCCACGACCCCGGCGCGAACACCGTGCCGAGCGCAGACAGCGCAGAGAGATCGATGGTGCCTCGGTAGTACACGCCGAGATCCCAGTCACTTGCCTCGCTATCGCCGCGGCTCGCGCGCGAGCCACCGAGAACGACGGCCACTGTGCCCGGCATGGCAGCCAGTACCTCGACGACGCGCGAAACGGAAGGCGGGATGTTAAGCGTCATCCAAGTTGTCGCACGGCCTGCGGTGCGGGGAGTCTACGATGGCCGTTGAAGATCGAACAGCGCGCGCCTATGCTCGCGACTTCTCAATCATTTCAGGAGGTGAACCACCCACCCAG
>CADEEJ010000457.1 GCA_902826315.1 uncultured Steroidobacter sp.
GCGTACTGGCCGGCCTTGATGACCGCCTGCTTCGCCGCGCGGAAAACCTTGCGACGGGCGTTGTAGTAACCCTTCGCCTTCTTGAGGATCTTCTTGTGACGGGCGCCAGCGATGACGCCTCTCTTTACGCGTGCCATGTGTCAGCTCCTCTTACTTAGCGTTCGGCAGCAGCTGTTCCAGCCGCACCAGGTCTTGCTTCGCCACCATGCTGGGCGCGCGCAGCTGACGCTTACGCTTGCTCGGCTTCTTCGTGAGGATGTGACGACGATGGGATTGGGCTCGCTTGAACCCTTTGGCAGTCTTGCGAAAACGCTTCGCCGCTGCCCGGTTGGTCTTCAACTTGGGCATAACAACTCCGAGCTCGTTAGGAGCTCTCTCTTGATTTAGCCCGTGGGGTGCAAGCACCTTGGGGCGGGACAACACTCTCGCGAGCGTTGCTCACTTCTTGTGTCGGGCCGAAACCCGACCTAAAGCTCGGGCCTACTTCTTTTTCGGCCCGAACATCATCACCATCTGCCGCCCTTCCATCAGCGGGTTCTGCTCGATCTGCGCATAGGGCGCCAGATCTGCCGACACTCGCTGCAGGAGCTCGCGGCCGACTTCCTGATGTGCCATTTCGCGGCCGCGGAACCTCATGGTCACCTTGGCCTTGTCGCCTTCCTGCAGGAAGCGGATCAGGTTGCGCAACTTCACCTGATAGTCGCCCTCCTCCGTACCGGGGCGAAACTTCACTTCCTTGATCTGAATCTGCTTCTGCTTGCGCTTCGCTGCGTGCGCCTTCTTGTTCTGCTCGAACAGGAATTTGCCGAAGTCCATGATGCGGCAGACGGGCGGATCGGCGGTCGGCGATACCTCGACCAGATCCAGCTCGGCGGTCCGAGCCATCTCCAAGGCCTCGAAGCGAGTGATCACGCCGACCTGATGGCCCTGGGCGTCGATCACCCGTAACTTCGGCGAGCTGATCTCGTCGTTGCGCCGAACGCGTTTACCAATGGGAGCAGCGATGCGTCATACCTCCAAAATAGTCCGGCCGCGGCTCGCGACTTCCTCGGCAAGCTTCGCAGCGATCGTCTCCACCGACATCGCTCCGAGATCTTTGCCACTGCGCGTGCGCACGGCCAGGGAATTTGAACCTGCTTCGCGATCGCCGGCGACCAGAAGGTACGGGACGCGTTGCAGTGTGTGCTCGCGGATCTTAAAGCCCACCTTCTCGTTGCGCAAGTCGGCGGCGACTCGAAGCCCCTGATTTTTCAGGGTTTCGGTCACTTTTAGTGCATATTCGGCTTGATTGTCCGTGATGTTGAGGACGACCGCCTGCACCGGCGCCAGCCAGGTCGGCAGCCGTCCGGCAGTGTGCTCGATGAGAATGCCGATGAAGCGCTCGAGCGAGCCGAAGATCGCCCGGTGCAGCATCACCGGGGTGCGCTTCTGGCTGTGGGCGTCGATGTAGTGCGCGCCGAGGCGGTCCGGAATGGTCAAGTCGACCTGCCAGGTGCCGCATTGCCAATCGCGGCCGATAGCATCCTTGAGCACGAACTCGAGTTTGGGGCCGTAGAAAGCGCCCTCCCCCTTGTTGAGCGTGAACTCCACGCCCGCCGCACGAGTCGCCTGCTGCAGCGCCTGTTCCGCGCGGTCCCAGATCTCGTCGCTGCCGACGCGTTTCTCCGGCCGGTCGGAGAACTTCACCTGCACGTCGTCGAAGCCGAAGTCGCGATAGATCGACAACAGCAGGTCGATGCCGCGCACCGTCTCCTCTTCGATCTGATCCTCGGTGATGAAGACGTGCGCATCGTCCTGTGTGAAGGCCCGCACGCGCATGAGGCCGTGCAGCGCGCCCGACGGCTCGTAGCGATGCACTTTGCCGAACTCCGCAAAGCGCAACGGCAGATCACGGTAGCTCCGCAGACCCTGGTTGAAGATCTGCACGTGGCCGGGGCAATTCATCGGCTTGATGGCGTAGACGCGCTCGTCGGGCGTCTTCGTCAGGAACATGTTCTCGCCGAACTTCTCCAGGTGGCCGGAGCGGCGCCACAGGTCCGCGTCCATGATTTCCGGTGCGTTCACTTCCTGGTAACCGGCGGCGCGCTGCTTCTCGCGCATATAGGCGATCAGCGCCTGGAACACCGCCCAGCCCTTCGGATGCCAGAAGACCGCGCCGGGCGCCTCTTCCTGGAAATGGAACAGGTCCTGTTCCTTGCCGAGCTTGCGGTGGTCGCGCTTCTCCGCCTCTTCCAGGCGGGTGAGATAAGCCTTGAGCTGCTTCTCGTCCGGCCACGCGGTGCCGTAGATGCGTTGGAGCATCTCGTTGCGCGAGTCGCCGCGCCAGTAGGCACCCGCGATCTTCATCAACTTGAAGGCGCGTAGTTTGCCGGTGCTCGGCACGTGCGGGCCGCGGCACAGGTCGACCCAATCCGACTGGCCGTACAGGCTGATGTCCTCGTCCGCGGGAATGCTGGCGATGATCTCGGCCTTGTAGACCTCGCCCTGGTCCCGGAAGAACTTCACGGCATCGTCGCGACGCATGACACGGCGCGTGACCTTGTGGTCCGCTTTCGCCAGCTCGCGCATGCGCTCTTCGATCGTGACCAGATCCTCGGGCGTGAATGGCCGCTTGTAGGCGAAATCGTAGTAGAAGCCGTCCTCGATCACCGGGCCGATCGTCACCTGCGCGTCCGGGAACAGCTGCTTCACGGCTTGCGCGAGCAGATGCGCCGTGGAATGGCGGATGACTTCGAGCCCTTCGGGATCGCGGTCCGTGACGATTGCCAGCCGCGCGTCGCGGTCGATGACGTATGACGTGTCGACCAGCTTGTCGTCGACCTTGCCCGCAAGCGCCGCCTTGGCCAAACCCGGGCCGATATCGGCCGCTACCTTCTCGATCGAGACGGGTTCGGCGTACGTGCGTTGACTGCCATCAGGCAGGGTAATGACTGGCATAAGGTCTGAAGTGGTGGGCGCTACAGGGATTGAACCTGTGACCCCTTGCTTGTCGAGCAAGTGCTCTACCGCTGAGCTAAGCGCCCCGAAAAGGCGGGCAAGGATAGCCGCCGGACCGAGGAGAAACAAGCGGATACGAGTGGAAGGCTTGGAAGCCTGGCGGCCTCTCTCCCTTTGTGTGCTTTTGGTCAGCCCGAGCGGGCCAGGTTCTG
>CADEEJ010000458.1 GCA_902826315.1 uncultured Steroidobacter sp.
GGAATGAACAGGATCACGAAGTCGGGGCTCTTCTCGAACTGGCTCCAGTAATTCTTCGAGCTCAACTGCCGCACGCGCTCGGCGACGGCTTGGGCGTGCCGGCGCAGCGCCACGGCTCGCACTTCGTCGCTGCTCGCATCGACGGCTTCGAGATAGGCATCGAGCGGCGTCTTCACGTCGACGACGAGATCCCGGCCCTCGGGCATGTGCACGACCATGTCGGGCCGCAGCGCGCCGTCCTCGGTGCGCACGTGCACCTGCTCGGCGAAGTCGCAATGCTCGACCATGCCCGCCAGCTCTACGAGCCGGCGCAGCGTCAGCTCGCCCCACTGGCCGCGCACTTCCGGCCGGCGCAGCGCGTTGACCAGCGAGCGCGTCTCTTTCTGCAGTGCCTGCTGCCCGACCACGACCGACTCGATCGAGCTCTTGAGGCTGCCGTACGTTTCGGCGCGCTCCTTCTCGATGCGCTGGATCTGCTGCTCGGTCTTGTTCAACGCTTCGCGAATCGGTGCGACCAATGTCTCGATGGCCTTCTCACGCTGCATCAACGCCGTGGCTGCGTTCTGGTTGTGCTGGCCCAGGTGCTCGCGCGCCAGCTTCAAGAAGACTTCGCTGTTCGAGCGCAGCGACTGCCCTGCGACACCGTCGAAGTTCGAGCGCAGTCGCTCGATGGTCTGATCGAGCGCCGCTTGCCGCTCGCGATCGATCTGCTCGTCCGTCTTCACCTGCGCGCGTACGACCGCCAGCTCCAGGTGCAGCGACTCGCGCTTGCGACGGCCGCGCCAGGTCGCAGCGAGGATGCCGACCAGTGCGCCGATGATCAGCCCGACGAGCGCCGCGACGACGACGGCTGTGCTCACGCCGCGTGCTCCGGCCGGCGCAGATGCATCATGTAGTTCACGTCGACGTCGTTCGACTGGCGTGCCGAATTCTGGAACGGATCGTAGGCGAGTCCCGCGACGTCCTCGACCGTAAGCTCCGCCGCGCGCGCCCAGCGGGCCAGCTCCGAAGGCTTGATGAAGCGGTCGTACGTGTGCGTGCCGCGCGTGAGGAGATTCATGACGTATTCGGCGCCTACGATCGCCAGCAGGTACGACTTGAGATTGCGATTCAGCGTCGAGACGAACACGTGACCGCTGGGCTTCACGAGCGTGCGCAATGCGCGCAGCACGCTGTCCGGCTCCGGCACGTGCTCCAGCATTTCCATGCAAACCGCGACGTCGTACGCGCCGGGATGGCGAGCGGCGTGGTCCTCCGCGGATTCACGCGCATAGCTCACGGACACCTTGCTCTCCAGCGCGTGCAACTCGGCGACTTCGATCGTCTGCGGGCCGAGATCGATGCCCGTAACCTGCGCGCCGCGTCGGGCCATAGCCTCGCTCAGCAGCCCGCCGCCACAGCCGACGTCGAGTACGCGCTTGCCCGCCAGGCCGGCGCGGCTGTCGACGTAGTCGAGCCGCACCGGATTCAGGGCGTGGAGCGGCCGGAATTCGCCGTGCGGGTCCCACCAGCGCTGCGCGATGGCATCGAAGCGCGCAATCTCTTTCGGGTCGTGATTGGTCGCGGTATTCAAAGTGTTCCTGCCGGGGGTTCCAGGCCGTCGCGAATCCGGGCTTGCCAGTACTGCGCCCGGCGCAGCACGTCTTCAAGGTCGAGGTGCGTCAGCCGGCCGTCTTCGACCAGGCGGCGCCCGGCAACCCAGACGTCGCTGACCTGGTCGCGCGATGCCGAGAACAGGATCTGGGCAACGGGATCGTAGACCGGCTGCGTATGAGCCCGGCCCAGGTCGATACAGCACAGGTCGGCCCACTTGCCCGCGACGAGCGAGCCGGTGACTTCCGCCAGCCCGAGTGCCCGCGCTCCGCCGAGCGTCGCTGCACGCAGCCAGTCGTGCGACGGAACAGGCGAGAGCGTCGGCGACAGGCCGCGCGAGGTCAGTGCCGCGGTCCGCATTTCACCGAGCATGCTGAGGTCGTTGCTGCACGCGGCGGCGTCGGTGCCGAGCGCCCAGTTCACGTTGTGCGCTTTCAACGTCGCCGCGGGGCATTCGCTGAGCCCGAGTTTCATGGCCGACCGGGCGCAATGCACGACGCTCGCGCCGACGCGGCTCAACTGCTGCAGCTCGCTGTCGTCGAGCTCGGGGGCGTGCACGGCCGTCAGGAGCTGGGATAGCAGACCGAGTTGTTCGAGCCGCCCCAGCACTTGCTTGCGGTCGAGGCCGCCGAGCGAACGTTCCTCGACCAGGCGCGTTGTCACCGGCAGTTCCAGCTCATCTGCCGCACGCCGTACGCGCAACAGTGTTTCGTCGGTGCTCGAATCGACGTCCGGCGCCAGGGCAGTCGTGATCAGAGGATCGTCGCGATACTCGTCGTGCAGGGCGATGCCCTTTGCGAGGCACTCGTTGGCCGAACCGGCCCATGGGCTGGGCGTGTCCGCGACCGGCAGGCCGATGCAGGCGCGGATCTTCGCCGCCGAGGCCGCCTGCGCGGCGACTTCCGGGAACAGGTGCATGTCGGCGAAGCACGTGGTGCCGCTCGTCAGCATGTCGGCGATCGCCAGCTCGGTGCCGTCACGGACGTACTCGGCGTCCATCCAGCGCTGCTCCAGCGGGCGCACCTGACGATTCAGCCAATAGTCGAAAGACGAGCTTTCGGCCGCGCCGCGCAGCAGCGACATGGCCGCCCGCGTATGCGCGTTGACGAAGCCGGGCAGCAACACGTGCGCCGGCCGCTCGATCAGCTCTTCCGCCGCGAAACGCACACGCGCCTCGCGCGTCGGGGCGATGGCCAGGATCAATCCGCGGTGGATGGCCACCGCGTGGTCTTCGAGCACGCGGCCGTCCGGCTCGATCGGAACGACCCAGCGGGCGGTGATCAGCGTGTCGATCGGTTCCATGAAAACGAGTGGAAAAAGCTGCTCGTGGCGGGTGCCGAAGTATAGCCCGAG
Organism: uncultured Steroidobacter sp.; assembly: GCA_902826315.1. Taxonomy (GTDB): domain Bacteria; phylum Pseudomonadota; class Gammaproteobacteria; order Steroidobacterales; family Steroidobacteraceae; genus Steroidobacter. The sequence continues at coordinate 2,947 of CADEEJ010000458.1, forward strand.
AGCTTGTGCTCAGCGGTCAGAAAGGGTTCGGCGCGGTGGCTCGCTGTGCTAACATTCGCGACTTAAATTTTCGGACTCCTCGACCCGTCTGCATGGCCGAAATCGCACGCGAAATCCTTCACGTCTACCTCGAAGACGAGATGCGCCAGTCGTATCTCGACTATGCGATGAGCGTCATCGTCGGGCGCGCCCTGCCCGACGT
>CADEEJ010000459.1:0-1770 GCA_902826315.1 uncultured Steroidobacter sp.
GCGCATCGTCACAAGGACATCGTCGATCGCTTCGGGCGGTTTCCTCATCGCAACGAGGTGCTCGGTCGCGAATCGACGACGGAGGAATTGCAATTCATCGCCACGCATCGCGGCTTCTGAGCGTCGCTGCAAAAAATACAACGAGCAAAAAATACAGCGCTCGCACGCGCTGCGCGTGCACTTCCTTCCCGAACTGTTTTTCGGACAGGCGCTAGGATCTTTGTCCTGTTCCGAGCGTTCTCATGCTCAACGCGCCGGGTGCCGGCGTTATCTGAGTAGGGGAAAATTTTCCATGCGCGTATTCAAATGCGTTCTTTCCGTGAGCGCACTGGTGACCTTGGCTGCATGCGGTGGTGGCGGTGGCGGCGGCGGCAGCAATCCTCCACCCGCACCTCCGGCGCAGAACGCAGCGCCAACGGTCAATGCCGGTGCAGATACGACGGCAGTCCTGCCGAATGCGAAGGTGTCGCTGACCGGCTCGGCGACTGACGATGGTCCGGCCGCGTCGTTGACATATCAGTGGACGTCATCGGGTCCGGCCGCAGTCACGTTCTCTGCCGACAAGGCAGCGGCAAGCGACGCAACGTTCACGGCGATCGGCGCCTACACCCTGACGCTCACCGTCAGCGACGGTACGCTCACCGGCTCCGACACAGTTGCTGTCACCGTCAGCGACGCGCCGCAGCCGGCGCTGATCTGGCCGGCTGACGACGACGATTCGGATGCGACATTCCATGGTTGGGCCAAGGTCAATGCCGCGGACGTGGGCATGACGCAGGGCGGTGTGGATGCCGCGGCAGCCGCCGCGATCGCGGTCCCGGGCGGCGTGAATGCGGGCAGCGGCATGATCGTCCGTCACGGTCAGCTCGTGCACTCCTGGGGCGACATCGACGCGAAGCTCGACATGAAGTCGGTGACCAAGTCGATGGGCGGCATCCTGCTCGGCCTGGCCATCGAGGCGAACAAGGTCGCGATCGACACCAAGGCAGTGAACTACATGCCGACGTTCGGCACGCCGCCGAACGAGAATGCCACGAACGCACAGCTGATCACGCTCGCGCAGCTGGCGACGCACACGTCCGGGTTCCAGAAGTCGGACGGAACGCCGGCCGTCATCACGTCCCTGATCAAGTTCACGCCGGGCACGACGTGGTCCTACTCCGACGCCGGCTTGAACTGGCTCGCCGATGTGCTCACCACCGTCTACCAGGAAGACCTGGCAGCAGTGGCGCAGCGCGAGGTGTGGAGCAAGCTCGGCCTGAACGGCCCCGGCAACGTCACCGACGACGTTTCCTGGCGTACCAACGCGTCGCGGCCGGCAACGCGCGGCGGCACGCTGCAATTCCGGGAGCTCGGGTCGGGCATCAATGCCAACGCCAACGCGATGGCGCGTGTCGGCCTGCTGTTCCTCCGCAAGGGCAAGTGGAAGGACGTCCAAGTGATTCCCGCGCAGTTCGTCACTGACGTGCAAACGCCGCGCGAGGAGAACGCCAGCCTGCCGATCGAGGTGGACAAGCCGGGCCAGCTGTTCCCGAATGCGCAGTCCGACTACGGCGTGCTGTGGTGGACGAACAGGTCGCACACCATGCCGAACGTGCCGGTGGATACGTACTGGGCGTGGGGTCTGGGCGAAGAGCTGATCGTGGTGATTCCGAGCCTCGATCTCGTGATCGTGCGCAACGGCGGCCAGTCGACCACCGTCACCCCCGGCCGCACGTGGAACGACGTCGACTGGGATGGCGACACCCGTGTGCTCGAGCCGTTCCTGAA
>CADEEJ010000459.1:1870-3142 GCA_902826315.1 uncultured Steroidobacter sp.
GTGCGCGAGCGCTTGCGCATAGCGCAGATGCGCGTGCATGTACATCAGGCCGATCTCGCGGCCGAAGTACGTCGCGCTCTCCGCGCGTTGGAAGAACCGCATCGGTCCGCCGTGATAGGGCATCGGCTTGTCGAACAGGCGCACGCCGTCGGGACCGCGCAAGTGCGCGTCGATCAGCTGCAGATGCTTGCGCGCCTGCTCCGGCGTCAGCAGATTTTCGAGGATCGCGTGGATCATCGCGAGCGAGCTGTACCGCACGCCGGTCGTCGCGTCGCTCGGGTGCAGCAGGTAACGCACACCGCCATCGTCGAACAATGCATATCCAGTCAGCACGTCGTCGACGACCAGCACTCGCTGAAAGTCGCGCTGCACGGCCTCGGCTCGCTGCTCGAACGTCGATGCTTCCTGCGAGCGGTCGATAGTTCGCAGCGCGCGTGCGAGGGTAACGAGCGTTTGATAGTGCAGCGTCACGGTCCAGGCGCTGCACATGTGCTCGCGCATCGCCGGGTCGGCCGGCTGCAGGGCGTCGTTCCAATCTCCATGTCCATAGGCGGCGAGGGCTGTGTCCGGCACGACGCGTTTTTCGATCAACGCGAGTGCGCGCTCTGCGTGCTGCCATACCGTCGCCCCGGCAACCTGCTCATCGAGCAAGCTCGCATCTCCCGACGCAATCAAGTACTGCGCGAGCGCCAGCACCGGCCAGAACGCGATATCTCCATGCGAGTCGCCGGCACGGATGCTGCTGTCCCGCTCGAAGAACATGAACCACTGCGGCCAGTCGCCGTCGGCGTTCTGCGCGCTCATCACTCGCAGCAGCAGATCGCGGATCGGCTCGACCCTGCCGAGCGCCAGCAGCAACTCGACCGGACCCTGGCACACGTCACGAGTGCCCCAGCCGCCACCCGAGTACTGCTCCAAGCCGCGCGGCGATAAGTAGTGCACGAACGCGTTGTGTGCGAACCAGGGAATGATGTCCGCGATGCGTGCCAAGTGCTGGCTGAGCGGGCCCGCGGCCGGCGCACTCATCTGCAACTGCGGCACGAGCGCGGCGGGCTTGGCGACGCGCAGCGGCGGCGGATCGCTCTCGACCACCAACTGACCCCGAATCCTCAGGACAGCCGCCCGGGCGGGGGCCGTGACGATACATATATATGGCTGTTCCCGGGACCGGCCGTCCGCGAAGAGCAGTTCGTCGCCGCCGATGCGCTGAAACTCCGTATTTCCCAGCGGCACGACCGCGAAGCTGCCATTCGGAAAGCGGCGCGCCATCTC
>CADEEJ010000460.1 GCA_902826315.1 uncultured Steroidobacter sp.
ACATCTTCAACTACGACCTGCCGCAGGATCCCGAGGACTACGTGCATCGCATCGGTCGCACGGCGCGCGCCGGCGCCGAAGGCGATGCGATCAGCTTCGGCTGCGAGGAATACGTCATTTCGCTGCCGGACATCGAGGCCTACATCGGGCGCAAGATTCCGGTCGCGGCGGTGCCGCAGGACATGCTCCCCGAGATCGCCGCGCCGGCCCCGGTACGGCGCTATGGCGGCCGGCCGCACGACAGCCGTCGCGGTGGTGGCGGCGGCGGCGGACGCCGCGGCGGTCCTCCGCGTCGCGATAGCGGTCCACGTCGCGATAGCGGTTCGCGCTCTGCTCGTCCGCCACGGCCGGAACGTCCGGCTGCGGCGAGCAGCGAGGCTCCGAAGAGCCAGGCACCGAAGAGCCCGGAAGCCGCAGCGAGCGGCGACCCGAGCAAGCGGCGTCGCCGGCGCCGACGCGGCCGACGCCCCGGCGAAGGCGCGCCCGCGAGCCCGGAAGGCTAAGAGCTAATCCAGTAATTCCTCGATGCGTTCGACGGTTGCGAAACCGTCGATCACGCGAGCGTGCTGCGTCGAGTCCGGACGCGCGATTGCGAAAATCTGTCCGATACCGTGCCCACGCGCGGCATTGAGCACCGCGATGCTGTCGTCGACGAACATGCTGCGCGCCGGATCGAAACCCAGAAGCTCCTGCAGCCGCGCCCAGAACTGCGGGTGCTCTTTCGGCATCCCGAGATCGTGCGAGCTGACGATGCGCCGGAAGTAGCGCGCCAGTCCGGTCTGCTCGGCCTTGATCTCCAGCACGCCGCGATGCGCATTCGTGACCAGTACCGGATCGAGGTCGCGCTCGTGCAGCGTCTGCAGAAACCGTTCGGCACCGGGCAGGAATCGCACGTGCGCGCGCACTTCGCGCTTCAGCTCGGCGATGTCGAGCGACAGCTCGCGGCTCCAGAAATCGATGCAGTACCAGTCGAGCGTTCCCTGCTTCGCGACGAACAGCGGTGTGAGCTGCGCGCGAGACGCCTCCAGCGACAGCTCATGGCGCCGCGCGTAGCGTTCGGGTAGCACTTCCAGCCAGAAATAGTTGTCGAAGCGCAGGTCGAGCAGCGTGCCGTCCATGTCCAGCAGCACGTGGTCGATTTCGTTCCAGCGCGGCATAGGGCTTCGGTGTTCGGTTAGGTTGCGCCGTATCATACGGTTTCAAGTGTCCCGGTTTTTCGACGAGGGTGGAATGGAGCTCGGTTGGGGTCTGCTGACGGTCATCCTGCTGGCGGCGGCGGTCCTGTGGTTCTGGCAGGACAGCCTGGCCGCGCGCGAGCGTGCGAACGCCGCGGCGAAGGAGGCGTGCGATCGGCTGAGCCTGCAATTTCTAGACGGCACCGTGGCGTTCGCCCGGCTCGCACTCGTCCGCGTCGACGGCCGGCTGACGCTTCGTCGCACTTACGTGTTCGATTACACCGCGACGAGCATCGAGCGGCGCCAGGGTTTCGTGCTGCTCACCGGCCATCGGGTCGACTCCGTCGGCTACGCGCCGGGCGAGACGCAACCGGACACAGTGCTCGTCCGACCGGAGCCGGCCGCGCCGCACAGCAATGGGTCCGGCGGGGGCAACAAAGTGCTGGAGCTGAGCGACTGGCGCGAGCGGCAAAAGTCGGAGAACGACGGCCATTGAGCGCTCGCAAGGCTTCAGCATGTTGCGTAAAGTACGCCTCGATGACCGAATCGGAGAACAAGGTCGAGACCGAGACGTTCCGCCGCCTGGAGCGCCTGCGGGAGCTGCGCATCGAGCACCGTGACCTGGACGATGTCATCAACCGGCTGCAGATGGACCTGTATGTCAACGAAGTGCAGCTGCGACGCCTGAAGAAACGCAAATTGATGTTGAAGGACCAGATCGCGCGACTGGAGAGCGAGCTGATCCCCGACCTCAACGCATAAACAACAAGCGCAACCGAAGACGATGCAGGAACTGCTGCGAAATGCGGGCCGTCAGCTCGAGGCGCTGCTCACTCCTTCGTCGCTGCTGCAGGTCGCCGCAATCCTGGTCGCAGTGCTGCTGGCGTTGTGGTTCGGGCGGCAGGTGCGCAGCACCGAGCGCGCCAAAGCGGCACTCGTGCAACGTGGCTTTCAGGCGCGCGTCACCGAAGCCGTACTGATCGTCAGCCCGCACATCACAGCGTTGGTGCTGGTCGCCGCGTTCGGCGGCGTATTGCACGCGATCAAGGCGCAAAGCCGCCTGGTCGATCTAGCGATCACGCTAGCGGGGCTGATGCTGCTGATCCGCCTCGGCGTCTACATCGTCCGCGTCTCGCTCGGCAACCGCACCAAGGGCTGGGGCGACACGATCACGTTCGTGGTCTGGAGCGTCTTCGCGCTGCACGTGCTCGGCTGGTTCGATCCGCTGGTGCAGGCGCTCGACAGCGTCGGCATCAACGCGGGCAAGGGCAAGATCACGCTGTGGTCGGTGCTGAAGATCCTGTTCACCGTCGGCGCGTTCATGCTGGTCGCGGTCTGGATCGCGCGCTGGTTCGAGCGGCGGCTGATGGCGATGCAGGGGCTGGCGCTGTCGATGCGCATCGGCATCGCCAAGTTCTCGCAGGCGTTCCTGATCGGCTTGTCGATCCTGCTGGGCCTCAACGCCTCGGGCCTCGATCTCACCACGCTGAACGTGCTGACTGGCGCGATCGGCATCGGCCTCGGCTTCGGCCTGCAGGCGATCGCGGCGAATTTCGTCAGCGGCTTCGTGCTGCTGATGGACCGCTCGATCAAGCCGGGCGACGTGATCAGCTTCACCGGCACGACCGGCACGACCACCGAAGGGTTCGGCTGGGTGCAGGAGCTGCGCGGCCGTTACGTCGTGGTGCGCGACCGCGACGGCGTCGAGACGCTGGTGCCGAATCAGCACCTGATCACGAACCCGGTCATCAATTGGAGCTACACCGATCCGCGCGTCCGCCTGAAGCTGCCCGTGCGCGTCAGCTACAAGTGCGATCCGGAAAAGGCGCTGGCAGTGCTGTTGAAGGCCGCGGAGGATCAGCAGCGCATCCTGCGCGAGCCGGCGCCGGTGTCGCGCATGATGGGCTTCAACGACTACGGCTTCGACCTGGAGCTGCGCTTCTGGATCTCCGA
>CADEEJ010000461.1 GCA_902826315.1 uncultured Steroidobacter sp.
TCGCCGTGTTCGTGCCGATCGCGTTCATCACCGGCCTGACCGGCGAGTTCTACAAGCAGTTCGCGCTGACGATCGCGATCTCGACGGTGATCTCCGCGATCAATTCATTGACGCTGAGTCCCGCACTGGCAGCGCTGCTGCTCAAGCCGCACAACGCACAGCCGGATGCGCTGACGCGCGGCATGGATCGCGTCTTCGGCCGGTTCTTCCGCGGCTTCAACAGCCTGTTCACGCGTTCCGCTGGCGGCTACGTGCGCGGCGTCCGCGGCGTGCTCGCGCACAAGAGCATCGTGCTGGGCGTGTTCGTCGGCCTTCTCGGCCTGACGTGGGCCCTGTTCGAGATCGTGCCGAAGGGTTTCATCCCGGTGCAGGACAAGCAGTACCTCGTCGGCCTGGTGCAGCTGCCGAACGCGGCGTCGCTGAATCGCACCGATGAAGTCGTGCGTCGAGTCGGCGACATCGCGCTCGCGGTTCCGGGCGTACGCGCGACCGTCCAGTTCCCCGGCCTGTCGATCGCCGGCTTCACGAACAGCCCGAACTCGGCGATCGTGTTCTTCGGCCTCGACTCGTTCGAGGCCCGCAAGTCCTCCGAGCTCTACGGCCTGAACATTGCGAAGCAGCTGAACATGAAGCTGGGCGCGATCCAGGACGCGCAGATCGTGGTGTTCCCGCCGCCACCGGTACAGGGTCTCGGCACGATCGGCGGCTTCAAGCTGCAGCTCGAAGATCGCGCCGATCTCGGCTACGACGAGCTGTACAAGGTGACGCAGGATGTGCTCACCAAGGCGCGCCAGACTCCCGAGCTCACGGGCGTGTTCTCGAACTACGAAGTCAGCGTGCCGCAGGTCCGCGCCGAGGTGAATCGCGTCAAGGCGAAGGAGCACGGCGTCGCGCTCACCGACGTCTTCGAAGCGCTGCAGGTCTATCTCGGCTCGATCTACATCAACGACTTCAACCGTTTCGGCCGCACGTACCAGGTGATCGCGCAGGCGGACTATCCGTTCCGCGCCAAGGCCGAGGACATCGCGCGCTTGAAGACGCGCAACGCGGGCGGTGAGATGGTGCCGCTCGGCTCGGTCGTGCAGGTGTCGCAGAGCTACGGCCCGGATCGCGTATTCCGTTACAACGGTTACCTCACCGCGGATGTGAACGGCGGGCCCGCGCCCGGCTACTCGACCGGCCAGGCACAGGCGGCGATGGAGCGCATCCTCGCCGAGACCTTGCCGAACGGCGTGAAGTACGAGTGGACCGAGCTCACGTTCCAGGAAATCCTCGCCGGTAACAGCGCGGTGTTCGTGTTCCCGCTGTGCGTGTTGCTCGTCGTGCTGGTGCTCGCTGCGCTGTACGAGAGCTGGACGCTGCCGCTCGCGATCGTCGCGATCGTGCCGCTGGCGCTGTTCTCCGCGATCGTCGGCCTGTGGCTGACCGGCGGCGACAACAACATCTTCACGCAGATCGCGCTGTTCGTGCTCGTGGGACTCGCGAGCAAGAACGCGATCCTGATCGTCGAGTTCGCCAAGGACCGCGAGAAGGACGGCGTCGAGCCGCTCGCCGCGGCGCTGGAGGCGGCGCGACTGCGGCTGCGGCCGATCCTGATGACGTCGTTCGCGTTCATCATGGGCGTCGTGCCGCTGGTGTTTTCGTCGGGGGCAGGCGCGGAAATGCGCCACGCCATCGGTATCGCCGTGTTCGCCGGCATGATCGGCGTGACGTTTTTCGGTCTGTTCCTGACACCACTCTTCTACGTGCTGCTGCGTGCCGCGGTGCTCAAGCGCCGCCACGCGCCGGCCACTGAAATCGAAAATGCGGAAGGTGCGACTCATGCGTAAACAAGTACTGGTGATGCTGTCGGCGTTGCTGCTCGCCGCGTGCGCGGTGGGGCCGGACTATCGGCGACCCGAAGTCGCGACGTCGGACCAGTTCGTCGGTGTCGATGGCGCGAAGTTCTCGACGGCGGACGTCGAGCGCGAGTTCTGGAAAGGCTTCAATGACGAGCAGTTGAACGAGATCATCGAGCGTGCGCTCAGCGCGAACCACGACATCCGCATCGCGACTGCGCGGCTGCGCCAGGCGCGTGCGCTGCGCGGTGAAACGCAGCTCGATTTCGCGCCGGCGGTGCAAGCTTCCGCGGGCTACACGAAGGCGCGGGCCAGCGATCGGCAAATCGCGCCGGCGCCGACTGCTGACCGCAACCAGGACTTCTACGATTCCGGCTTCGACGCCTTCTGGGAGCTGGATTTCTTCGGCCGCGTGCGGCGTGGTGTCGAGGCTGCCTCGGCTGAAGTGCAGTCAGCGGAAGCAGGCGTGTATGCGACCCAAGTCAGCGTGACCGCTGAAGTGGCACGCAACTACTTCGAGTTGCGTGGAGCGCAGCAGCAGCTGGCTGTCGCGCAGCGCAATGCCGACAACCAGGGCGAAACCGTGCGCATCACGACCGCTCGCCTGGACGCGGGCCGCGGCACGCAGCTCGACTCGTCGCGTGCGCAGGCGCAACTTTCCGCGACGCTCGCCACGATTCCCGATCTGGAGGCCGGCGTCACTCGCAGCATGCTGCGGCTTGGCGTATTGACGGGCCAATCGCCGGAGGCATTGTTACCGCAGCTTTCCACGGCACGGCCGCTGCCGGAGCTGCCCGTTGCACAGAACATCGGCACGCCCGAGCTGTTGCTGCGTCGACGGCCGGATATTCGCGTGGCCGAGCGCGACCTGGCGGCAGCGACTGCGCAGATCGGCGTCGCGGTCGGCGATCTGTTCCCGCGCATTACGTTCCTCGGCAGCTGGGGATTCGACGCGATCAAGAGCAGCGACCTCGGCAACGCGGGCAGCGAGACGTTTTCGTTCGGCCCGAGCATCAGCTGGGCCGCGTTCGACCTCGGCCGCGTCCGTCAGAGAATCCGCCAGCGCGAAGCTGCGACGGACGGCGCGCTGGCCAAGTACGAGCAGACCGTGCTGCAGGCATTGGAAGAAACCGACGCGAGCCTGACTGCCTACTCGAAGGCGATCGTGAAGCAACAGCATCTGCAAGCGAGCGCGAGCGCTTCGCTCGAGGCCGCGAAACTCGCACGCGCGCGCTATGAAAGCGGCGTGGCGGATTTCCTGCAGGTGCTCGATGC
>CADEEJ010000462.1 GCA_902826315.1 uncultured Steroidobacter sp.
GAGCATGCGCGCCAGCCGACTCCTGTCGATTCTCATCGTCCTGCAAGCGCGTGGCCGTGTGAGCGCCGAGGCGCTGGCGCGCGAGCTGGAAGTCTCGGTGCGCACGGTGTATCGCGACATCGACCAGCTCGGCACGGCCGGCGTGCCCGTGTATTCGGAGCGCGGGCGACATGGCGGCTTCGCTTTGCTCGGCGGCTACCGCACCGATCTCACCGGACTCGACAGCAACGAAGCGGGTGCGGTGTCGTTGATCGGTGCAGCGCAGGCAGCGATGGATCTCGGGCTCGGCGCCGACGCGACTGCTGCGCGTCTCAAGATTCTTGCGAGTCTGCCGCTCGGCGGCGGCAAGCTCGCCGAGCGCATCGCTGCACGGTTTCATCTCGACCCTGCCCCTTGGTATTCGCGCCCGACGCCGCCGCCAGCGCTGCGACAGCTCGCGGAAGCCGTGTGGTCGGATCGTCAGGTGCGCATGACTTACGAGAGCTGGCAGAAAATCACGAAGCGCACGATTTCACCGCTCGGGCTCGTGATGAAAGCAGGCGCGTGGTACGTCGCGGGCGCGGTGGACTCGACCATTCGCATCTATCGAGTGGATGCGATCCGCGAATTCAGAGCGACCGATGCACCTGCCGAACGTCCGCGTAACTTCGATCTCGCAAAGTTCTGGACGGATGCAGCGAAAAGCTTCGAGACTCGATTGCGGGGCGAGCCCGCGCGAGTTCGGCTGTCGCCCGACGGCGTGAAACTGCTGCGGGATGTGAATCCGGCTGCAGCGCATGCAGTCGCCGAGCAGCATCCCTCGCCTCCTGAGAACTCATGGATCGAAGCGAAGATCTTCGTCGAGCGCTTGCCGCACGCGGTGCGCGAGATATTGCGGATGGGTGCGGAGATGGAAGTGCTGGAGCCGCCGGAGCTGCGGGCTGCGGTCGCAGAAGAGGCGCGCCGAATTACACGCTTGCACGGCCGCAAGCGCCGGTCCAAGGGCGGATAGTCGAAACACCACGCCATTTGTGCAACGATCCCGCCATGAAAATACCAACGAACACTTCGTCGCTCGCCCTGTTACTGACGATCGCGCTGGGTTTTATCGGCAATGCAAATGCTGCCGGCAATCTTTCCCCCTGCAAGTTGCCCGGGGTCACGCGCGCGGCGAAGTGCGGCGTCGTGGACGTACCGGAGAACTGGGACAAGCCGGCCGGCCGCAAACTGTCGATCGCCGTCGCGGTGATCCCAGCTGACAAGCCGGGCGCGAACAAGGATCCGATCGTGCCGCTCATGGGCGGGCCGAGCGAAGCTGCGATCGCCTTTGCGGAATACTCGGTCGGACAAGCGGAATCGCTGCTTCGCGACCGCGACATGCTGCTGGTGGATCAGCGCGGCGCGGGCAAGTCGGCCCCGCTGACCTGCAATACCTACGACGCGAAGAATCCGCAGTCGAGCCTGCGCGACATGTTCCCGGTCGCTCTGATCGAGCGCTGCGCGAAGGAGCTGAGCTCACGCGCCGACCTGACGCAGTACACGTACACGCATTTCGCACGCGATCTCGAACACGTGCGTCGTACGCTTGGCTACGGTCCACTGAATCTGACCGCAGGCTCCTATGGAACGCGAGCTGCGCAGTTCTACCTGCGCGCGTATCCGCAGAGTGTTCGAACAGTCCTGCTCAACAGCGTCGTGCCGCTCGATGTGGTCACGCCGCTGACGATGGCGAAGTCAGCCGAGGGCGCACGCAATCAGATGTTCGACGCGTGTGCAGCCGACACTGCGTGTAACGCTGCGTTCCCGGATCTGCGAAAAGAGTTCAGCGAGATCGCGCAGCAGCTGGAAGCCGGCAAAGCGCCGATCGCGCGCGGTCGCGCGGGCGAGTGGTTCCGCTCAAAGCTGTATCGACCGTACAGCTCGAACGACCTGCCGTGGATCATTCATCGCGCGCACGCGGGTGACTGGAGCCCGATCGCGGACACCATTCAGGCTGGCATGGCAGGGATCCAATCGGAATACAGCTTCGGCCTGTTCTTCGCGATCACCTGCAACGATGACCTCGCGTTCCTGCGCGAGGAAGATATCGAGCCGGAATCGCGCGGCACGTTCCTGGGCGACTATCGCGTGCGACAGCAGCTGGCCGCCTGCAAGTACTGGCCGAAAGTTTCGCCGTCGACGGACCGCACGCCGCCGAAGGTCTCGGTGCCGACGCTATTCGTTTCGGGAGCGAACGACTCGGCGAGCCCGCTGTGGTTCACGCAACGCGTCGCGCCAAATTTCTCCGAGCGCGCGGAAGTCGTAGTCGTCGGCCACGGTCACACCGAGTGGAATAAGTGCATCGAGAGCCTCTGGGACCAGCTCGTGCGCGACGGATCGGTGCGCAACGTGCGCGGCAAGACTTGTGAAGCCGTGCCGCGCCCGCCGTTCAAGACGAAGTAGCGTCGGGGAAGGTGGCGGCGGCAGTGGAGGTTGCGGGGTTGCCGGGCTGAACAGGCGGTTGGCTCGGGGTCAATTCCCGCGATCCACCGCCACCACACGCCGCCAGGAAACCGAGTCTACGCAGCGTCGCTCTACCAAAAACTCACCAACAGGCCTGTGCTCCCAACGATCCTTGCGCGCCGCGCAGGCCGCTTTCGTTTAGCGTGAAATAGCCACATGCGACGTCGCTTTGCTGTCGCGGCTGTGGTACGGCGCGCGGCGCCGGATCATGGGCACACTCCGACGCGCCTGGTCACGCGATCACATCTGCAGACACTACTGCTTGATTTCGGCCTCGACGAGCTGGGTCAGCAGTGTCAGCGATTCCTGCCAGCCGAGGTAGCAGGCTTCCGCCGGAATCGCGTCCGGGATGCCTTCCTGCACGACGCTCAGCTCGACGCCGACCGAGACCTTTTTGATCGTGACGGTCGTCATCATCTCGCCCGGCAGATTCGGATCGTCGAACTGATCCGAGTAGCGCAGGCGTTCATTCGGCACGAGCTCCAGGTACTTCCCGCCGAACGCATGGCTTTCGCCCGTCGTGAAGTTCTTGAAGGACATCTTGTAGCTGCCGCCGACGCGCGCATCCATGCTGTGCACCTTGCCGGTGAATCCGTGCGGCGGCAGCCATTTATTCATCGCATCCGG
>CADEEJ010000463.1 GCA_902826315.1 uncultured Steroidobacter sp.
TTCAAGTCGCTCGAAGTGATCGACATGATCGTCGTGCCGCGCGCGTTCATGAAGATCGCGGCGGTATTCGGCAGCTTCATCCTCGACTTCCTGAGCTGGGCCGGCAACACGATATGGACGCTGCTGGAGATCGTGTTCGAGGTCGTGGCGCCGGCGGCGATCCCGTACCTGAAGAAGGCGAAGGCGTCGTTCAAGGACATCCTGAAGAACCCGATCAAGTTCGTCGGCAACCTGGTCAAGGCCGGCAAGCTCGGCTTCGACAAGTTCCGCGACAGCATCGGCACGCACCTGAAGAAGGCGCTGCTCGATTGGCTGCTCGGCGCGCTGCCGGGCGTGTACATCCCGCAGAAGTTCGAGGCGAAGGAGTTCCTCAAGTTCGGGTTGTCGGCGCTCGGCCTCACCTGGGAGAACATTCGCGCCAAGCTGGTCAAGGCGATCGGCGAGACCGCGGTCAAGGTGCTGGAGACGAGCTTCAAGCTCGTGACACTACTGATCACCGAGGGACCGGCCGCCGCGTGGAAGGAGATCCAGGACCAGCTGGCGAACCTGAAAGACATGGCGATCAACGCGATCACGACGATGGTCGTCGAGACGATCGTCAAGAAGGCCGTGGCCAAGATCGCCATGATGCTGATCCCGGGCGGCGGATTCGTGTCGGCGATCATCGCCATCTACGACACCATCGTGGTGTTCATCAACAAGCTGGCGAAGATCATTCAGGTCGCGAAGGCGTTCCTCGATTCCATCATGGACATCGCGGCCGGCAAGCTGGAGAACGCCGCGCAGAAGGTCGAGAACGTGCTGGCGGGACTGCTGTCGCTGGCCATCAGCTTCCTGGCCGGCTTCCTCGGCCTCGGCAAGATCGCCGACAAGATCATGGAAGTCATCCAGAGGATCCGCGCGCCCATCGACAAGGCGCTCGACTGGCTGATCGGCTTCATCGTCAACGGCGCGAAGGCGCTGATCGGCGGCGCGAAGCAGGCCGTCAAGGACTGGTGGAAGAAGGCGAAGCCGTTCAAGACCAAGGGCGGCAAGAGCCACGAGATCACCTTCACGGGCGACGAGAAGAACGCCGTGCCGATGGTCGCGAGCGGGCTCAAGCAGGGCGTGCCGCAGCATGCGGCCGACATGAAGAAGAAGGCCGCGAAGGCGGATGCGACTGAGGAGCAGAAGAAGAACGCTGCGCTCATCGACGCGACCGTGGCGCTCGCCAAGACCAGCCCGAACGATCCGCTGCTGGTCACGAACATGCAGCTGCTGTTCGAAACTTACGACGAGGGCGGCTCGAAGAAGAAGCCGGTCGTCACGCGCGTCACCGGCAACCTGGGCGGCAGCGGGGTCTGCATGTCGATGTCGATCGACTGGCTGAGCGATGACCATCCGCCGGGCACGGCGTCGTCCACCAGCCAGCAGAAGGAGCTCATGAGCCAGCTAGTGACCGATCCGAAAGAGAGCAGCGCCGACAAGTTCATCCGCGGCCATCTGCTCAACGAGCATCTCGGCGGTCTGGGCGAGGCGACCAACATGTTCCCGATCACGGCGAACGCCAACAAGAATCACCTGACCTCGACCGAGTCGAAGATCAAGAGCTGGGTGAAGAAGCCCAACACCTGGGTGCAGTACGACGTCAAGGTGACGGGCATCAGCTCGAAGCTGGAGGGCGTCGACAAGAAGGATACGAACTTCGTGAACTGCTCGTTCGTCTGCACCGCCGTCCAGAAGGACGCGGATGGCAAGGTTCAGGACAAACTGGCGACGACGATTCCGTCCACCTACGCGATCAAGCACACCAAGGAGTCGACCGGTGGCTTCCAGACGAAGTGATCAGCCCGACAACCACGGCGCTTCGCGCACGCGGCGCATGGCCTGCGAGCGGCGCTGCAGGTTCAGCTTGTCCAGCACGTTGTGCACGTGGTGCTTGACGGTCGCGACACTGAGGGTGAGCTCGTGAGCGATTTCCTTGTTGGACAGCCCCTGCCCGATGAGCGCCAGCACCTGGCCCTCGCGCCGCGTCAATCCATCCTCGATGGGGAGGTCGGCCCGTTCTTCGGAACGAAACAACGCGCGCAGCAGGCCGCCGGAGATTTCGGCCGGACATGCGAGCCGCCCGGCCATGACGTCCAGGAGTGCCTCGCACAGGCGATCCGCGCTCGCTTCGCGCGAGATGTAACCGGTGAATCCGGCACGGCCGCAGCGGATGACGTCCTGGCGCTGCTCCTTGAGACCCAGAGCCACGAATGCGACATCGGGATGCGCAGCAGAAATGGCACGGACGTCGAACAGGTCGATGCCCTGCGTGACATCGATCAGCGCGAGCTGCGGCTGAACGCTCTCGATCATCTGCCGCAGAGCGCCAAGATCGTTGACGGTGCCACGCAGCACGATATCGGTGCGAGTGCGCAGACATGCCGCCAGGCCGTCGCCCAGCAGCCGGGTCTGCGTCAAGAGCACGATGTCCATCCCTGCCCGCCGAGTCTGAGTGGGGTTCGCTGAGTGTTTCAGAACTACGCCGGCGTCGTGCCGGCGGCAATGGGTAATAAGTACGCAGGCTACGCACTCGCACACCCGATCATCGACACTGTCGCGAAGCGAACGGATATCGCAGCGTTACTTGGCAGGCTTGGCGGGGCGCTGCTCGCTGATCTCCTTGCGGCGCTCCTGCCCGACTTCGCGAACGTCGGTATCCGACTTGCCGGCGCGCAGATCCTTGCGCGCCTGGCGCGCCAGCGCGCGATAGCCCGCGACGATCCGGTCCAGGTTCTTGTCGTCGAGCTCCTCGAGATCGAGCAGTGCGAGGTGAGCGCCTTCGATGGCGCGGATCAGCTCGTCGAGCTTGACCTGGATCGCCGCCGAGTCGCGGTTCTGCGTGTTCTGGATCAGGAACACCATCAGGAACGTGACGATGGTCGTGCCGGTGTTGATCACCAGCTGCCAGGTATCGCTGAAGCCGAACAAGGGACCGGTCGCTGCCCACAGCAGGATGATTGCGACCGCGACACAGAACGTCGCGGGATGACCCGCCCTGCGCGCGGTTTTCTTCGCGAATCGGGTGAACCACGATCCTTGACGATACGGTCGGCCGTGCATAGCGAAGCCCTCGC
>CADEEJ010000464.1:0-1787 GCA_902826315.1 uncultured Steroidobacter sp.
CGAGCGCCAGCGGCCCGAGCAGCCAGATCGCCGGAGTGCGAAACGGCCGCGGCCGATCGGGATCGCGACGGCGCAGAATCATCACGCCCAGTGCGACGGTCATGAACGCGAACAGCGTGCCGCTGTTGCTGATGTCCGCCAGCACGCCGACCGGGAACAGGCTCGCGAAAATCGACACGCAGACGCCGGTGATCAGCGTCACGACGTAGGGTGTCTTGAACTTCGGATGAATCCGCGTCAACGCCTCGTTGAACGGCAGCAACCGATCGCGCGCCATCGCGAAGAAGATGCGCGTCTGGCCGAACAGCATCATCAGCACGACTGCCGGCATCGCGAGAAACGCCGCCAGTCCGATGAACTGCGATGCCTTCCGCCAACCCAGCTCGCTGACGACGTGCGCCAGAGGCTCACGGCTGCAGGCGAATGCCTGCGCGTTGGCCGGCTCTGCGCAAGCGACCATGAACGCATCGCTCCCCGGCTCGAACGCCATCCCCGTGACGGGATCCACGACCGGCTGAGCGCCGATCGCACCGACTGCGCCAGCCGCTACGAGCAGATAGAACACCGTGCAGACGAGCAGGCTGCCGATCACGCCGATCGGCATGTTGCGCTGTGGATTGCGGGTCTCTTCTGCTGCAGTCGAGACTGCATCGAAGCCGATGTAGGCAAAGAAGATCGAAGCGGCGGCGCCGGCCATGCCCATGCCGGAGATCTCGCCGAAAAAACCCGTGGGCGAGAACGGCACGAAATTGTCCGCTTGCATGACCGGCACGGTCAGCGCGACGAACAGCAGCAGCGCCACCACCTTGATCGTCGCCAGGACCGCATTGACCGTCGCACTCTCGCGCGTACCGATGACGAGCAGCCCGGTCATCAGCAAGCCGATCGCCGCGGCCGGAAGATTCAGCAGCCCGCCGGCAGTCGGACCGCGCGTGAGCGCGTCGGAGATGTCGATACTGAACGTGCGTTCCAGCAGGCCGACGAAATAGTTCGACCAGCCCACCGACACTGCGCTCGCTGCGACGGCGTATTCCAGAATCAAGGCCCAGCCCACCATCCACGCGATGAGCTCGCCGAGCACGACGTAGGAGTACGTGTACGCGGAGCCGGACAGCGGCACCATCGAGGCGAGCTCGGCATAGCAGAGCGCAGTGAAGGCGCACGTGAACGCAGCGAGGACGAACGACACCATCATGCCGGGCCCGGCCTTCTGTGCAGCCTCGGCCGACAGCACGAAGATGCCGGTGCCGATGACCGTGCCGACGCCGAGCATGATCAACTGAAAGGAGCCTAGCGAGCGTTTGAGCGGCTTGTTCTCGGCGGCGAGGAACAGATCGGCGAGCGGCTTGATACGCCAGTTCATCGGACCGATCACCACTCAGGCGTCGGTCCGGCGAGCTGCATGAACCGGCCGCTGCCATCGTCCGGAGCCAGATTGATTGCAGCGAAGTGCCGCGTCTCCACGATCACGACGATCATCGCGCACATCGCCAACGCGACCAT
This sequence comes from uncultured Steroidobacter sp., assembly GCA_902826315.1. Taxonomy (GTDB): domain Bacteria; phylum Pseudomonadota; class Gammaproteobacteria; order Steroidobacterales; family Steroidobacteraceae; genus Steroidobacter. The sequence continues at coordinate 1,504 of CADEEJ010000464.1, forward strand.
CCACAGGCTCGCACGCGCGCGCCGCGGTGATCCGCGCAGTCTCGTCACCCGCCCGTGCATCGTCGCTGCCGCGTCGTCCGCTGCATCCAGCAGTCCGAGCTTTTCGAGCTCCGCAGCGACGAACTCAGGCGAAACGCGCTTGAGATAGTCCATCAGCACTGCTCCCGACGCGGCATCCGCACGCCAGCTGGGCGGTTCTCCGGACATCTCGCTCTCCCCTCTCATGAATGACGCCGCCTGCCACCTGCGGCGGACGCAACATCGTCCACGTAGAACTTCTTCAC
>CADEEJ010000464.1:1887-3098 GCA_902826315.1 uncultured Steroidobacter sp.
GTGACGATCTCGTACGCGTGATGATCGAGGCTGCCGCCGCGCAGCAGCCGGGCGGCATACAGCACCAGGCGGCGAGTCAGATCCTGAAACTGCGCGCGACTCAGGCTCGCGATGTACGCACGAACCCGCTCGGCGCTTTGCCGCTGCTGCTCGCTTGCGTCTGCAATACGCAGGATCGGATCCCCGGTCAGCTTCTCTTACTTATTATGCGGAGCCGGGAACCCCGTTTTGCCGCCGGCGGCGCGAAATTTCCGTTACGCGGCCGCGCGGACGATGCGTAGAGCGTCGATCAGGAGGTCGGCGCGGGCGTCAGGCGCAGCGGCACCCTCCGAGAGAAACCTACGCCACGAGCGCACCCGAGGCAGACCGGCGTACAGGCCCTGCACGTGTCGGACCATCGAGCGCAGGCGATGACCTTCCCCGAGTCGATCCTGAACGTACGGGACATAACGCTCGACGATTTCCTCGCGCGACGGCAGCGACCACTGCGGATCGACGATGGCCTGATGCAGCAGCGCGAGCAGGTAAGGATTCTGATACGCCTCGCGGCCGATCATGACGCCGTCGAAGAGCTGCAGATGTTCCAGCGCGTCCTCGAGCGTGCGCACGCCGCCATTCACGACGAACGTGAGCGCGGGGAAATCGGCGCGCAGCTGCCGGACGACGTCGTACTGCAGCGGCGGAATCTCGCGATTCTCTTTCGGACTCAGACCGTTCAATACCGCCTGGCGCGCGTGCACGACGAACACCGTGCAGCCGGTCTGCGCGACCGAGTCGACGAAGCGCACCAGGAATTCATACGAGTCGGTCGCCGTGTGCGGCATCGGTTCGATGCCAATACGGCATTTGACCGTGACCGGCACTGCGACCGCCGCGCGCATCGCGCCGATGCATTCGCCAACCAGCGAAGGCTCGGCCATCAGGCACGCGCCGAAGCGCCCGCTCTGCACGCGATCGCTGGGACAGCCGCAATTGAGATTGATCTCGTCGTAGCCGAACTGCGCGCCGATGCGTGCGGCCCGTGCCAGCTCGTCCGGATTGCTGCCGCCGAGCTGGAGCGCGACCGGATGCTCCGCGGGGTGAAATTCCAGCAGGCGCGTGGTATCGCCGCGCACGATTGCCGCGGCGGTGATCATTTCCGTGTACAGCAGCGCGCTCGGGCTCAGCAGCCGCAGGAAATAGCGGCAGTGCCGATCCGTGTAGTCCATCAT
>CADEEJ010000465.1 GCA_902826315.1 uncultured Steroidobacter sp.
AAAAAGTTGAGTCGGATGCAGGAATAGACTACCAGCTTCACGGAATCACGTTCAACCTTGAAGGACAGGTCAGTATACTTTCATCTTGCCATTTCTTTCTTCTGTCACAAGCTAAATTCAAGCCTGCCAATTCGTTATGAGCGAGCACATCTATGCTCCATGCTCCGGAACGATTTCCTCGCACAGGACCGCGAACGCTGACGAGTATACCACCCTTTGGAGATGTGGATGTTTGGAGAAAACGCACGTATCAATCTCGCTGCTGCAGTCCCAGAGCACAGTTCGCTCGATGCGCCCTACCGAGAACACTACGACCATTTGACTGCGTCGTCGGATGGTCCTGGCCCGCCCCTCTGGCTGGAGGCGCTGGCTGATCCGGTCAACATCCCCCTGAACCTCGCGACCGAAATCTCGGCGGTGGCGACCTTCCACCCCAAGCGGTCCGCATGCCTGGCCAGGATCGAGCGAGAGAACCACCAAGCGAGGGTATTGGGCGAACTCGCCCTTGGCAACGCTCACCTCCGGGTGGTTCCTCGCCCGGCTCCCTATGCGAAGTACCAAACCCTCTTGGTGGACGGCACACGGCCACAACAAATGGATTCCGATCACCTTGATCTCGCCCTTCGCCTCACACGAGGGCTGGGCTGTGCGTGGACCGGCCTCTTCAACAAAGGGGGTCTCACACAAAATCGCTTCCATGTACAACTGTTTCGAAAATCTCTACCGTTGCTCGATTTCATCTTGCAGCGGTGTCTCACCTCGCCTATCGCAGGCGGTTGGGTCGACTTGAGTCACCACGCTCCGCAGTGGCCCGTCAAAGCCGACCTATTTGTCTCCTGCGATAGCACCGAGCTGGCGCGCTGCGTCATTGAGAGAACAGACCAGTTGGAGTCCCTTGGGCTCACCTATGATCTTGTCTGGCAGGTACATAAAGGACAGTCATACTGCGTCATTCTGCACCGACGTCGCACTAACAAGGAAGCCCTTGAAGCAGCTTCAACAGACGTTAAGTGTCTCGGCCTTATCGGTGGACTAGAGCTTTGTGGCTGGCTTCTTTCTGTCACCGACGGAACAGTATTCCGCCACCTTGCCGCGTCGCCAGACACATTCGCTCACCTCTACAATCGCGCACTGGCAGGCGTGTCCTCCCTGCGAGGGCCGAGTAATTAAGAACATGTCCAGTCCACTCTTTTCGGTTGCCATTATCGGCGGTGGCCCCGCTGGTACTGGTCCGTTGGTGCGAGCCGCGTGCAGAGGACTGCTTCCGCTTCTCCTGGAATCCGGTATCGCAGTGATCGAGGCCGGACACGAGCTGGCGGTGGGCTCGCTAAAAAGGTATGGTGTGAATGCCGATTCTTTCGGAACATCGTTCCTTGAGTCTGTGGAGGAAGCATCTAGTCTCTTTCGGTCCACCGCCTGTGCTCAAGCGACGCTACAACTAGGCTCCTATCGAACATCTCACCCTCCATTACATCTGGTTGCGGCCTTTCTCAAGTGCCTCGGAGGCGATCTGCTGACTTCAATCAGAGACAGCCGACATAGCCAGTGCTTCCTTGGCTACACCGCAGAATCGATCCGGTATCTCACCGACGGCTCGGTCGAGGTCTGCATTCGCCGAACCCGCGGTCGAGAGCGCAGGACCATACGTTCAAGAAGTGTCGTTCTGGCTCTAGGCGGGCACCAGTCGTCGACCGTAGCTACGCGCACAGCCTTGAGACTGGGGCTCTCGCTGGATAGCCTAGATAAGTGTTCGTTGATCCCTTCCGACCGCGCGCTTAGCTTAGCTGGGCGACCACAGCTACTTCGGCGGCTCGACGCATCGTCGTCGCCCCGCGTTGTGATCCTTGGCGGATCGCACAGTGCTTTCTCGGCCGCCTGGATGCTCACGGACAGCGGAGTCGCATTCGAGACCGGTGCAATTTCGATCTTGCACTGCGGCCGAATTCGGATCTTCTACGGATCCAGAAGCGACGCAGCGAATGACCGCTACGCCGATTTCACGGATAGGGAGGTGTGCCCAACGACCCGTCGCCGTCACCGTTTTGGCGGGCTGCGCGGCGACGGTCGCGAGCTCTGGCGGAGAGTAACCGGAAGGAGCACGGTTGACGAGACGCGCGTTCACATTCAACCGGTCGATTCCTGCAGCTCCCCAGACTTAGCGCGACTACTTGCTGACGCAACAGTGGTTATTCCGGCGTTTGGCTACCTGCCGAGGACTATTCCGATCTTCGATTCGAGAATGATGCCACTGGTGATCCGGGCGGAAATGGGGGAACGCCTCGTCGACGGCCAGGGGCGAGTGATGCTCCTTGATGGCACCGCCCTTCCGAATGTCTTCGCTCTTGGGCTAGCGACAGGACTCAGGCCGGGCTCTGACCTTGGAGGCGAACCCAGTTTTGACGGACAGGTCAACGGAGTGTGGCTCTACCAGCACGGGTTCGGAGATATCATCCTTCAATCGATTCTTGGCCTCATTGATGAGGCGAACTGCGCAAATGAGCACGCAAGTGTGCAACGGACCTGAAGTTGCAACTGAGGAATAGCCAGCATGAAAACAACAGCAGCACAACCTTCTGTCGATGCGATGTGGGAGTGGCTTGGAAGCCCGCCGGTGATTGCTCCGACGGGCGAAGTCTTGTCGTGGGTGAACGACCGTCATTTGGGTTATGAGTATCCCGAAGCCGCCGCGCTTCTTTTGCGGCTCGTTGCACTATTCTCTCCGGAGGCGAGTGTCTTTCGTAGCCTACTCGCCGACGGACTCGTCCGGCGAGCAATCGAAACCGGAGGGGCAATCGGCAGGGGGGGACAAGGGTACGCGTTCGATACATCAATGACGCTAGCCGCCCTGGCCGCGCATCAGAGGGCGAACGGCGCTACCACTTGTTCACCTGCCATGACGGCTCTCTTTTGCGTCATTCGCCAATGCGTACGCAGTCGTCGCGCCGTGACGATCCCGGAGAGACAGCCCACAGGCCACTGGAGCCTGCGATACGGATGCCACCTTCTGAAGTCAATCATTGCGCTTCGCGAGTACGGGTGTCTGGACAGCAGCTCCAACGTATCCGAACTCATCGATCAACTACTTAGAGACCT
>CADEEJ010000466.1 GCA_902826315.1 uncultured Steroidobacter sp.
TGTATCGCACGGCGCGCACCGCTTATCGACGATTCATTGCCTGATGCGGCATGATGCGCCCTTGCGACAGAGGACGAAAAAAGCAATGGCGGACTTCAATCGACGCGACTTCATGACTGCCGCGACGCTCGTCGGCGCCGGCACTATGGTTTTCGGTGCGGCGGCAGCCGCCGAGCGCTACCCCGCGATCCGCAAGGCCGCCGAAGCCGGCCGCGACGCGGCCATCAAGCGGATTCAGGACTGGATCGCGCTGCCCTCCATCGCGGCCGAGAACCGCAGCATGAAGGAAGGCGCCGAATACATGGCGACCTTGGCGCGCGAGGCAGGGTTCGACACGGCCACGATCGTGCCGACCGACGGTCATCCCGGCGTCTTCGCCACCATGGACAACGGCGCGAAGCGCACGCTCGCGCTGTACTTCATGTACGACGTCAAGCAGTTCGATCCGGCGGAATGGTCGTCGCCGCCGCTCGAAGGGCGCATCGTCGACAAACCCGGCTTCGGCCGCGCGATCGTCGGCCGCGGCGCGGTCAACCAGAAAGGCCCCGAGGCAACGGTGCTGGCAGCACTGCACGCGATGCGTGCCGCCAAAGCGAAATTCCCGGTGAACCTCGTGCTGGTCGCCGAGGGCGAGGAAGAGATCGGCTCGCCGCACTTTCACCAGATCGTGCAACGCCCCGAAGTGTTCGCCGCACTCAAGAAGGCCGAGGGCATCTTCATTCCTGCGAGCTGGCAGGACATGAACGGCAACGTCTCCGTGAACCTCGGCTCCAAGGGCGTCATCGAGCTGGAGCTGGTCGCGAGCGGCGAGAAATGGGGCCGCGGACCGAAAGGCGACATCCATTCCAGTCAGAAGGCGGCGGTCGACTCGCCGGTGTGGCGACTCGTGCGCGCGCTGGATTCGCTGGTCACGCCGGATGGCAACACGCCCGCGATCGACGGCTGGTTCGAGAACGTCCGCGCGCTGACGCCGCGGGAGAAGGAGCTGATCGCGGAAGTCGCGCGCAGCGGCAGCGAACAGGAGCAGAAGAAGCAGCTCGGCGTGAGCCACTGGATCGACGATCTGCCCTACGGCCAGGCGCTCGAACGGCTCGCCTCGCAACCGACCGTCAACATCGAAGGACTCGTCTCCGGTTACACCGGCCCGGGCGGCAAGACGATTCTGCCCGGCCGCGCCGTCGCGAAGCTCGACTTGCGACTGGTGCCGAATCAGACGAGCAAGGAAGCGGTGAGCAAGTTGCGCGCGCATCTCGACAAGCGCGGCTTCAACGACGTCGAGGTCAACGTCTCCGGCGGTTACGACCCGACCGAAACCGCGGAAGACAGCCGCATCATTCGTGCGGAGCTCGAAACCTACAAGCGCGCGGGCGTGAAAGCGTCGCTCAATCCGCGGCTCGCCGGCTCATGGCCGGGCGCGGTGTTCACCGCGCCGCCGCTGTCGCTGCCGGCCGGACACTTCGGGCTCGGCCACGGCGCCGGCGCACATGCGCCGAACGAGTACTACGTCGTGGAGTCGACCAACCCCAAGGTCGCGGGCATCACCGATGCGGTCATGGGCTACGTCGACATGTTCCACCAGATCGCCCAAGTTCGTTGATGTTTCGTTAACGCGCGCGGACCATCCAGCAGCCGGCGGTGAAGCGCGCTTCGTCGCCGTGCACGAACGGCTCGAATCCCGCGCGCACGGCGCCGGCAACTTGCGCGCGCGTCTGCGGGTCGGCTTCGCGCAGCGCGATGCCCACCAGTCCGAACCGCGTTCCATAGCTGACCAACTCTTTTTCGGGCAGCGCGCACGGCACGTCGATCGGCTGGATGTCGATGTGCGTCCAACCGCCCTGCTCCAGGATGGCACGCACGCGCTTCGCATCTGCGAAGCCGAACTGACCGGGCGCGTCCGGCACGCGGGGCGGCAGATTCGGCAACAGCGAGGCCGCCGCACGTTCGGCTGCGGTCATGAACGGATTGTCCTCGGGACCACGCCAGGCGACGAAACACATGCGTGCCTCGGCTGCAGCCGCCTGCCGCAGATTAGTAAACGCTTGAACGGGATCGGTGAAGAACATCGTGCCGAAGCGCGCCATGATCATGTCGAAGCTGGCCGGCGCGAACGCGTGCGTCTGCGCATCGGCGCAAATGAATGTCGCTGGCGCTCGCTCCTGCTCAGCCAGCATGCGAGCCGCCTCGATCATCTGCTCGGAGATGTCGATCCCTACTGACTGACCGTTTGCGCCGAGCAGCCGCGCGATGGCGCGCGTCGTGCTGCCTGTGCCGCAGCCGACGTCGAGCACATGGCGCGCGCCGCTCGCCGCGACCGCTTCGACGAGCAGGTCCTCGAAAGGCTGCAGCACCTGGTCGAGCAGCACCTGCGACTCGACCCACGCGCAGCCGGCGCTGCTGTTCCAGAGCTTCGCTTGTTCGTCGTCTTTACGCTGTGCTGCCGCCACGAGTCGTCTCCTGCTACTTGCCTTGCCAACGCCGTGCTTGCACTCTGCCACTTCAAGTCGGCTTGAGGTCAAGCGATGAAACCCCTCGACATTACCGAAGTCGCACGCCGCTCCAATGTTCCGGCTTCGACGCTGCGGTTCTACGAGGACAAGGGCCTGATCGCTTCCATCGGCCGGCGCGGGCTGCGCCGCCTGTTCGATGCGCGCGTGCTGGAGCGGTTGGCCTTCATCGCGCTGGGGCGGGCGTCCGGCTTTTCGCTCGACGAGGTCGCACACATGTTTGCGGCGGACGGTCGGCCGCGCATCGACCGCAAAGTGCTCGCGGCCAAGGCGGAAGATCTCGATCGGACGATCCGCGAGCTCACCGCCATGCGCGACGGCCTGCGTCATGCCGTGGCATGTCGAGCACCGAGCCACATGGAGTGCCCGACCTTTCAGCGTCTGCTGCGCGCCGCCGCTTCCGGCAACATCGGCACCCGCAAGAAGAAAACCCTGGCATAGACTACGCGCATGTCCACATACGAAATCAGCACCGATCAGTCACGTCTGGACATCGACGCCATCCATGCGTTTCTCACGCAGAGCTACTGGTCGCCCGGCATTCCGCGTGCAACGGTCGCGCGCGCGATCGAGAA
>CADEEJ010000467.1 GCA_902826315.1 uncultured Steroidobacter sp.
GTCTTGCAGCGCGGGTCGGCCTTCTGGATGGCGACGATGCGTGCAGTGGGAATCGGCAACGGGGCGCAGCCGTGGTCCTGCTCGCAGATCAGATCCCATTGCGGCTTCGCGGCGGCGTGGCAGCCGAAGCAGTTGCCGCCGAAGCGATTCACGACTTCGGTCACGCCGCGAACCTTGATCTTGCTGGCAGTTGCGGAAACCTCCAGCTCGAAGAACTCCCAATCGTTCGTCGCAGGACTGAAGCCTTCGCGGTGTTTCACCATGACCTCCGTCGGCACGAGCTGGATCACGGAACCCGGTGGGTAGCGTCCACCGCTCGCCGAGTTGGCCACCTTCAACGTGTCGTCGAGCTTGCCGAGCAGGTTCGCGACGAAGAAGCCGCGCACCGGCGTCATCTCCGTCAGGCATTTGAACGTCTCGTCCGTCACTTCGATCTTCTTGGCATCATCGGCCGATGCATTGAGGCTGAATGCGAACAAGAGCGCGCAGCACACGCGCCAGGCAACTCCACCGTACGAGCTCATTTCTCCCCCCTGTACCGTCACCGCGGTTTCGATGGCGAACAGTACACCTGCCCGCGATTACGGCCGGTAAAAGTTTTGCAAGCGCGCTACTTCGAGCGCTTACGCCACGCATTTGCTTAGCCGAGGTACTGCTCCTATTGTATGCGGCACGTTTGGCCACCGACTGAGCCTTACGTGTCCGAGCAGCCCTCTCTTACTGACTTGATTCGTCTCGCCCAGAGCGGCGACGGCGTGGCGTTGAAGTCGGTCTTCGAATCGACCTACGACGAGCTGCGCAGGATGGCTCGCAATCGGTTGCGACCTCACGAGCGCGACGCCATTCTCGATACCACCTCGCTGGTACACGAATGTTTTCTCCGCTTCACCGCCGCCGAGCGGCTCGCCATTGCCGATCGCCTGCACTTTTTCCGGTACGCCGGACACGCGATGCGTTCCGTTATCGTCGATCTGGCTCGCGCTGCGCTGGCCGAGCGGCGCGGCGCGGGCGCTACGCACCAACCGTTGAGTACGACGATTGCCGAATCGGCGGCAGCAGGCGAGGAGGAAATCCTGCGCATCCATGAGGCGCTGGACGATCTGGCCAAGTTCGATCCGCGCCTGGTCCAGGTGGTGGAGATGCGTTATTTCTCGGGCATGACAGAAAAGGAAGTGGGCGAAGCCCTGGGGTTGACGGATCGCACCGTTCGCCGTGACTGGGAGAAGGCGCGCTTGTTGCTCGCACAGGCGTTGTCGCCGTAGATGTCCGCTTCGTGGCCCGGTTCTCGTAAGTCTACTTCGACAAGCCAGGCAGGATTGCAATGCCCAAGGTCGAACTTGATGCCGAACGCGCCAGGGTTCTGAACCGTCTGCTGGACGATGCTCTGGACAGGCCATCGAGCGATCGCATGGCCTGGGTGGAAACGCTGTCGGCAGAGGTTGCCGACCTGAAGCCACACTTGCGCAATCTTCTATCGCACGCGGCAGAAATCGAGACTGGGGATTTCCTCGGTGCACTACCGCGCTTCACACCGCCGAAAACTGCGCTGCATCCAGACGAGCGCGCACCGCAGCCCGACGCGCTGATCGGTCCGTACCGTCTGTTGCACGAGCTCGGACAAGGCGGCATGGGTTCGGTATGGCTCGCCGAGCGGATCGACGGTCACCTTACCCGTCGAGTGGCGCTGAAGCTGCCGCATGGTGCGTGGTCGCATGGCGGCCTGGCGGAACGGCTGCTGCGCGAGCGCGATATTCTGGCGGCTCTCGAGCATCCGCACATCGCGCGTTTGTACGACGCCGGGCTGACTGCTGACGGTCAGCCTTACCTGGCTCTCGAGTACGTCGAAGGAAAGCGCATTGACGAATATTGCGCGGTCGGCGAAGGGCAACCCGGCATCGATATCGCGCACCGACTGCAGTTGTTCTTGCAGGTTGCAGGCGCTGTGGCCTACGCGCACGGCAAGCTGGTGCTCCATCGCGATCTGAAGCCGGCAAATATTCTGGTCACGCCCGATGGCACCGCGAAGCTCCTGGACTTCGGGATCGCCAAACTCCTGGACAACGGTGAGGCGCGCGAAACACGCCTCACGCAATTCTCGGGACGAGCGCTCTCGCCCGATTACGCGTCGCCTGAACAAATTCGCGGCGAAGCGCTGAGCGTCGCCTCCGATGTCTATTCCCTCGGAGTCTTGCTGTTCGAGCTGCTGGCCGGGGTTCGGCCCTATCAGCTGAAGCGCAACTCGCGCGGCGAGCTGGAGGACGCGATCCTCTATGGCGATCCCCGTCGACCGAGCGAACTTGCGGCGCAATCGGACCGACGCGCGCTGCGTGGCGATCTCGACACGATCGTTCTGCAAACACTGAAGAAGGAACGCACGCAACGCTATCCAACAGTTCACGCGCTCATCGATGACCTCGGCCGCGCGCTCGATGGTCGGCCGGTGTCGGCCCGGCCGGACACACTCGGCTATCGGACTGGCAAGTACATACGTCGCCATCGAGTCGCGGTAACAGCCGCCGCGTTACTGGGCGTGACGCTGGTCGCGGGTATCGTGGGTACGACTGTCGGCATGATTCGTGCGCGGCGTGCAGAGGCCGTCGCGCAGACCGAGGTCGCTACGGCCGAACGCTACTCGAAATTTCTCGTGGACCTGCTCGCAGCTCCGGCACCGGAGCATTCCAAAGGCAAGGACGTCTCGGCCAGAGAGATCCTGCAAAACGGCACCGCGGAGATCCGCAAGGAGCTCGCGGATGAGCCCCTGCTCAAATCGCGGCTGCTCGCCACGATTGGCTGGGTCTATACGCGAATGGGGCTCTACGCCGACGCTCGCCCGATTCTCGATGAGGCGGTTGCGACGGCGCGCGGTACGGGCCAGGCCGGCAAGGTGGAGCTCGCGCAGGCGCTCTTCCGGCACGGCCAGGTCGCGCGGTATCTCAATGAACCCGGCCAAGCCGAATCGGACGATCGAGAAGCCATCGCGCTCCTCGAGCAGGCGTACGGCGCGAACGACGTTCGAGTCGAACCGGCACTCACTGAGCTCGGACTGCTGTTTCGCATGAGCGATCCGGAGCAAGC
>CADEEJ010000468.1 GCA_902826315.1 uncultured Steroidobacter sp.
AAGGGCGGCACGACGCGCGCCAGTTGCTCACCGAAACGGCCGACTATGACGAGCTCAATCGCATGTGGCGGACCATCGGTCCTGCCGGGACCTTCACCTTCGACTACGACGCGGTCGGCAACGTCCAGTCGCGCTCGGATGTCGATACCAGCGCCGCGTGGAGCTTGAGTCGCAATCCGACGTCGATCACGTGGACCAGCGCAAATCTCCCGGCGACGATCACCAACGGTTCGATCAACGCGCACTTCGCCTATGCGCCAGACCGGTCGCGCTGGCGGCAAGTCTCCGACTACGCCGGCGGAACGGAGACGACTCTCTACATCGGCGGCCTGCTGGAGAAGTACACGACTCCCGTGCGCACGCACTGGAAGCATCTGATCGCGACGCCGTCAGGCGAAGTGCAGCACGTACGGCGCAGCGACGGCACCACCGACACTCTCTATCTGCCGAGCGATCACCTCGGCAGTGTCGATGCGGTGCTCGACGCCTCGGCGAACGTGCTGGTTCGAACGAGCTTCGACGCGTGGGGCGGGCGGCGCGACGACGATTGGGTTGGAGCACCCTCGACGAGCGAGTTCCAGCAGATCGCCAATACCACGCGTCATGGTTTCGGCGGGCAGGAAATGCTCGACAACGTCGGGCTCGTGCACATGAACGGGCGCGTCTACGAGCCGGCGACCGGGCGGATGCTGAGCGCCGACCCGTTCGTCGTGCCGATGCTGGGCTCGCAAGGGTTCAATCGCTACGCATACGTCGGCAACCAGCCGCTGACGTATGTCGATCCGTCCGGCTTCAATCCGATCGATCCGAACGATCCGGACGACGGTTGGGACTTCGATATTTGCTTCGGTTTCTGCGGCGGTATCTATATCGGCGATCGTTTCGTGAACCCTAACGGTCCGCGAGACTGCCCCGGCTGGTGTGTCCCGGACGGCGATCCGAGGAACAACCCGGGCACTGGCGGGCGCGAGGAGGTGGAGCTGTTCATATCGTCGCGGACGGGGGATCACGTCAACGTCAGCACGGCGGGTGGGAACGGAACGTGGGGCGACTTCGGGTTCGGCGTACTCCGTGGCGCGTTCGACGACGCGGCGCGAATGATCATCGTGTCGGGCGCGGCCATGCGCATCATGCAAGGCGATTTCTTGAATCCCCACAACTACCACGCCTTGCGACACGGATGGTCGGCCCAGATCCTCGGAGCTCCAGACTCAAATCGCGGACAGTTTGGCTATGACCTCGGCCCCGCGCTCACAGTTGTGGCCGGCAGCGGCATTGGGACCATTGCCACGACAGGAGCGAAGAGTGTCTATCAGATGGCGCTAGGCTTGGCCCGCCATGGCGAATCTGGAGCCGCCACGTTGCTGGCGAATTTTGCCAGACGCGTCGGGGCGAGAACCTATGGCGACATATTCGGCTCTTGGTGGCCGGGAAGCATGGAGGCACTTCAAGGCAACATCTTGGCGGCCATGAAGGGTGCAGACCGCTTGCACTTCAACCTGGATCAGTTCAACTTGGGTACGTTCCGCAATTTCATGAAGAACCCATCCTTCTCCGCACAGAACATCACGAATTGGGAACTCGGTACGATTCTGAGGGATCCCGCGCTTCTGAAAAAAGCTATCTTCTACGGACCTGACGGCGTCGTCGTTCCGGCGCCTGGGCTCTAGCTGGAGTAATCGTATGGCGCTTTCGGCAGAACAGGTTCAAAGGCTCGTTGGCATGAAGGCTCGCCTCTGGGACTTCATGCCATCTCATGATCATCTCGCTATCAAGTTAACCGGCAGCAATGATGCTGAGGAATTCTTGATATTGAGCGGCTGCGAAGATATCTCCGCTCCTGTCTTTTGGCATGTGAAGACTCCGCGGCTGAAATCTATGACCGGCGCGTTTTTGGAATTCCTCGATGAAAAGGTGCGCATTGTTTGCCAGGATGCATCGCTCCACGCAAGTTATCAACGATCCAGATAGCACAAACGGCGGTCTGCCGTTAGGCTCATGATCGCGCAGAATCCAGAGCATGGCGCAGCTGCCTGGCTGCTGCCGCGTGATGAAAAAGCAGATGCGCTCGAATCGCCGGCGAAGCTGGCGTTCATGGAGCGGCTGCTGGGTTCTGCCGGTTTCCGGAACTACCAAAGCATCTTGTCCTTCGTGTCGCCGCGCGCTGCGCGTCAGGTCTCTGAGGATGCCTGGTATCTCTCGATCATCGGCGTTCATCCGTCTGCGCAAGGAAAAGGTATTGGCCAGGAGTTACTCGCGCCTACGCTCAGCGAGGCCGACGAGAATCACGCAACCTGTTATCTCGAGACCTTCACACCGAAGAGCATCGGCTTCTATGAGCGCTTAGGGTTCCAGGCGGCCGCGACTTACGAGGAACCGACCACAAGGTCAACCTATGTGCTCATGCGGCGTGACGCTACTTCTTCGCCAGTTTCGCCAGGACTTCGTCGGCCAGAATCTGGTTCGCCTGCGTGACGGCGGGGACCAGTTTTTCCGGCTCCTGAAACTCTCCGCCCAGCGTGCCGAGAGTCTCCTCGGACTCCTGGGACCCTTCCAGCACGACCAACTTCTTACCCGCGGCGTCGAAACCATGGACCTTCACCGTGGCGACCGCGCTCCGCTTGCCTTTGACATCCACGCCCGAGGCCATGCGCATCATCTTGCCGAGACCGGCCTTCTCCTGAGAGCTGCACTTGTTGGTGATGTAGATCAGCCGGTCGGCTTTCAGATCGGCCGCAATCTTCGCCAGGGTCTCCTCGCTCAGGTAATTGATGTTCTTGAGACCCGCGGCGTTCGCCGTCATGCCGCCCCGGACGTCGGTCGCTTCCACATAGGCCGCACTGGCGGCGATTTCCGCCGCGGGAACGACGTCATACCCGGCGGCTGCGAGGCCCTTGTTGTAGACGTCGTTGAACGTCGTGAAGAAGTTCTGATCCAGTTGGAGCGCGCCGACCTTGCCGTTGGCGGCGACGGCTTGCGTGGCCAGCCCCGCGGCGTTGGTCGCGATGCCCGACAGCTGCGTATCTCCCATGAAGGTGATGAC
>CADEEJ010000469.1 GCA_902826315.1 uncultured Steroidobacter sp.
CGGCGTCTATCAAGTCGTTCCGATCAAGGATGCGCCGCGACGGGTCACTGGCTTGCGCGGACCGGGCCACGGTGCCGATCAGCCCGGCTTCGCCGTCGAGGTCGTGCCCATCCGCTACGTCAGCGTCGCCGACCTGGAGAAGGCGCTGCGACCGTTCGCTCCGGAGGGCGCGATTATGCGCGTCGACGAGAGCCGCAATCTGCTGCTGCTCGCCGGAACGAGCCGCGAGCTCGCCACGATGCGGGAAGTCATCGAGACGTTCGACGTGAACTGGCTCGCCGGGATGTCGTTCGGGCTGTTCCCGGTGGAATACGTCGAGGCCAAGACGCTCGCTGACGAATTGAGTGCCGTGTTCGCGGATGGCCGGAGCCCGCTCGGCTCCGTCGTGCGCCTCGTGCCGCTGTCACGGCTGAGCTCGCTCATGGTCGTCACGCACCAGCCGTCCTATCTCAAGGAGGTCGAAGCCTGGATCAAGCGGCTGGACACCGGCGCCGCGACACCGGGACGGCGCATCTATGTGTACGACGTGCAGAACGGCAAGTCCGAGGACCTGTCGGTGTCCTTGAGCAAGATTCTGTCGATCAGCGTCGAGAGCGCCGGCATCGCGCCGCCGGCAGGCAGTTCGCAGAAGAACGGCCGCGAGGTACCGCCGAGTGCCGAGCCGCCCGGCGGCTACTCCGGAACGCCCGGCGGGCTGAAGATCGTGCCGAACATCGAGAACAACGCGCTGCTCATCTATGCGACGCCCAGCGAGTTCGCGGTCATCGAAAGCGCGCTGAAGAAGCTGGACGTGCCGCCGATCCAGGTGCTCATCGAGGCATCGCTCGCGGAAGTCTCGCTGACCGACGATCTGCGCTATGGCCTGCAGTGGGCCTACCAGGGCAGCAACGGACCGCTCGTCCTGAGCGAGGCGGCGAACGGCGCGATCAACTCGTCGTTCCCAGGGTTCTCTTATCTGTATACCGGCCGGGTCGACATCCAGGCGGTGCTCAACGCGATCGAGACCATCACCAACGTCAACGTGATTTCCTCGCCGAAGCTATTGGTGCTGAACAACCGCGAGGCGCAGCTGCAGATCGGCGACCAGGTGCCGATCATCGTGCAGTCATCCGTGAGCACGGTCGGCGAGACAGCGCCGATCGTGAATTCGGTGGAGCTGCGCGATACAGGCGTCATCCTGCGCATCACGCCCCGTGTCAACAAGAACGGCCTGGTATTGCTCGACGTCGCGCAGGAGATCAGCGACGTCGTGCCGACGACGACTTCGAACATCGATTCGCCGACGATTCAGCAGCGCCGCATCGCAAGCACGGTCGCGGTGCGCACCGGCGAGACGATCGCGCTTGGCGGGCTGATTCGCGACACGCGTACACGCACACGCGGCGGGGTGCCGTATCTGCGCAAGATCCCGCTCCTCGGCGATCTGTTCGGCTCGACCGGCAAGAACACCCGCCGCACCGAGCTGATCGTGTTGATCACGCCGCGCGTCATTCGTTCGCAAGAGGAATCCGCCGCGCTCATGGACGAGCTGCGCGAGCAGTTTCGCGGCTTGAACAAGACCGTGCCGCAATGGCGCGAGGGCCATGCAGAGCCGCCGCGCTGAGCGCGGCATCGCGCTGATCGCAGTGCTGTCGCTGCTCGCATTGCTTTGCGTGCTCGCGCTGGCGGTCCTCGATTCCAGCCGGCGTCATGGACAGCTGGTCCAGCGCTCGATCGAGAGCTATCAGGCACAGGAAATCGCAGACAGCGCGATTCGCCTGACATTGCTGGAGTTGAGTGCGCCCGGCGAGCGCGGCGTCGCGCAGACGGCGCAACCCGAGCGCAGCTACGACATCTTCGGTCGCAGGGTAACGGTGTCTTATCGCTCCGAGAGAGAGCGCATCGATTTAAACGCTGCAGACGAAGCGCAGCTGACGGCGGCATTCGCGGCAAACGGCTTCACCGAGCCGGCAGCCGCAGCGTTTGCGCAGCGGATCATCGATTGGCGCGATGTCGACGATGCGCCGCGGGCCGCGGGGGCGGAGCGCGCCGAATATCGGAACGCCGGGCGCACGGCCGGGCCGCGCAATGCGCCTTTCGAGACGGTGAACGAGCTGCGGGAGGTGCTCGGTCTGCAGAGCGTTCGCGAGGAGCTGCTCGATGCGTTCACTGTGTATTCGCCCGAGCCCGTGCAATCCATCGAGTCTGGACACGTCATGCGGTTGCGCGCGTGTGCCAGCGCCGGTCCGGTCGAGCAATGCCGAATTGCAGTGGTGCGACTCACCGGGAATTGGTCGCGGCCGATCCAGATCTACGTATGGTTCACGCAACACCGCTAGCCGTTCCCAGCAACGCCGGCACCGCGCCGAAAGTAAGGCTCGAATACTGACTCGCCGCGCTGCTGCGCAGGACAGCGCGGTTGCAGGCTGCTCGCGGCAGCCAATGCGAAAGGGGGCGGTGGATGAAAACGCAGCGATTCTCAGTGCGTGCACTGATGCCTGCGATAGTGCCGGGGGTGGCGCTGACGCTCGCGCTGGCGCTGGCTGCGCGCTTTGGCTCGAGTGAGATCACGTCGGTCCTGATGGATGGCAAGGGAGCGCCCGTCAGTCCGGTGCTGCTCGCAATCGTCTTCGGGATCTTGTGGCGACATTTCATCGGGCTCGGGTCGAACGCGGCGCAAGGCGTGCAGTGGACACTCGGCACGATCCTGCGCATCGGCATCGCGTTGGTGGGGCTGCGGTTGACTCTCAGCGGACTGGCCGGTGTCGGTCCGGCAGCGTTCGCAGTCGTCGTTGCATGCATCACGACTGCGTTGGTCGTAAGCAAGATCGTCGGCCGCATGCTGGGTTTGTCGAGCGCCATGCAGGCGTTGCTTGCTGTCGGCTCCGCCGTCTGCGGTTGCACGGCGATCGTCGCGACATCGCCGGCGATCAGGGCACGCCCAGTCGAGACCGGCGTGGCACTGACATGCGTCGTGCTCATCGGAAGCCTCGGCATGCTGAGCTATCCATGGCTCGCAGCCGCGGTGTTGCACGAGCGCGCGCTACCCGTGGGTAT
>CADEEJ010000470.1 GCA_902826315.1 uncultured Steroidobacter sp.
GCCCGCTTCCAGCCCTGATCCGTGCGGCGCAGCTCGTAGGTCGGCCAGTAGCGTTGGTCGACCTTGAGCGTGATGACTTCGACCGAGCCGTTCCAGCTGACGGTTCTGAGCCGCAGCGAGGAACGGTCCTCGCGGCCGGCGACCGCCTTGACGAACGCATCCAGGTCCGCGATCGGCTGCCCGTCGACCTCGACGATCCGGCGACCGGCCCACAGCTGATAGCGCGTTGCCGGCGAGCCGTACGAGAAGTAAGCGACGAACACGCCTTCCGGCGCGATGCCACGCTGGGCCGACAGCGCACGATGCGGCTTCTGCAGCACTGCGCCCGACCAGACGACGATGCGGTCGAGATCGCGGCCACCGAGCGCGACGGTCGGCACATCGACCTTCTCTTCCTTGCCAGCACGCAGGACCGTCAGGCGCACCGACGACTTCTGCACGGCGCGCTCGACTTCGCGGAAGCGGTTCACGACCACGCCGTCGATATCGAGGATCAGATCGCCCGACTTCAACAGCTTCGTCGCGGGTGAGCCGCCGACCAGCCGCTGGACGCCGAGCACGTGCCGGCGCTCGGGGCTGTGCTGTTCCATGCGCTGGACCCACTCGTCGGTCAAACCGAGCTTACGGGCGCTCGCCAGCGGCACCGGCATGAGCTCCGCTTCCAGCGAATGCAGCGTACGGCCGTCGCGCACCAGCGGCAGCATCTCGATCAGCAGATCGGCCGGAATGCCGCGATTCTCCTGCACGGTCTCGCGGCCCTGCTCGTACGCGAAGCTCGCCCAGTTGGCGACGACTTCGCCGCTCTTGTTCACCAGCACGCCATCGTAGTCGCTCGGACCGTTGATGAGCGCGATCGTCTCCAGATTGGCGTCGCGGAACTGCAGCGTGCGCGACAGCGGGAACGCAACCGGATCGATCGATGCCACGGTTGCCGAGCGCGATTGCACCTTGCCATCCGGGCGCACGCCCACAGCCCACACCTGCTCGCCAGGCCGCAGCTCGATCGCACGCAGCGTCGCTGCGTGCACGGGCGTGGTGCCGACGAGCGCCGGGTCATACGAAACGACCGCGAGGTTGTGCAACGGATGGATGTACTCGACGCGCCCCGGGATCTCGATCGTTCCCGAGAACGTCAGGCGCACGTCGCCGAGCGGCGACGGTACGGTGTTGCGATCCACGAGGACGAGCCCGCGCTCGGCGTCGATGATCACACCGGTGCCGTAATAGCTGCGCTCGGTGATGCCCGAGACGGAATACGGCATGTCGAAATTGACCAGCACCAGCGAGGGCGCGAGCTTGTTGACGATCGGGTCGGCCGTCTTCGCGAAGCTCGTGGTCGCGGGCTTCAGCGGTTGATCGCCGTCGCTGTCCGTCCAGCTCTTGCACGGCCAGGTGCCGTTGACGTCGTCGCGCTTGCAGCCGCGAGCCGGGAACCAGCGACGGTCCATGCGCATCACGCGCACCTGCGCGGTGTTCGGATCGTCGAGCGTGAAGAAGCGCACCGGTGCGCGCTGCCCGTCGTGCAATTCACCGACGACCTGCTCGAAGTCGGCGAGCGTACCGATGTCCTTGCCGCCCACTTCGGTCACGACCGCGCCGCGCGGCACCGCGGCCGCGCCGAGGATGTAACCGGGATTCGCGACGTACACGCCGCGGATCGGCACGTTGATGTGGCGCGCCTGCTGCCACGACAGGTTGTGCACGACGCCGTCGCCGAACTCCAGGAACTGGTCCGGCGTGATCGAGTACAGGTCCTGCACGGCGAGGTCGCGCTGCAAGGACTCGCCGCCGCGCTCGATTTCGACCTTCACGGTCTTGCCGACGCCGTCATCGAGCACTTTCGAGAGCAGATCGAAGTCTGCCGTCAGGTCGCCGTTGATGCGCACCAGGATGTCGCCCGGCTCGAGCGGCCCTTCCGCCGGCGCTCCACGCTGCACTTCCGACACGACCAGCATGCCGGTCTTCGCCGGGAACTTGCGGCGCACCGCCGTTTCGGTCTCGGCACGCAGCCCGAGGCGGTGCACTTCGTCGAATGGCGTGTAGACGAACACGGTCTGCAGCGTGCCGCGCGCGACCGGCTTGCCTTCCTGAATCAATTGCAGCGCGCGAGTGACGCGATCCAGCGGCAGGTAGAAGCTGGACTGCGCCGCCGAGCTGCCGCCGGCGTTGAGCGCCAGCACGCGCCCGTCGATGTCGATGACCGGCGATCCCGACGAGCCGCCGGACGTACCGGAAGCCGCCTGGTAGTAGAACGTGTTGAAGTCGTTGTACTTGCCGATGCCGTAGTTCGGCGCTTCGCGATCCAGACGTGCAAGCGTGCCCGCGAGAATCGACAGCTGCTCGCCGGCGTCGTTGCCGACGACGCGGATCTCGCGCCCGACCAGCGCGCCCTGCGGATAGAGCTTCAGCTCGGTCGGCTTGATGAAGCGCAGCTTCGATGGGTCGTAGCGATAGAAACCGAAGTCGTGCACCGGGTCGCGATACACCGGGTACAGCGTGACCTCCTCGCGATTGAGGAACACCGCCTGCGCGGTCACCGGCCCCGGCGTGACGACGTGACGGTTGGTGAGAATCAAGCCGCGCTTGGCATCGACGACGAAGCCGGTCGCCTGGCTCGACATGTTCCATTCGGTATCGAAGGCGCGCGCCAGGTCGACCTGGATCGTCACGACTCCGCTCGCGACGCGCTCGAGCGTGCGTGTCCAGCGCGAGTCTTCGGCGTCGGAGACCGGCACGACGGTGGTCGCAGCGGCCTCGCGGGCCTCGGCTACTGCGGCCGCAGGTGTCGGGGGAGCTTCGCTGGCAGCCCAGGCCGGGCTGCAGAAGGACGCAATAAGAAGAACGAACGAAGCAGTTCTTGGCATGCAGGAAACCGTCAGGAGGCGCTCAACCGAGCAACAGGAAGCCCCAGATCACCGCCAGCACGGCGAAGGATAACAGCACGGCGGTGGAGCCCACGTCCTTGGCGAGACCCGAGAGCTCATGACGTTCCAGACCGATGCGGTCGACAACAGTTTCAATTCCCGTGTTCA
>CADEEJ010000471.1 GCA_902826315.1 uncultured Steroidobacter sp.
TCAGCTCCACCAATCCGCCCAATGAGTTGGCGGAATCCCGGTCCGGGACCAAACCGTGAAAGTAAGCACGCAGCAAGCACGCGACAGCGGCTCTGCGCGCATGTCGGCGCAAGTGCGTGTGATCGCAGAGGCGATCCTTCATCTTCGATAGTCGGTACTCTAGTGTCCGGACACCCTCGGGCCGCAACGGCCGAGCGAACGGCCTTGCCGTGGGAGAGCGCCGCAAGCAGCTCAGCCGGCCGATCGTTGCGGTTATTAGCGGTTTGCAGGCTGGTCGCCGCCGGTAGCCGCGCGGTAGCGAAGACCATCGACCAGCAATGCGACCAGTTGCCGGGCAGGCTCAGGATCGCCGTTGCTCGATGGCATGCACAAGCTGGCGACGGCCCGAAGCAAGTCATACGGCCGGGCGTCAGCACGCAATTCGCCGGCAGCCGCGGCGGCGTCCAAAAGTGACTGGAGAGCGGGCTCGAGGCGGCTGTCGAAGTAGGCCGGCAGGGTCTCGAACGCCGGGCCGCCGGCATGCAGCGCCGCTGCCAGACCTCGCTTGGCCACGATGAAGTCGACGTAGCGCTGCATCCACCGATCCAATGCCTCACCAGGCGCATGCGCGCGCAGCAGGCGCGGGGCGGCGTCGGCACAGGCATCAACCTCACGCCGAAACACGGCCGCGATGAGGTCCGCCCGCTGCGGGAAGTGGCGATAGATGGTGCCGACGCCCACGCCTGCCCTCCCGGCGATCTCGCGCATCGGTGCATCGACACCCGAGGTGGCAAAGACTTCTCGCGCGGCTTGAATCAACACGTCGAGGTTTCGCTGCGCGTCCACCCGCAAGGGCTTGCCGCGCTGCGCTGGGTTCTTCGACGTGTTCCCCCCTTCGACTTCGCTCACAGGCGAATGACCTCTCGACAAACGGAACATGATTCCGTTATTAACCGGACGATCGTTCCGTTTATGGCTCACGTGGAACGACTTCGATGGGAAGCCCCGGCATCCACAGACGCTGCGGACTCAACCCCCTGGCTTCCAGACTGGAAGGATTCGTCTTGAACAACCTTATCAGCGGCGCCGCGGCGATTCCCGTCAATGAGGGGTCTGTTCACTGAGGCGGTCGCCGAGCACAGCCCTGGCCACCTCGTCAGCCATGACGCCAACGACAACCCGGTCTCGTGGACTGCGAGCGGGGTTTTGACCCACCGGCTCTTCAGCCACTCGCCACCCCATCCGCAAAGGATACAACGTCATGCATGCCCAACGCGTAGCCCTCGTCACCGGGGCGAATCAAGGGATCGGACTCCAAATCGCCAAAGACCTCGTCGGACACGGCCTGACCGTGCTCGTCGGCGCGCGCGACCTCGAAAAGGGCAAGGCTGCAGCCCAGGACATCGGGGAAAGTGCCCACGCCATCCAGCTGGACGTGACGGATCAGGCATCCATCGATGCGGCCGCCGCGCACATCCGGAACAGGTTCAGTCGGCTGGACGTGCTCATGAACAACGCGGGGATCTCCCGCGCAAGGCCGAACCAGTCCTTCGAAGTCGCGGTGAAGACAAACCTGCTGATCGACGCACCCATCGAGGATGTGCGCTCGGTTTTCGAGACGAACGTCTTCGGCGTCATCGCGGTCACGCGGGCCATGCTGCCCCTGCTGCGCGAGGCGCCAGCCGGGCGCATCGTCATCACCGGCAGTTCGGGCGCCTCGCTCTCGTTGAACTCCGACCCGTCGAACGCTCATCGCCGGATGTTCGGCAACTACTCCGTGTCGAAAGCAGCCTCGCATGCTGTCATGCTGGCGTTCGCGCTCGCGCTCGAGGGTACGCGCATCAAGGTCAATGCCGCCTGCCCGGGTTTCACGTCCACGGCGCTCAACAATTTCAATGGCACACGCAGCCTGGCCGAGGGCGCGCGGGAGCCGGTGCGTTTTGCGCTCATCGGTGACGACGGCCCGACCGGCACCTTCTCAGACGAGAACGGCGCCGTGCCCTGGTGATGGGGCCTAAAGCCATGGATGCGCTGCCACTTGCCTGGGCACGCCCTGTTCTCCAACCTCGACCAAGCCAATCTCCCAACATGCGAATCTTTCTGACTGGAGCGACCGGGTTCGTCGGCGCGGCCATCGTCCCCAGCCTGCTCGAAGCCGGGCATCAGGTCGTCGGCCTCGCGCGCTCTGATGCAGCGGCGGCTGCCGTGATTGCGGCCGGAGCCACCCCCCATCGGGGTGATCTCAACGATCTGCAGAGCTTGCGGCTCGGCGCCCAGGCCGCGGACGCCGTCATCCACGCTGCCTTTGACCATGACTTCTCCAAGCTTGCGCAGAGCTGCGAGTTGGATCGTCAGGCCATCGAGGTCATGGGTGATGCCTTGGCGGATTCAGACAAGCCATTCATCGTCACGGCCGGCCTGCCCGTTGTCACAGGCCGAATCGCCACCGAGGCCGATGAGCCCCCTGCAGGCGCACACGGCATGCCGCGGATGTCCGAACAGGCGGCGATGTCTCTGGTCGCTCGACGGGTGCGTGCCTGCGTGGTGCGGATGCCCCAGGTTCACGATGAGCGCAAGCAGGGATTCGCGACCTATCTGCTCGCACATGCTCGCGAGAAGGGCATGTCGGCCTACGTCGAAGACGGGCTCAACCGCTGGCCCGCCGTGCATCGTCTCGATGCGGCTCGCCTGTACCGGCACATCCTCGAGCAGGGTACTGCCGGGCATCGGTACCACGCCGTTGCGCAGGAGGGCGTCGCCGTCCGCGCGGTGGCAGAGGCGATTGGTCGGCGCTTGAACATTCCCGTCGTCGGCTTGTCGGCGGAGGATGCCGCGCAACACTTTGGCTGGCTTGAGCGCGTGGCCAGAATGGATGTTCCAGCATCGAGCCGGCTCACGCAGGAACGATTGACCTGGCGCCCAACGCAGGCTGCCGACTTGGTTGCCGATATCGAACATGCCGTCTCGTACGACGTGTGCGCTTGACTCTGGGCAGGTGGGAAGTCTGGCATGCCAAATGCC
>CADEEJ010000472.1 GCA_902826315.1 uncultured Steroidobacter sp.
TCGACCAGGAACAGCTCACCGCGCTCCGGATCCTCCGCGGTGCAATCCGCGAGCTTGCCCGGCAGCGCCGGGCCCGCGCCGATGCGCTTGCGCGAAACTGCCTTCGATGCTTTCAGCCGCGCTTGCGCGCTGGAGATCGCCAGCTGCGCGATTTTTTCGCCGGACTCCGGATGCTGGTTCAGCCAATGGCCGAACTGATCCTTGACGACGCCGCCGACGAACGCCGCGGACTCGCGCGAGGACAGCCGCTCTTTCGTCTGGCCGGCGAACTGCGGTTCCTTGAGCTTGGTCGAGAGCACGAAGCTGACGCCGTCCCACACGTCTTCCGGCGCGAGCTTGAGACCCTTCGGCAGGAGATTACGGAACTCGCAGAACTCACGCACCGCATCGGTGAGACCGACGCGCAGGCCGTTGACGTGCGTGCCGCCCTGCGGCGTCGGAATCAGATTGACGTAGCTCTCTTCGATGCGCGGCCCTTCGTCGACGCGCCAGACGACGGCCCACTCGGCCGCTTCCTGCTCGCCCTCGACGTTGCCGCTGAACATTTCCGGCGGCAGCCACTCGCCCTTGCCCAGCTCCGAGAGCAGGTATTCGTTGACGCCGCCGGTGTAGAACCACTCGTCCTTCTCGCCCGACTGCTCGACCTTGAGCGTGACGCGCAAGCCGGGGCACAGCACCGCCTTGGCGCGCAGCACGTGCTTGAGCTTCGGCACGGAGAAGCTGACGCTCTCGAAGAACTGCGGATCCGGCCAGAACTGCACCCTTGTGCCGGTGTTGTTCTTACCGACGTCGTCGACGACTTCGAGCTTGGAGCGCGCTTTGCCGTCCTTGAAGCTGATGTTGTATTCCTTGCCGCCGCGCTTCACCCAGCATTCGAGATTCTTCGACAGCGCGTTCACGACCGAGACGCCGACGCCGTGCAAGCCGCCGGCGAACTTGTAGTTCTTGTCCGAGAACTTACCGCCCGCGTGCAGCCGCGTGAGGATCAGCTCGACGCCGCTCACTTTTTCTTTCGGGTGGATGTCGACCGGCATGCCGCGGCCGTCGTCCTCGACTTCCAGCGAGCCGTCCTTGTGCAGGACGACGTCGATCTGCTTGGCATGGCCGGAGAGCGCTTCGTCGACCGAGTTGTCGACGACTTCGTGAGCGAGATGATTCGGGCGGCTGGTATCCGTGTACATGCCGGGACGCCGGCGCACGGGATCGAGCCCGCTGAGTACTTCGATGTCGGATGCGGTGTATGACTGAGCCATCTAGAACCGTGCGCGCCAGAATTTCGCGCCGCGGATTCTAGCACCGTTGCCGCAGCGGCTAAGCCAGATCTTTCACGAGCGATTCGCGCAAGTTGTGCGGCAGGCTCGCCACTTCGTGACGGTAGCTCGCGTGGTCGATGCCGGCGCCGATCGCCGCGCCCGCCTTCGCTTGCGCGCACATCTGCGGGCTCAGCTCGAAGCGCAGGAAGTGCACCGAAGAAGTCTTGTCGTCGTTCTCGCGCTCCAGGTCTTCGTCCGCGATCGCCCACACGCGCTCGAAGCCGGCGACCTGCACCCAGCAGCGGTCCTCGACGCCTTTCAGCTGCGCGAGGCGCTCGCGGCGCTCGTCCACGTCCGGAAACTCCAGCAGGAACGTCGCCTTCCAGTTGCGACCGTCCGGGATCAGCGGGTTGTAGGCGTCGAGCTCATCCTGGATCGCGTCGGCCTCGAAGATGCGCTCGACGCGCAGCATCTCCTGCACCTGGTACTGCATCGTCAGCTGATCTTCGAACGCCCAGGTCGCATTCGGGCCGAGCGCGAGGCTGCGATTGCGCTTGTGCTCGATCACCCTGGCGCGGAAATCCTTGCGGGCCGTCGAGTACTGCTCGAGGCTCATCAGGTCGTTGCGCGTGAGACTCATAGTCCGTAGGCCATCCGCAGCAGCTTCAACGGGTGCGTCGGCTCGCGCGGCCCCGCCACAGTCGCATCGGTCATGCCCGACTCGATCTGGTGGCCGGCCATCGGGCAGTCGCTCGAATAGAAATCCGCGCCGCCGTCCACGACCCGGCGCACGACCGGTCGCGCGATTTTCATCGACGCATCCCGATACTCGCGCTTCACGCCGTAGGTTCCGTTGTGCCCGGAGCAGCGCTCGATCGGCTCGACCTGCGTCTCCGGCACGAGCATCAGCACGTCGCGCGTCTTCAGGCCGAGGTTCTGCACGCGCAGATGACACGGCACGTGGTAGCTGATCTTGCCGAGCTTGCGCGTGAAGTCGGTCCGCAGCAGCCCGCCCTTGTAACGCGCCCACAAGTACTCGAACGGATCGAACATCGCATCGCGCACCTTCGCGACTTGCGCGTCGTCCGGAAACATCAGCGGCAGCTCCTGCTTGAACATCAGCGTGCAGGAAGGAATGGGCGTGACGATGTCCCAGCCCTCGTCGACGAGTCGCGCCAGCTCCGGGATGTTCTGCTCTTTCAGGCGCGCGACGCCTTCGAGATCGCCGAGCTCCAGCTTCGGCATGCCACAGCAGTGCTCGGATCGAGCGATCGTCACCGCGATGCCGTTGTGCTCGAAAATCGCGGTGAGGTCCTTGCCCAGGTCCGGCTCGTTGCGGTTGCCGTAGCAGGTGGCGAACAGCACGACGCGTCCGGTCGTCTCCGGCGTCGGCTTCACGTCGATCGCAGGATGCGCAGTTGCTGCGTGTTGCTTGCGGTACGACTTGCTGTGGTACTTCGGTACGGGCGCTTGTGGGTGGACGCCTAGAGCTTTGTCGAGCAGCTTGCGCCCGACTGCAGTCTTGTTCGCGGCGTTGACGATCTCGGCGACGACCGGAATTCCGGCCAGGCTGCCGACCGTGTCGGTGGCGGCGAGAATCCGGTCGCGCTTGCTCACCGGCTGAGTCTCGAACTTGAACGCCTTCGCGCGCAGCATCAGGTGCGGGAAGTCGACGTTCCAGGGATGCGGCGGCACGTACGGACACTT
>CADEEJ010000473.1 GCA_902826315.1 uncultured Steroidobacter sp.
CCGCGCCGAAGAAGCGCTTCGGGCGCTGCAGGGCGTTGGCGTCGACGCCGCCGGTGAGCACCTTGCCGGAGCTCGGCACCACCGTGTTGTAGGCGCGCGCGAGGCGCGTGATCGAGTCGAGCAGGATCACGACGTCCTTCTTGTGCTCGACGAGGCGCTTCGCCTTCTCGATCACCATCTCGGCGACCTGCACGTGACGCGTGGCGGGCTCGTCGAACGTCGAGGACACGACTTCGCCGCGCACGGTGCGCGCCATCTCGGTCACTTCCTCGGGACGCTCGTCGATCAGCAGCACGATCAGGTACACGTCGGGATGATTCGAGGTGATCGAAGTCGCGATGTTCTGCAGCAGCATCGTCTTGCCGGCTTTCGGCGGCGAGATGATCAGGCCGCGCTGGCCTTTGCCGATCGGCGCGACCAGGTCGATGATGCGCGCGGTCAGGTCCTCGCTGGAGCCGTTACCGCGCTCGAGCTTGAGCCGCTTGGTCGGATGCAGCGGGGTCAGGTTCTCGAACAGAACCTTGTGCCGCGCGCCTTCCGGCGAGTCGAAGTTGATCTCGCCGACCTTCAGCAGCGCGAAGTAGCGCTCGCCGTCCTTCGGCGGACGGATCAGGCCGGAGATCGAGTCGCCGGTGCGCAGGTTGAAGCGGCGGATCTGGCTCGGGCTGACGTAGATGTCGTCCGGCCCGGCGAGATACGAGCTGTCGGAGGAGCGCAGGAAGCCGAAGCCGTCCTGCAGGATCTCCAACACGCCGTCGCCGTAAATATCCTCGCCGCTGCGTGCATGGGCTTTGAGGATCGAGAAAATGATGTCCTGCTTGCGCGAGCGGGCCAGGCTTTCCAGCCCCATCTTCTGCGCAATCTCGACCAGCTCGGAGACCGGCTTGAGCTTGAGCTGCGTCAGGTTCATCGACTGACGCGATGCTGCGAGCTCTGAGGGTGAAATGATTCCTACGTCGTCGGCGTCGAAATCGTCCAGCGGCAGGTCGTCATGCATCTGCCGGTGATTGCCGCCGCGATCGCGGTTGCCGTCGTTGCCGCGGTTGGGGCGTCCGCCGCCACCACCGCCGCCGCCTTTGCCCGGACGGTTACGGGCCTGATTACCTAAGTAGCCTCTCACAGTTTGCTGTCCAAAAATGCGACCAGGTCTGATTTACGGGGGGCTCCGACCTTCTGGCCTTCGACCTGGCCGTTCTTGAAGAGGATGAGGGTCGGAATGCTGCGCACGTTGAAGCGCTGCGATGTTTTGGGATTCTCGTCGACGTTGAGCTTCGCGATCGTCACTTTGTCGCGGTACTCCTCGGCGATCTCGCCCAGCATCGGGGCGATAGCTTTGCACGGGCCGCACCACTCGGCCCAGAAATCGATCAGCACCGGCTGACGCGCCTTGAGCACGTCTTCCTCGAAGCTGGCGTCGCTGATGTGGACGATCTTGTCGGTCTTGTCGCTCGTCACCCGAAAATTCTCCTGTGATGTGCAGTAGCCTGCCTGCTCGAGGCGGGTCTGGTGGTCGTGCAGTCAAGTGTTCGCATGGCGTCGCAGCGCGACGCGCGAGGACGCGGGAAAAACCTCTAAGGGAACCGCCGAAGCAAAACCGAAGTGACTCGTCAGTCGTGCTCGGGCACAATGCGGTGGTCTTAAGGCTGGTCAGCCTCCGTCAAAACTCTCAATCGAGCTTGCGACAAATCTCAAGGTGCAGACAAATTAGCCTATTCGACATGGCACCCCACATGGCACGCCGGCGGGGGTCTTTTTACGAGGAGCTTGGAGCCGGTGAACCGGTCGGGGCGGGAGCGGAGACTTCCGCTGCGTTGGGGCTTATTAGAACCGCAGGCATGGCATTTTGCAAGCGGGCCCCAACCGAAGTCCGGACCGAAGTTGCTCGAAGTTTCCTCTCGCACGATTCCATAACGAATGGCTGATTCGCATTTAACAGAGCTGTCTTTCTCGAGCCTGCACCTGCCGGAAACCCTGCAGAAGGGTCTGGCCGACGCCTCGTTCGAACGCTGCACGCCGATTCAGGCACAGACGTTGCCGCAGGCGCTGGCCGGCATCGACGTCGCCGGACAGGCACAAACCGGAACTGGGAAAACCGCGGCGTTCCTGGTCGCGATGTACGCGCGGCTGATCCGCTCGGAGTCGCCGGCCTCGCGCAACACCAGCGCGCCGCGCGCGCTCATCGTTGCTCCAACGCGCGAGCTGGCGGTGCAGATCCATCGCGACGCCGAAGTACTCGGCTCGCACACCGGCCTCAAGCTCGGGCTCGCGTTCGGCGGCGTCGATTACGACAAGCAGCGGCACCACCTCGAACAGGGCGTCGACGTGCTGATCGGCACCCCGGGCCGCATCATCGACTTCGCGAAGCAGCGCGTGTTCGATCTGCGCGCCGTGCAGGTGCTGATCCTCGACGAGGCCGATCGCATGTTCGATCTCGGCTTCATCAGCGACATCCGCTGGATCCTGCGGCGCCTGCCCTCGCCCGAGCAGCGCCTCAACATGCTGTTCTCGGCGACGCTTTCGCACCGGGTGCTGGAGCTCGCCTACGAGCACATGAACGACCCGACGCTGGTGCGCATCGAGCCGGACAAGATGACCGTCGACCGCGTGCGTCAGGTGATCTACTACCCGTCGAACGACGAGAAGCCGCGCCTGCTGGTCGGACTGCTCAAGCACATGGACCCGCGCCGGAGCATGGTGTTCGTCAATACACGGCGTGCTGCCGAACAGATCGAGCAGTTCCTGCGCAGCAACGACATCAACGCCGAGGCGATCTCCGGCGATGTGCCCCAGCGCAAACGGCTGCGCATGCTGCGCGACTTCCACGAAGGCACGCTCGCAGTGCTGATCGGCACCGACGTCGCCTCGCGCGGCCTGCACATTCCGGACGTCAGCCACATCTTCAACTACGACCTGCCGCAGGATCCCGAGGACTACGTGCATCGCATCGG
>CADEEJ010000474.1:0-1352 GCA_902826315.1 uncultured Steroidobacter sp.
CTTCCTGGCGCTTCAGCGTTTCGACGATCGACTTGCGAATCGGCGCGGCGGTGGCGTAGTACTCGTCGAACAGCACACGCACTTTCTCGGCATCGCGCGCGAGCACTGCATCCACGATGCGACGATGCTCGGCGTGGTGATCGCGCTCGCGGTCGCTATCCAGGTCGCCGAACAGGTTCACATAGCGCTCCAGCCGTGCCCCGAGGTCGGTATAGATCCTGAGCAGCAGCGGCGAGCCGCACCCCGACAGCAACGCACGATGGAACTCGCCATACGCCCGCTGCCACGCTTCGCGCTGCTGCGGGTCGCCATCGAGGAGCACCTTCTTTACCTTCGCCGAGCGATGCAATTGCAGGACGACGCGCTCCTCCCACTCGTCGCTGCCGACTTCCATCGCCATGTTGAGCGCGAGGCGATAGACCCGCATGTAGACGTTGAGCAGATCGTCGTAGTCGGCGAGCGAGACCGGCGCCACGCGATGCCCCTTCTGGTGCTCGTGGATCACCAGGCCGCTCGTCGACATGAGCAGGATCGCCTCGCGCACCGGGCTATGGCCGACTTTGTAGAACTGCGAGAGGTGCTCGATCTTCAGCCGCTCCATCGGCTCGAACACGCCGCGTGCGATGTCGCGGCCGAGCCAGAAAGCGACTGCCTGCGTCGGCCGCTCGGCCGGATCATGGGGCGACGTGACGCCTGCCAGCGTGAACGTCGAGACGGAAGGAATTTGCGTGGGCACGATGCGTTGTTCTCGTTGCCGACCGGCCACCGGTCGGACCTGAACGATACAGGTCGCTGCCGCACTAGGGAACATTGGCGACTCCGCGAGGGCGTGCGATCCGTACGGTCACGCGTTCGGCGGTCCGAGAGCTCACGGCCACGCACGCTCCATCGTCCCGACGATCGACGAGTCCGCCTGAGGTGCTGACTTCGTAGCCCTGCGGATACTGGACCGCCGGCACGAAGATCTCCGTCGGCGCGTCAATTGCAGGCTCGGCATCGAAGACGAGCACGAACTCGCCCGATACGACGTCGAACGACATGCTCACCGGCTCCCCGGCGACGAACCGCGCGTACGGACGCGAGAAGCCCTCGACCGCGCGCCCGCCTCCCTGGTCGCGCGAGTAGATCGACAAGTCCTCCTGGTTCCAGCCGTCGCCGCAGTCAGCAGCGTTGCGATTCGACGCGGTGTAGTTCCACTGGGTCGAGCTCAGCAACAACCGATCGAGCGCGTCGTACATCAGGCTCTGCGCGACGATCTGCTTGCCCCACACCGCACGCCCCCGTTCGCCGCGTGCCCAAGCGGCATACGCAGCGCCGTCCGCGAGATCGAACGGAATTCCGCACTCGCCGAT
>CADEEJ010000474.1:1362-2884 GCA_902826315.1 uncultured Steroidobacter sp.
GGGGGGCGGCGCGTGGGCCTGGGGGGTGCAGCGCCGGCAGCGAGTGCGAAAGGAATGCCGCACTCGCCGATCAACGTCGGCGCACCGCTGCGATCGAGGGTTCGGCCGGCTGCTTCGATGGTCGCCAGCTCCGTGACATATCGATCGCGCACAGCCGCACTGCCCTGCCCCGGCAAGCCGGACCGCGGATCGACCGCCTGCGGATATTCGAACTCCTTCGTGCGCAGTACCGTAATGTCGTACCAGTGGCTCGCGTTCACGGTGCGCGTCGGCATGCCTTGCGGAAACGCGTGCCCGACGAACGCCTTGTATGGGTTCATCTCAGCGAACAGCAGCCAGTCAGGCCGCACTTCGCGAACGGTCTGCGCGACGCGACCGAAGAACGGCAGCATGTAGTCCGCTTCGAGATCGACCTTGCGCCCCGACACGTGCGTGAAGTAGTCGCGACGCAAGACCTCTGCCACGCCCTTCGAATAGCGGTACGCACCCGCGGCTTCGAACGGACAACTCGCACCTTCGCGCCAGATCGACACACCGTCAGGATTCGCGACCTTGCTCGCCGCGCGTACGACACTTCCATCGGACGTGCGCTCGTAACGCGGCAGCTCTCGCGCCACACCGCGCGCCATCAACAGCGCATCGAGCGAAGACAATGCGAGGCCCGGACGCACCGGTGACGGATTTTCCGGCGTGATCGCTTCGTGGGGATAGTCGAGCGCACATCCGATCATGCCCTCGCCCGGCTCGTTCAGCGTGTCGAAGCCGATCACGTGCGGCAGATCCCGCACGCGTCGCGCGACCTGCCGCATCGCTGCGAGATAGCGATCCTGCAACTCGTCCTGCACGTTGTGCCCCTCGACACGCAGACCGGGCGCAAAGTCGCGGCCGCCGAAGAACAGCGTCCACATGATCATGTTCGCCGGCAGCCGGTAGTTGCCAGCCCAGCTCATCTGCGGATAGCCGGGCTGTCGGCCACCGCGAGCGTAGTCGTACTTGGCCTGCATCAGATGTGCGGCGTCGGCAGCGTGGAACTTCGTGAAGTCGAGCCCTGCCGCTTCGAAGGTCCAGCCGGGCGCGCCGTCGCCGCCGCTCATGCGACTCCACACGTCCTGATGGAAATCGACGAACACGTACAGGCCGTGCTCGCCGCAACGCCGGCACACCTCTGCGAAATACCCCAGGTAGCTTTCGTCGTAGCGCCCCGGCCCTCGATGCTCGACTGCCTCCCAAGTCGTCAGCAGCCGCACGACGTTGAATCCCCAACCCGCGAGCCGCGCGAGGTGCTCGTCTGCCTCATCGAGCGGAAACGGCCGTCCGACGAACGACACCGAGCGATGATCGGCGAAGTCGCTCGGAAAGTTCGTGCCGCCTCGCGGGAACGGCACCTTGCAGTCGCCGCCGAGATTCACGCCGCGCAGAATCGCGCGGCGTCCAGCGCCGTCCACGAACCAGCGTCCGCGCACGTCGAGCGTCGGCAGCTGCATCAGCGCCACCGGAATAAAAATCGCGGGCGGACGGGGGG
>CADEEJ010000475.1 GCA_902826315.1 uncultured Steroidobacter sp.
TGTCGAACGACACCGTCGGCGCGGGCCTGTTGAACTTCGCGCTGCGTCGCGCCGAGAACATTCACTGGCAGGCGCTCGACGTCAACAAGACCGCGCGCTCGTCGCTGAAGGGACAACGCGCGTGCGTGTTGTGGTTCACGGGATTGTCGGGCGCAGGCAAGTCAACCGTCGCGAACCTGGTGGAGAAGCGCCTGCACGCGCTCGGCCGCCACACGTACACGCTCGACGGCGACAACGTGCGTCACGGGCTCAACAAGGATCTCGGCTTCACCGACGCGGACCGCGTCGAGAACATCCGCCGCGTCGCGGAAGTGTCAAGACTCATGGTCGATGCAGGCCTGATCGTGCTGGTGTCGTTCATCTCGCCGTTCCGCTCGGAGCGGCGGCTGGCGCGCGAGCTGATGCAGCCCGGCGAATTCCTGGAAGTGTTCATCGATACGCCGCTGGCGGAAGCGGAGAAGCGCGACGTGAAAGGCCTTTACAAGAAGGCGCGCCGCGGCGAGCTGAAGAACTTCACCGGCATCGACTCGCCCTATGAGCCGCCGGAGCATCCGGAGATCCACCTGCAAACGGTGCTGCAGTCGCCGGAGGAAGCGGCGGAGCAGATCCTGAAGACGCTGCGCGACGGCGGTATGCTGTACCCGGCGGACGAACTGTCCGGGTTGTAATCATCGTGTCCGTCGACGCGAAACTCCTTTCCGATGTTGTGACGCTCGCGCGCCGTGCAGGCGACGCGATCCTCGGCGTCTACGGCCAGCAGTTCGAAGTGACTAACAAGGCGGATCAGTCGCCGCTGACGCTCGCCGACACGAAGTCGCACGACATCATCGTGCAAGGACTGCAAGCGCTCACGCCGCAGATACCGGTGCTATCCGAAGAGGCGAGCGACATTCCTTATAGCGAGCGCAGCCGGTGGCAACGCTACTGGCTCGTCGATCCGCTCGACGGCACCAAGGAATTCGTCTCACGCAATGGCGAGTTCACCGTCAACATCGCGCTGATCGACGGGCACGATGCGGTGCTGGGCGTGGTGCACGTGCCGGTCACCGACACGACTTACACAGGCGTGCAGAACCTCGGCGCGACACGTCAAACCGGCCACGAGCCCGCGGTGTCGATTCACACGACCACGCCGGCACTGACGCCGCTGCGCATCGTCGGCAGTCGCTCGCATCGCGACGCCGTGCTCGATCGCTACCTGCCGCAGCTCGAGCCGTATCAGCTCGTCGCGGTCGGCAGCTCGATCAAGTTCTGCCTGGTCGCCGAAGGCAGCGCGGATTTCTATCCGCGCTTCGGCCCGACCAGCGAATGGGACACGGCCGCCGCGCAAGCAGTCGTCGAAGCTGCGGGCGGACGTGTGATCCAGACGGACGGCAAGCGACTGCGCTACAACACCAAGGCGGAAGTGCTGAACCCGCACTTCCTCGTGTCCGGCGATCCGCACCGCGACTGGATGAACGAGCTGTCGTTACGCAGCAGCTAGTTGGTCAACGCACCAACAGGAACGGCGCGATCATTACGACGGTGGTTGCGACCAGCAGCGCGCCTTCGAAGGCGCCAGTCAAACGCTTTAGAAACTTCATGAGTAGTGCTCCAGAGTTGCGGTAACCGTGCAGACCGAGCACACCAGATCGCCGCGACACCTTCGAACATCACTCCGATGGATCTGAGCTCCTGTTGCTGTCTGCTCTTCATGGTGCCTACTTTGCAAGGCGACCGTGACAGCGAAGTGATCGGGACTGTGAAAACCGCGTGAAACTGGCAGAGTCGGGCCCACGCTTCGCCGCGGCAACGGACGCGACTGGATGACCGCCAAGTACGACAGCATCGGGATCGACTACGCGCAGCTGCGCAAGCCGGACCCACGCATCGCAGCCGCGATACGAGCGGCTCTGGGGCAAGCGGAGACGGTTCTGAACGTCGGGGCGGGCACCGGTTCGTACGAGCCGGTCGATCGACAGGTCACGGCCGTGGAGCCATCCCTCGAAATGATCCGGCAACGCAGCCCTTCGGCAGCGAAGGTCGTGCAGGCGTCGGCGGAAAACCTGCCATTCGACGACGACACTTTCGACACCTCCATGGCGATCCTGACCCTCCATCACTGGCGCAACGCGGAAATGGGCCTGCGTGAGATGCGCCGCGTGACGCGCGGCCGAATCGTGCTGCTCACGTTCGATCCGTCTCACCGGCCGTGGCTCACCGATTACCTTCCGGAGCTGGTCACGCTGGACGAAGCGCAGATGCCGCCGATGTCCGACTACCAACGATGGTTGGGCGCCGTGCAAGTTGCCCCGGTTCTGGTGCCGCACGACTGCACCGACGGCTTCCTGTATGCCTACTGGCGCAGGCCCGAAGCGTACCTCGACGCACGCCTGCGCTCCGGCAGTTCGTCGTTCTGGGCGATCGCCAATGCCGGCGTGGGATTGCAGAAGCTGAGGCGAGATCTCGACACGGGCGAATGGCAGCGCCGCTACACCGATCTGCTCGCTCGAGATGCCTATGACGCAGGCTATCGGCTCGTTGTAGCGGACTAGCCTGCAGCGGAGTCACGAAGCGCGAATGAAGATCTGCGCGCCGCGCTTGGTGTCGTCGGGGGCGGCAAGCTTGCTCGTGAAGCGGACCGGATATTCGCCGGGGCTCGCGGGACGCACGCACAGATCGCCCTTCGGTCGGGTGACCTGCAGTTGGACTTTCTGGTCCTCGCGAATCGCGATCGTGAGTGGTGCGCCGGCGAGCGCGCCACCGTCAGGACCGAACGCACGCAGGTCGAGTGCACTCATACAGACCTGTTTGCCCACAGCGACAGGGATCACCGCGGGCTGGGCATCGACCCGCACCACTTTGGAGCCGCGCTGGATCGGGACGGCGTCTTTCGCCGCAG
>CADEEJ010000476.1 GCA_902826315.1 uncultured Steroidobacter sp.
CTTGGCGCCTCGCAGCGCCATGATGGTACAGGCCAAGAAGGGCTTGCCCTGCCGGCCTGCTTCGGGACGAATCTCACGAATGCGGTTCACGTAACCGATGCCATTCGTGTGCAGATCAAAGAACTTCCGTTCACGGTTTGAGTCAGCCATATGAATCTCCGAACAAGTTGTTGAGCTTGCGGAGACGCACGGCCCCTGGCGGGGAGTGGCGTACCCCGCGACGTGGAGCGAACGAGACAATCGACAAAGATCAGTGTGCATCCATCATCAAGAAGTCTGATGACCGTTCGCGCGAGGGACGCTGGGCGAACTGGATCGATCAACGCGGAGGGAATCCGCGCCGTAGCCTCGAAGATCGCTGGCTACCTGGGCATGCTGCTGACTTGCGGTCAGCGGACATGGCGTGAGAATGCGCTTCGTGGACGGCTCGCGTCCGATGAGAATCCGCAGCAGCACTCGACCGGTTTTTCACCGAACGACATGGTTTTTCCAGAGCGCAAAGGCTTCTTCCGTGGCAAGCGTGTTCAGGATGATGGTGTCCGCGCCGTGCTTGCCCCGGAGTAGCGCGAAGAATGCGTCTGGGTCCTGAATGGATCGCAAGTCGGTTCCCTTGAGGTACACCAACCGATCGTCTTTGATGTAGAGCACCTTCCGGGTGATGTCGCGACGAAACTTGGCGCGAATCCTACGCTCGTGGTGCATCTCCTCCGCGAGCTCGTCGACGAGGAGGGCGAGCGTGATGTCAATCGGCACTTTGCGCGAGGTCCCGCCAGGTTCGTCGTGATTCATGACAAGCGGCGGCAGTGTTTTGGCGAACGCCTCGGCTTCGGCGAGCTTCGCTTGTGAGCCTTTGCGGGCACGCAAAAACGTGTAGCCTCCGTGCCCGTCGTTCTCGGCGTCCGCGATGGGTTCGCCGTCGAAGACGACGACGGCGTTGAAGCATAGCGTTTCCTCACTCGCAAACTCCGCCACCTTGAGGTTCGCAAGTGCGATTCGGTCTTGTTGAATGGACTCGGTCATTTGAGTTCTCCTTTCGACTTCAAGAGAGTGAATTGAGGATGGCCCCGCCCTACTCGCCGAGAGGCTCAAACTGCATTACGCAGGGCGTTGCGCGTCGTCTGCGAGCAAGACAATGAGTCGCTCGATGAGCATCGTGCGGTCGGCGAGAAAGTGACTGGCGTTCAGTCGATTGGCATCTTCGTACGCCAGCTTCGTTTCTGTGTGCATCTGCGAGTAGTGGATGCTCGATGCCTTGTTCCAGCACAGTGCTTCGCGGGACCACACGTTGGCGACCGCAAAGGACTGGAAGTCGTACGAATCGCTCTTAATGCAGATCTGGCAAGTGTGGGGTCCGATGCGCAACACCTCGGTGTATCGGACCTCTTGTCCCCCTCGACCGATCTCGGTATGGAGGACTTTGATTGCGGGACGGGCTGACATGATGGTCTCCAGTGAAAGTTGATGAGTGGAAATGGATTCGGGCGCACGCTGGCCGCGCCGTGCGCGGTGCGGTGGATGCCGCGTCAGTTGCGTCTCCATTGATGCAGGAGCACGGCCGCTCGGTAGAGCGTCCGTGCCTCCTCGAGCGTCGAGTCGATTCCGATGAGTGCACCAAAGGTTTGGCTGAGCTCACCGCGTCCCAGCGGTTCCTCGGCGAGGCAGCTCTGGTTGATGGCGATGAGCAGCAGCTCATGCATCTTGCGTAGGTTTGCCTTGATGGCGAGCGTACTGAGGTCAGAGGAGTTCGAGCGGTTCATGGTGTGTGTCTCCATACGAGAGAGGGACACCACGCCCCGTGAGGGACGGACGTCCCTCGTGAGGTGAGGCCAATGCATCATCGTCGGGCCGAAGCTGACGATTGTCCGCGGGGGTCGATGCGGGGCGGACCGGTGTCGATCACTTGCGCAAGGGCGCAAGCGCAGCCCTGGGGATCGACGGGCTGCCGTGTGATGCTCAGGGCATCAGCGATTCGCCTGTGAATCATCATGCGGCGAAGCCGATGTGTCGCCGGGAATGCCGCGGGCCGTCCGCTCCGCATTGTTGAGTGCAAACGTGCTCTCGCGGATCGCTGCGAGGGTGAGCGGTGCTTCAGGATTGTCGCGCAGCGTAATCCCGAAGCGCCGCGGATCGTGCAGCGACTCGATGGTGTTGCGCCAAATCTTCTTGCGCCAGTTCTTGGGTTGCTCGGATGGGAAGAGATAGCGTGTGCGATACACGCCGGCGCGACTGCGACCGAGGATGACCATCAGCATGTCGGGGCGCTTGGCATCCGCGTCGTGGATGACCACATCGCCAGGCTTCCACTCGCAGGTGTTCGCCTCATGGAAGGTCGTGTGTTTGCGAAGACTGACGAGCGTGCGTTTTCGGCTCATGGCACTTCCCGTGGTTGCCGATGACCGAGCGAGGATGCGCCCGCGATGCCTGGGCCATCGCGGGCCAATCCGCAACTCGCCACGCCGCAAAAGCCGACTCACGGCGCTCCTGCGTCAACCCCTCTCATGGCCGCGGCGAGCCGCCTGCCGATCCACCTGACACAGGGCACTGCCATGCTGTTGCCGATAGCGGCGTATCGGGGTCCATCCGCGGCAGCCTCACGCCGAAATGGGATCTGCGTGTAGTGATCCGGCATCCCTTGCAAGCGTTCACACTCGACCGGCATCAAGCGCCTGACGTGCCAGATCGGAAAGGCAGTCTCGTCCGCGCTCGCCGCTTGAGGTCGCAACGTGCAGTGCAGATGCGCATCACCGAATGGCTGCAGCGCATGAGCCTTGTCGCTTCCGCCGTGCGATGCGCGAAGCGTTGAACCCACGTGATCGCCGAGTTCCGCCATCGCGCCCGTGGCGCGGCCGCGTAAGCTGACGCTGAGCGCAACAGGGAGTCC
>CADEEJ010000477.1 GCA_902826315.1 uncultured Steroidobacter sp.
AGTTCGCGCGCCGGCGCGGCATCATCACCGTCGTCGACAACACGTTCGCGAGCCCGTGGATCCAGCGGCCGCTGGAACTGGGCACCGACATCGTGATGCATTCGGCGACGAAGTATTTGAACGGTCATTCCGACATGGTCGGCGGCGTCGCCGTCACGGCGAACGCGGAGCTGGCCGAGAAGATCGGGTTCCTGCAGAACGCCGTCGGTGCGATTGCGGGGCCGTTCGACAGCTTCCTCGCGTTGCGTGGATTGAAGACGCTCGCGCTACGCATGCGGCAGGCGAGCGAGAGCGGGCTGCACATCGCCGGTTGGTTGGAGAAGCATTCGCGCGTCGCGCACGTGTTCTATCCCGGTCTGCCGAGTCACGCGCAGCACGAGCTGGCGAAGCGGCAGATGAAGAACGGCTACAGCGGCATCGTCAGTTTCGCAGTGAAGGGCGGCCTGGATGAGGCGCGCCGCGTGCTCGAGCGTTGCCGCGTCTTCACGCTCGCCGAGAGTCTCGGCGGCGTCGAGAGCCTGGTCGATCACCCGGGCCTGATGACGCACGCATCGATTCCGCCGGACAAGCGCCAGGCGCTCGGCATCGACGACTCGCTGATCCGCCTTTCCGTGGGCATCGAGGACGTCGAGGACCTCGTGGCGGATCTGCGCAGCGCGCTGGAGTAGTCGCTGCCGAGCGCTGCGGCGTTCAGTGCACAGCGAACGAGCCCGTCACCGTGCGTCGCGGCGGCTCCTCGCGAACGATCTCGGACACTTGCTGCTGGCGGAGCTGCGCTTCGAGCGCTTTGTTGCCGCGTGCCTGTCTCGCGGCGGTCAGACGTAACGTCTGCACGGCTGTCGGCGCCGCCGGCACCAGACCCGCAGCGCCCAGTTGTGCCGACAGATCCCGGTCTCGTTGCGCGCTCAAGTCGGTTGCACGCTGACGGGCGGGTTGCGTAGCAGCGGTACGAGGCTGGCTGCGTTCGAGTCGTTCGATTTCGCGATTCTGCGGCGCCAGCTCTTCGACGAACCGCTCGTCGATCCGATCCTGGATCTGCAGCGCGCGCTGACGACGCGCTCCTTCGAGGAACGTGAAGCGGTTGCGGCACGCGCAGGTCGGCAAGTTGAGCTGGCTCAGCAGGAAGTTTTTGCGCCCGGGCAGGAACACGTCCGTGAGCGCTTCGGACAGCCGATGACCTTCGCCGCTGCCGAACGCGGGATTGCCGAGGAACAGATTCGGATCGGCAACGGTCTCGATGTGCACGAAGCTCAGCGCGTCCGGCCAGCTGTTGAGCACGTCTCCCTTGGGCGTGATGACCGGCCCGATACTGTTCGCGGCGAGCAGACCGAAGCTCCCGGGCTGATGACATCCGTGGCAACTCTGCGTCAATGCGCGATTGACGATCTGCGCGGCCGTCAGGTTGTGAGCCATCGCGCTCGCCGCGATCGCCGTGCGGAAAGTATTGACTGCACCGGTAGCTTCATCGAAGCGCTGCAGGTACAGCTCGGGCGCCTGCGGCGACTCAGGCTGCGAGATGCTCTGGCCCGCATCGTGCTCGAGCGCAACCGAGTAGCCGATCCGGGTGATGTCCGCCGACGCGAGACGCGAGACGTCCGCTTCGACACCTGCCTGGAACGCCTGTGCGAGCGCTTGCAGCGGCCCGGAATGCGCTCGATCCTCGTTCCACAGCTCACCGAATGGATTCACCTTCACCATGATCGGCACCATCGTGAAAGTGCAGGGCTGACTGCCGCAGTCGATCGCCGTCTTGTACTCGCGCAGCATCCACGGCTGGGGCTCCGCCTCTGGAAATTGCAGAAACTCATTGGTGCGGATCTGGCCGCTGCCCGAAGAGCCGTAGCCGCTGGTTACGCCTTTGGCGCTGTAGTGATCGGCGTGCACGACCTCGCGAAATCCAGGCAGGAGGTCGGGTGTGTTGGGCGGGTCGCCGTAGAAAAATCTCACCAGCAGCGCCGCGCGCTGCGCGGGCGACTGGATCGTCGACAGCGATTGCCAGAACTCCGCGACTTGCCGACAACCGTCGCGGCACCCTGGCTTCGGATTCGGCAGCACCGCTTCGAAGATGATCAAGTTGCGACCCGCGCCACCCCTCTTGCCGTAGATGATTCGGTACTCACCGCAGTTGCGCCACCCTTCGTGCGCAAGGTCCAGCCGATTCACGAGAGCCAGCGGTACATAGGTGTTGATCTTGTCAGCGATCGCAGTGTCGTCGCCCGCAGCCTCGCTGCCTTCCAGGCGCGGGCAAGCGATCGGAAAGCCGTTCAGCGTGCTGCCATTGTCCGAGCAATGGGGGCCGTTCGTGGTTCCCGGCGCTGCGTTCTGCGTGTCCCAGAGCTGGCGAAATATGGTGAGTGCCGTCGTGCCGTTGACGACGCCGTCGACATCGTCGGCAATCTTGTCCAGCGTATGCCGCAACGAAAAGTTGCCCGCGTCGAGCGTGGCCCGGTCGTGCACGAACAGCGAGCGATCGATGTCGATCTGCGCCGGTGTAGTCTGCGGCGGCGCGACGCACATGTTCGGGCTCGGCTCGGCGGCGAAGGTCAGCGATTGCAGTAGGGCGCTGCGCCGC
Organism: uncultured Steroidobacter sp.; assembly: GCA_902826315.1. Lineage (GTDB taxonomy): Bacteria > Pseudomonadota > Gammaproteobacteria > Steroidobacterales > Steroidobacteraceae > Steroidobacter. Next base: position 2,573 of record CADEEJ010000477.1, read on the forward strand.
GCTTCGTTACGCTCGAACAGCTGGCGGGGATCGAAGCGCTGCTGCGCGGATGCAGCGAACGACAGAAGCAGGCACCAGGCGATCAAGCCAAGGCGTCGGATACTCATCGACGTGTCCTCCGAAGACGCGATCCATGGTGGAACTGTCGTGACGCGGAGAATTATCGCGGCAGCCGGCGTCCTGTCATTCGTCGCGCTGCCGCTCGTCCTCCGGCGGTGCCTTGATCCTTCCGGCCTTCCGCAGCGAATCCCGCAGCACGTATTCGATCTGCGAATTCAGGCTGCGCAGCTCGT
>CADEEJ010000478.1 GCA_902826315.1 uncultured Steroidobacter sp.
CCTGATCTGGATCGCGGTGGTCGTCATCCTGTATCCGCTTTGCCGATGGGTCGCGGCGATCAAGGCACGCAGACAGGATTGGTGGCTCAGCTACGTTTGAACCTAGGGATCATTGACCGCACTGTCGGCGCCACGTAGCTTCCGGCGGGGTGAAGCGTCGCCTCGCAGTCGGTCTGTTCGTCTCCATGGCGTTGGGAGCGTCGGCGTTTGCAGCGGACCCTTATCGTCCGGCGCGCCTGGAAGATGGTCAGGTCGATCTGCAGGGCGTGTGGAGCCTGTCGAACCTGACGCCGCTGGAACGGCTGCCGGGATTCGATGCGCTCGTCGTATCGCGTGAGCAGGCGGGTGCGATCGAAGAGCGCATTGCCGGGATGCGTCGAGGCCAGGCGACAGGAGCTGCGGCAGAAGCATTCGATGAAGTACAGGCAGTCGAGTCGGTTGACGGCGAATGGCACAGCTCCGTCATCGTCGAGCCCAACGATGGTCGGATTCCGGGTAATGCCGCATTTCGGGAAGAGGCTGCACGCTTTCGCGCTCGCCTGGCAACAACGGGCGGTGTGGGAGGGGACGGACCGGAAGAGCGCCCGCCGACCGAACGATGCCTGAGCTCGCCGGCATCTACGCCGCCGATGCTGCACGTTCCCACACTCAACTTGCACCAGATCGTGCAAACACGCGACGCCGTGCTGATCCAGCATGAATGGAACCGCGATGCGCGCATCGTGCGGATGAATGGCCGGCACAACCCGGCTGCACTGGCGTCGTGGCTGGGAGATTCAATCGGCTGGTGGGACGGCGACACACTCGTCGTGGAGACGCGGCATTTCCTCGCCGCCAGCCGTCTGCGCTCGACTGCAGGTATCTACTTCCTGGTGTCGCCTGCAACCGTGGTCACAGAGCGCTTCACGCGAGCTGCAGATGACGAGTTGAGCTACGAGTTCACTGTCGCCGATCCAACCTGGTACACGACGACGTGGAGTGGCCGCAATCGCCTGCGTCGCTCGCGCGAGCTCATCTTCGAGTTCGCATGTCACGAGGGCAACTATGCGGTGCGGTTCGTACTACAGGCGTTCCGTGCGCAAGAAGCCCTCGAGCGAACGCAGTGACCACAGCTCGGCGAGACCACGCCATTCGGAGTCCGGCAGCTGCGCGCAAGTTCGATGGGCTGTCACCTGCGCGGGTAGGGCCGTCCGTCCCGGTGCGCATAACCGGCGTCGCCTGCGAGGGCGTGCAGATCGATGTCTGAATAGAAGGCTTCGTCATCCGCCAGTCGACGCGTGCCGATCTCCAGAACGGTGGCTGCGTGCGTGGATCGATTCTGCAGGTGATGGCCGTCGGCTACGCCTGCCGGGAAGCCCGCGCAGTCACCGGCCCGCAGAATTTCTTCTCCGGCATCGGTCACGAGCACGACCTCGCGGTTGCAGGTGGGCCACGATGCAGTACGCTCACTCGCGGGATCGACGCGCCGAGGACCTTCGATGAAGACGCATTTCGTAATGATGGCGAGCTACAACGCCTGGGCCAATGCGCGACTCTTTCGCATGGCCGGCGCGCTCGCTGACGAACTTTATCGTAAGGAAGTCGGCGCGTATTTTGGGAGCCTGCACGGTACCCTCAATCACCTTCTGGTCGCGGATCGCATTTGGATGCACCGCCTGACCGGCGTGGGGGATCAACCGGACAAGCTCAACGCGACACTATTCAACGACCTGTCGTCGCTGCACGCTGCGAGAGTAGAGGAAGACAGCCGAATCCTAGGGTTTGTGCAGGGGTTGGCTGAGCCGGCGTTCGAGGAATTTGTGAACTATCGAATGCTCAACGGCGCGTCTCAACGGCAGCGTCGGCGGGAAATACTCGCCCATCTGTTCAATCACCAGACGCATCATCGCGGGCAGGCCCATGCGATTCTCACGATGCTAGGTGTCGCAGAGCCTGATCCGCTGGATCTGCTCATCATGCAGCGCGAGCAGGCCTAGCCGCGAAGGCGATTCTCCGCTCACCCTGGGTCGAGAAACCTTGGAACGCGCAACGCGCTAGACGGCATCGACGCTCAATGCCTCCCTGATCCGCAACTCAACTTCTTGCCACGCCGGAGTGCCTGGCATGACGAGGTCGAAATGACCTGCGCCCGGAATGTCGATGAGCGTGACTTCCTTGGCGTGCGCTCGGCGCATCGATCGAGCGTAGTCGTCCGCGACGTACGGTGGAACGAGCCGATCGAGAATGCCGCTGACCATCACGACGCGGCCGGGCGGTGGGGGTAGTTGCGCCGGTGAAATTTCCGCGTACGGATCGGGCGAGGCGCGTTCCGGCACCAGCCGTTCGATGATTCCAGGACCACAGTGCAGCGGAACGAAGCGCCCGAATGATGTGAGGTCCGCGATGCCCGCCAGACTGATGACTGCGCCAGGCACGAAGGCATCCGTATCGCGAAGGGGGCTGTGTGCAGGGAGGCGATTGCGCACCGATGCCCAGAGGGCGAGATGGCCGCCTGCCGAGTGCCCCACCACCACCGTGCGTGAAGTATCCAGTTTGTAGAGCGCGGCTTGTGACCGCAGTTCATCGATCGCTGTCGCGACGTCTTGAAATGTTCCGGGGTAGCCGCCGCCGTTCTCATCCGCTCGCCGATATCCGATGCTCCACACCGCGATCCCTTGCTTTGCCAGTTGTGCGGCAATGGGCCGCAACTGCTCGCGTCCAGCCCCAGGCAAGTCTCTCCAGCATCCGCCATGGATAAGAATCGCAACCGGGTGCGGCCCCTTGCCGCTCGGCAGAAACACGTCCACGGCTTGCGGCGAAGCGGGGCCGTATTGAAGCACGGCCGTAGGCGTTGGCTTTTCGAGTGCCGCGAACGTG
>CADEEJ010000479.1 GCA_902826315.1 uncultured Steroidobacter sp.
CCGCAGCGTTCGCACCGATCGTTGCGCCACCGGTCGGCGCACTCAGCGTGAGCGTCAGCGTCTCGACAGGCTCGATTACAGAATCGTCCGCCAGAGTCACCGTCAGCGTCTTGCTCGCCGCATCGCCCGCAGCGAAGCTCACCGTCGTGCTTGAGATCGTGTAGTCGGTGCCTGCGGTCGCTGTCCCAGTCCGATCGATTGTGACGCTCACCGCACCGTCGCTGCCACCCGTGCGTGTCACATTGAAGGTCACGGTCGTTACAGCGGCGCCCTCGGTGACCGTCGCTGTTGTCGTTTCGAACTGAATGCTGCCGGGAGTCGCTGCTGGAGGAAGAGTCGGACTACCGCCGCCGCCACCACCACCGCCACAAGCGGAGAGGAGCAGCGCGCTGCTGAGCAGTGTGATCGGGGCAATCCGGGCCAGATGCTTCACGTGGGACCTCCATGGATGATTGGAGGTCACTGTAGGGCGAATCACCTCACCAGAAGCTCACGCAAGAAAGAAGCGGGCAGCCGGTGAGACGGCTGCCCGCGAGGGGGAGTCGATGAATCAGTAGAGGTAAACGGCGCCGGCAAACGGCGCGTCGTCGTTGTTCTGATTGTCCCCGTTCTGATCGACCGGATCGTGACTGATTCCGCGCGAGGCGCTGAATTCGCCGGGTGCGCTCACCGCGAGCGTAGTGCCGTCCCCGTCGGCAGTACCGTCGCCGCCGAGGGCAACCGCGAACCCGAAGGTATCGGTCGGGCCTGCATTGGACGCCTTCACATAGGACTGGCGCGACCACTGTCCTGTGTCATCGCGCGCGTACACGTACACGGCGCCAAAGTCGATGTTGCCGTTGACGTCATCGCCGTCCGAACCATCTATGCCCTTCGAGGTGCTGTCCTCGTTTGGCGCGCCGACCGCGAGCGTGTCGCCATCGGCACTCAGTGCAACTGCGGAGCCGAAGACGTCGTCCTGGCCGGTATTGAAAGCCTTGACGTACTCCTGCTGTTGCCAGTCCCCTGCGTCATCGCGCGTGAACACGTACGCAGCGCCAGAGTCATGGCCGGTGGCGGTATCTCCCTGATCGTCAGCACCCGCGCCCGTATCACCGCTGTCCTCGAAAGGGGCACCGACTGCGAGTGTGTTGCCGTTGGCACTCAGTGCGACCGACCAGCCGAAGCTATCGTCCGCGCCCGCGTTGGAAGGCTTGATGTACTCCTGTTGCGACCATTTATCTGCATCGTCGCGCGTGAACACATACACGGCGCCGAAGTTTTCTGCGGTCGTGCTATCGCCCTGATCGCCATCGACGACCTGCGCAGCGCTGTCCTCGTTGATCGCGCCGACGGCGAGCGTGCTGCCATCTTCGCTCAGCGCGACCGAGGAGCCGAAGCGATCTTTATCGGTGGGATTCGAAGCCTTGATGTACTGCTGCTGCGTCCACTGTCCTGCGTCATCGTGCGTGAAGACGAACACGGCGCCAGTGTCCTCGGCGCTTTCGTCTTGCTGATCGTGATCGCCGATGCCTATACCACCACCGTCCTCGTTCAGTGCGCCCACAGCGAGCGTGCTGCCGTCTGCGCTCAGTGCGAGGGCCGAGCCGAACAAATCGCCCACACTGGGATGCAACGCCTTCACATACGCCTGCTGGTCCCACTTTCCCGACTCATCCCGCGTGAACACATATGCAGCGCCGGAATCGGTGCCGAGAGCGGAGTCACCTTGGTTGTGGCTGTTCACACCACCCGCGTTGTTGTCCTCGTCCTTCGCACCTACAGCCAGTGTGCTGCCATTGGCGCTCAGTGCGAGCGAAGAACCGAAGTGGTCGTCCTGGTCTGTATTGGAAGGCTTGAGGTAGCCCTGCTTGGTCCAGCGCCCCTGGGCATCGTGCACGAACACGTACACCGCGCCGGAGTTCGAGCCCTTGGCCGGATCGGTGGCGTTGGTTTCGGCGTTGTCCACGCCCCGCGAGTCGCTGTCTTCTGCGATCGCGCCCACAGCGAGTGTGCTGCCATCCGCGCTGAGGGCGACTGCAAGGCCGAATTGATCGGTCAGGTCGGTATTGGACGCTTTGAAATAACCGATCGCACTCAGCATCGCCTCGGCGATCCCTACCAAGTTCGACGGCGCCGAGCAGTTCTGCTCGACGCAGGCCACGACCGCATACGTCGGGTTGGCCCAATCGGTCCCGTGCACGGCGGCATCGAACGTGAAGCTCGTGTTATCCGCGCCGTCGACGATCGCGATCGTCTCGAATTGAGCCGCGGCGTCCGCCTTTTCCATCAGGCGATAGCCCGTCGCTCCCTGCACTCGCAACCACGTGAACTTCAGCTGCTTGATGTCCGCTGTCTCTACCGCATTCAGCGTCGGCGCCAACAGGACATCGTTATCCTTGATCGTGAGTACGGCTGCAGCGTTCGTCCCGATCGTCGCGCCGCCAGTGGGCGCACTGAGCGTGAGCGTCAACGTCTCGTCGGCCTCGACCTCGTTGTTGTCCGCTATGTTCACCCGCACCGTCTTCGCAGCCGCATCGCCCGCAGCGAAGCTGACGGTCGTGTCCGCGATCCTGTAATCGGCATCCTCGGTTGCCGTGCCGGCTCCGCTTACCGTGGCACTGACTGCACCCTCGCTGCCGCCCGTACGCAAGACGTTGAAGATTGCGGTTGTACCACCGGCGGTTTCCTGGACGTCGAGCGCGGTCCTCTCGAACTGAATGCTGCCCTGGGGTGGGGGCGGCGCCGGCGGCGGCTTGCCCCCATCGTTGTCGTTGATCGTGAGCGTGGCCGCTGCGTTCGCGCCGATCGTTGCGCCACCGGTCGGCGCGGTCAGCGTGAGTGTCAGCGACTCGGCGGCCTCGATCTCGA
>CADEEJ010000480.1 GCA_902826315.1 uncultured Steroidobacter sp.
GCGGTTGGCGGTTGGCGGTTGGCGGTTGGCGGTTGGCGGTTGGCGGTTGGCGGTTAGTGCGGATCCTGCAGATTCCCTCCCCCGCGCGGGGGAGGGTTAGGGAGGGCGCATCGCTATTTCATTTTTCGATCATCGAGGCCGACGCCGCGGGCGATGATTTCCTTCATGACTTCCGACGCGCCCGCGTAGATCCGCGAAACGCGCGCGTCCGTGAACATGCGCGAGATCCGGTATTCGTCCATGTAGCCGGCGCCGCCGTGCATCTGCAGGCAGTCATCGACGACACGGCCTTCGAGCTCGCTCGCGAGCAGCTTGCCCTCCGCCGCCATCTGCGCAGTGAGCTTGCCGGCATTGTGCTGCGTGACGCAGTGATCGATGAACGTTTGCAGCACATCGATCTGCGCGCGCATCTCTGCCATCTTGAAGCGCGCGTTCTGCATTGCGCCGAGCGGTCGGCCGAACATGCGGCGGTTCGTGATGTAGTCATATGCGAGATCGAACGCGATCTGCGCATTTGTGATGCACTGACATGCAGTGATCAGCCGCTCTTCCGCGAGAAACTGCGTGAGGTAGTAGAAACCGCGCGTCGGATCGCCGAGCACGTTCGCCTTGGGCACCTTGACGTTGTCGAAGAACAGCTCGGACGTGTCCTGCGCCTTCAAGCCGATCTTCTTCAGATTGCGGCCGCGCTTGAAGCCCGGCATGTCGCTCTCGACCAGGAACAAGCCGAGGCCATGCGTCTTGTCCGGCACCGTGCGCGCCGCGACGATGATGAGATCGGCGATCTGGCCGTTCGAGATGTACGTCTTCGAGCCGTTGATCACCCAATGGTCGCCGCGATCTTCGGCGCGCGTCTTCATGCCGGCGAGATCGCTGCCCGCGCCCGGCTCGGTCATCGCGATCGCCAGGATGCACTCGCCCTTGACCGCGCGCGTCAGGAACCGCTGCTTCTGCTCCTCGTTGCCGAGCTCGCCGAGATACGGGCCGACGAGCCGCGAATGCAGCGTATTGAAGAAGCCGATGTCGCCGTAGCGCAGGTTCTCCTCGATCATCACCTGCTCGTAGCGGAAGTCGCGGATGCCGGCGCCGCCATACTTTTCATCGGCCCACATCATCAGGTAGCCGTGCTCGCCGCTCTTGCGGAACGCCTCGCGATCGACGTACCCCTGCTCGCGCCAGCCCTCGGTGTGCGGGCCGATCTCCTTCTGCACGAAGCGGCGATAGCTGTCGCGGAACATCTCGTGCTCGTGCTCGAACAGCGTGCGCGGTGTGATCGCGGGGCTCGGTTCCATTCCAAATACTCCGGGAGAAATCTTACAGGCTGCTGACCAGGTGGCCGCCGTCGACGGCGAGCGTCGTGCCGGTCATGTAGCGCGAAGCATCGCACGCCAGCAGCAGCAGCGGACCTTCGAGATCCTCGACGTTGCCGGCACGCCGCTGCGGGATACGCTTGATCATCGCCTGGCCGGCGTCGCTCGCGAGGAAGTCGCGATTGATGTCCGTCGAGAAGTAGCCGGGCGCGATGCCGTTGACGCGGATGTTGTGACGGGCGAGCTCCAGCGCCAGCGTCTTCGTCAACTGCGTGAGGCCGGCTTTCGACGCAACGTACGCCGGGATGTGGCCGGTCTGCCGGAAGCTCAGGATTGACTCGATATTGATGATGCTGCCGCCGCGTCCATCGACGCGCATGCGCCGCGCAACTTCGGTGGCCACGAAGAAAGCGCCTTTGAGATTGACGTCGACGACTGCGTCCCAATCCTGCTCGGTGTAGTCGAGCGTCGGTTTGACGATCGACGTCCCCGAATTGTTGACGAGCACGTCGATGCGGCCCAGCTCACGCTCGAGTGTCGCGACCGCCGGTGCAATCGAGGCGACGTCGGCAACGTCGAGCTGCGCGACAGCGGCAACACCGCCGGCGCCGCGGATTTCCTGCGCCAGCGATTCGAGCGCATCGACACGTCGCGCGGCGAGCCCGACCTTCGCGCCCTCGCGGGCGAGAACCTTTGCGAAGTGCCTGCCGAAACCGCTGGACGCACCGGTGATCAACGCGACCTTGCCGGCCACGGAAAAAGCGTGAGTTGAGGGCATGCGGCAGTCTATCGACCGCGCCCCGCGCCAAGCAATCCAAAGCGATCAAGCCGGCGGCGGCATCAGGTTCGCGTCTCGCGTGATGAGCCAGCGGCCGTCCGGCTGGCGATTGAGAATCGTCAGCGTGTAGCCCGCGCGCTTGACCGGCTGGCCGTCCTTCGGCGTCATCGTGAGGTCGATGTGATTGCGCAGGTACGCCCAGTCGCCCAGCACCTTGATCTCCACCGGCTTCGCGACGCCTTCGAGCTTCACTTCCCTCAGGCTCTGCGACTGGGCGGCGAACTCCTGCTTGCCGAAGGGCTCGCGACCGGCGGTCATGAACACGACGTCGTCGGACATCAGGGACAGCACCGTGGCGGTGTCTGCGCGCGCGCTCGCCTGCATCCAGTCGTCGATCAGCTTGCGGATGGCTTTTTCGTCGGCCTGCGTGTCTGCGGACATCGTCATTTCCTCCTGGTTTTCACCGGCAGGAACGCAGGTTTGTGGGCCAAAGTTCGTTCTTGTAGAATCGCCGCCCTTCCGGAACGGCCGCCCGGCCGCCCTCGCCTGCAGGCCCGGAAGCGCGTTGGAGAGGTAGCTCAGCTGGTTAGAGCGTGGCACTCATAATGCCGAGGTCGAGGGTTCGAGTCCCTCCCTCTCCACCAACCCGCATCGATCGCTGCGTTCGCTTCCACCCCTATTCACGGGTATCGCACCTCGCGCGATGCGCCTATGCTCCTGCGGCAGGCTGCGGCTATTTGCAGGCGAGGTCTCTTGGGCAC